>NZ_JBJGXU010000052.1:0-41498 GCF_045447305.1 Pseudomonas sp. D47 | reverse complement strand
CCTGGGCCATGAACTGACCTTTGGCACCAGCGCGTTTCGCCGGGTGATCGACAAACGCGAAGCGGTCAACGAATACATCGGCAGCGGCAACATCAACGAAGACGCACCGACTTTCAAGCCTACCGATAAACCGCTGAACGACAGCCACCGCAACCTCGACAGCCGCCAGTACGGACTGTTCGTCACTGACCGCATTCGTTTCAACGAACAATGGCAAACCATCCTCGGTGGTCGCGAGGTACGCCTGGATGAAAAAGCCTTCGATGTGAATGGCAACGAAAATCGCCACACGCAGCAATACGTATTCTTGCCGCAAGCCTCGCTGATCTATAAGCCAGTGGAAAACATCTCGCTGTACACCAGCTACAGCAAGGGCCTGTCACTGGGCGGTACGGCGCCGTGGTTCGCCACCCATAAAGGCGACACCCTTGCCCCAACCGTCTCACGCCAAATCGAAGCCGGCGTGAAATACGACTGGCGCCGCATCAGCTTCGCCGCCGCCGTGTTCCAGACGCGCCAGGCCTATCAATACGCCAAGCCCGAAGGTATCGAGTTCACCTACGTGCAACAGGGCCAGCAAAAGAACACCGGGATTGAATTGTCGGCCAACGGCTGGGCCACCGACCGCCTGCAAATCGCAACCAGCGTGGCGGCGATTCGCGCGCGGGTGAACGGCAGCGGCACGCCGGATTACGAAGGCCATCAGGCGATCAACGTGCCCAAACTGCGCGCCAGCGTGTACGCCGACTACGCCCTGCCGTGGGTGAACGGGTTGGCCGTGCTCGGCGGCGTGCAATACAGCGCCAAGAAGTCCGCCAACCGCACCGGCAATGTTGAGGTCGGGGATTACGCGGTGGTCAATGTCGGCAGTCGCTACACCACCAAACTCGATGGCTATGAGACGGTGTTTCGCCTGAGCGTCGACAACCTGTTCGACAAGCGCTACTGGCGCGACGCGGGCGAATACATGGGCGATGACTACCTGTTCCAGGGCGCGCCGTTGACCGCACGCCTGAGCGCCACGGTCAACTTCTGAACACACGCGGCGCTGCCAGCCACAGCGCGGCCAGACCACAGATCAACAGGCTCCAACCCAGATCCTGGGCCCAGGCTACCAAGCTGAGCCCGGCACCGATCAGCAGGTAATACATCAAGCCAAACAGCGCAGCGGCGGTGCCCAGCCGGTCGCGATAGGCGACCAACGCGGCCCCCAACACATTGGGAATCGCCATGCCGAACGCCAACACCACCAGCAAC
This sequence comes from Pseudomonas sp. D47, assembly GCF_045447305.1. NCBI lineage: Bacteria > Pseudomonadati > Pseudomonadota > Gammaproteobacteria > Pseudomonadales > Pseudomonadaceae > Pseudomonas > Pseudomonas sp. D47. The sequence goes on along the minus strand of NZ_JBJGXU010000052.1, from coordinate 40,241 downwards.
ATCGGCCCTACGAATAACCAGCTGTGCTGCAGCAGCAGTACCAACAAACCACCCAGCACCGCGATAGCTGCAGCGGTCAGCACCAACTGCTCACCGTTCATGCCGCGCTTGAGCAAGCGCGTGTTCAGCCACGCGCCAAGCCCTGACCCCAGCGCCAGTAGCACGCCGCTGTAGCCGAACTCGGCGGCAGACAACCCCTGTCGCGCGAAGATAAACGGGCCCACGCTGTAATAGCCGAACAGTGCAATATTGAACGCCGCCACCAAGCCGACCGAACGCCATATTCCCGCGTCCCTGAGCATCAGGCCCAAGGTCTGGGGCAGCGATGCCGTCGGTAACGATGCAGGCCGCGTCTCGGGCAAGGCCCACAAGCACCAACCCCACAGCGCCAGTGCAAGCAGCAGCAAACCGGTGAGCACGCCGCGATAGCCAAAGTACTGCACCAGCGTCGCGCCACTGAACAAACCCAGTGCCGGGCTGGCAGCCAGGGCAATGCCCATCAGCGAAAACACCTGGGCCAGTTCGGCGCCATGGTAGCGGTCGCGCAACAGCGTCTGCGTGACGACCGAACCCACGGCCGCGCCAAACGCCGCCAAGGCCTGGGCCAGCAGCAAAGCGTTGAACGTGGTCATTTTCAAGGCCAGCGCCGAGGCGCCAACGTACAGCGCCAACCCGGCCAACATCACCGGCCGCCGCCCCCAGCGATCACACAGCCGGCCCCACACCACGACGCCAAAGGCGAACGCCAGGAAGTACACCGACAGTGTCTGCCCTGCCCGTTCAGGCCCGACCGCAAAGGCCCGGCCGATGTCACCCAGGGCCGGGCTATACAGCGTTTGGGCCAGTTGCGGAAACATCAGCAACGCCATCGCCAGCACCAGCAGGTTTTTAACGTTCATCACCCACTCACTCCCATTTAACAGTGCAAGGAGTGTAAGGACTGGCGACTGGGGTATTATCCAAACTTCGACAGCTTATCCATCGAATCGGACAACCTATGGCCTGGCTCTCCGCCACCGCATCTTTCGATCCCGACCGCTTGACGGCCCCGGTCATCGGCATCGCCGCACTGCTTGGCGACCATGACTCCGGTCTGCACCGGCACCAGCGTGGGCAACTGTTGTTCACTCAGCAAGGCTGCACCCGTATCACCCTGGACAACCAACTTTGCCTGCTGCCGCCTACGCGCGCGGCGTGGATACCCTGCGGCGTACCCCATCGCGCGGTGATGCACAAAACCGTGGATTACCGTTCGGTGTATGTGAGCCCGGCGTTGGCCGAGCAATTGCCGAAACAGGTACGGGTGATCGAGGTGAGCGCCTTGTTGCGCGCGGTGCTGGAACCGATGGCGATGGCGCCCTTCGAGACCGACTGGCAGGCCGGCCGGTACGCCCATTTGTTGGGGCTGTGCCTGGACGAAATCCAGGCTGCTACCGAGCAACCGATGCTCCTGCCCTTGCCGCAGGACAAACGCCTGGCACCGTTGCTGGTCGATCTCCAAACGCTGCCGCCCACCCTGCAAGAGCTGGAAAAGCAGATTGGCGCCAGCGCCAAGACCATCGGCCGGATTTTCCTGCGGGAAACCGGCCTGGGGTATCAGCAATGGCGCCAACAGTGGCGTTTGATGCGGGTCATCGAACTGCTTGCGAGCGGCCGGAGCCTGGGCTACTGCGCTTTCGAGTTGGGCTTTGCCAGTGACAGCGCGTTGATCGCTTTCTTCAAGGGCATGACCGGCACCACGCCACGCGGGTATTTCAAGTCACGCTGAGGGCTCACTTGGGCATCTTGCGAAAGCCCACGGCCAGGCGGTTCCAGCTGTTGATGGTGGCGATGGCCACACTCAGGTCGGCTACTAGGCCGCCGTGCTCTCGCTTTTGATCTTGATCTGAGCCGCCCCGTTAAACCACGACGGCCGAACGCAGGCTTGAATCCGAGTGGTGGGGCAAAGACTTTTTGGTTGCTTTTGTGTCTTTACAAAAGTGACCCGCCGTAAGGCCGGAACCCTAAGCCGCTGCTACCGCAGCAACGGATATGTACCCAATCACTCCGGCAAAGGAATCACCCGCAACCGCCGCACCGACTTATACGAAAAACTCGAATAAATCTCCTTAACACAAGGCAACGTCTGCAACACCTCCCGCGCAAACTCCCCAAACGACTCCAGATCCCGAGCCACCACCTCAAGCAAAAAATCATACCGCCCCGACACGTTATGGCACGCCACAATCTCAGGAATCTCCAACAGCCGCTGCTCAAACGCCCGAGCAATTTCCCGCGTATGACTGTCCATCATGATACTGACAAACGCCGTCACCCCATACCCCAACGCCTTGGGCGACAGGATCGCCTGATACCCACTGATCACCCCACTCTCCTCCAGGCTCCGCACCCGGCGCCAACACGGTGAGGTGGTCAGGGCCACCCGGTCAGCCAACTCCGCCACGGTCAGACGGGCATTGCCTTGCAACGCGTTCAAAAGAGCCTTGTCAGTGCGATCAAGATTGACGGGCATATCTTGCCTCTACTCATTATTTTTATGGACGTTCCATCCCTTAACGCGGGAAATATCGGCAAACTTTGCAACTTTCTTCCTTGGTTATGAGCATAGCATTATAGGAAATAAGGAGCGCCCGACATGAACAATAAACATAATGCATTCGGCTTTTCCACCCGCGCCATCCACCACGGCTATGACCCCAAAGACCACCACGGCGCCCTCGTTCCGCCGATCTACCTGTCCGCCACCTTCGCCTTCCCCACCGCCGAATACGGCGCCGCCTGTTTTGCCGGCGAAGCCAGCGGCCACTTCTATACACGCATCTCTAACCCAACCCTGGCCCTGCTGGAAACGCGCATGGCCGCCCTGGAAAACGGGGAGGCCGCCGTGGCCTTCAGCTCCGGCATGGGCGCGATTGCCGCGACGTTCTGGACCCTGCTGCGCCCTGGCGATGAAGTGATCGTCAGCCAGACCCTCTACGGTTGCACCTTCGCCCTGCTGCACCATGGCATTGGCGAGTTCGGCATCAAGGTGCGCCATGTCGACCTCACCGACCTGGCCGCCTTACGTGCGGCGCTCTCCCCCGCCACCCGCATGATCTACTGCGAAACCCCGGCCAACCCCAACCTGCGTCTGGTGGACATTGCCGCCGTGGCCGAACTTGCGCACCAGCAACCGAATGTCACGGTGGTAGTCGACAACACCTACTGCACGCCTTACCTGCAACGCCCTCTGGAACTGGGTGCCGACGTGGTGGTGCACTCAGCCACCAAGTACCTCAGCGGCCACGGCGATATCACTGCGGGTATCGCCGTGAGCGGCCAGGCCCTGGCGCAACGCATCCGCCTGCAAGGGCTCAAGGACCTGACCGGCGCGGTGATGTCGCCACAGGATGCGTCCTTGCTGATGCGCGGGCTCAAGACGTTGGCGCTGCGCATGGATCGCCATTGCAGCAATGCCCAGGCAGTGGCCGAAGCTTTGCAGGCGCACCCGGCCGTGCAGTGGGTGACCTACCCCGGGCTGCGTTCTTTCCCACAGTACGAACTGGCGGCGCGGCAGATGAAGCAGTCCGGCGGCATGATCGCCTTCGAACTCAAGGGCGGGATTGAGACCGGGCGGCGCTTCATGAATGCCCTCAAGCTGTTCACCCGCGCGGTGAGCCTGGGCGATGCCGAGTCACTGGCCCAGCACCCGGCGAGCATGACCCATTCCACCTACACCCCGGAAGAACGCGCGCAACACGGTATCAGTGAAGGCCTGGTGCGATTGTCGGTGGGGCTGGAAGACATCGCCGACCTGCTGGCGGATGTGCAGCAGGCGCTGGCCAAGTGCACCCGCGCCGCCCCGCGTCAGGCGATGATAGAAGAGCACGCAGTAAAATAAGGCCTACATGCCAAGTAATACTTTCCCACACACGGTGAGTCGGACAGGTCCGACCATCGTTATGCGTTTTTAATCTGATTTTTCCAGATTGGATCCCCCTCAGCTCGCAATGCTGTACTAGCATAGGTCTCGGCGGGGGGATTATCACCGTAGGTTATTCACCCTGGTTACCTTATTAAACCCCGTCGCTATAAGGCTGAATACCTGCACTCGAAACTCATGGAAGAACTGATGAACTCACACCTGTTCCCACATATAGGCAAGGTCATCGCCAGCACCGGCAGTCGCCACTTCCCACGTATGCTGCATGACCTCATCCTTACCCAACTGGCAGTGGACGCTACCCATATCACGCAGCTGCGGGTGGGTGCCGAAGGCCATACCCGCCGCCGGATCAGCCCGGTCTACACCGATTCGGTAGTGGCCTTAGGCGCAGAACAACCGGCAGCCCAACTGCACCTCACGCGCCGCAAGGACGATGTAAGCTACGTGTTGTCGGTGTACCGCTCGCACCAGTCGGAAAGTTTTTCGCCGCAAGAACGCAGCATGCTGCAGGACTTCTCCACGCTGCTGCTGCCGATGGTGGAAAAACACATCACCGCGATCCAGCCGTGCCGCCAGAACAACGACCCGGCAATGCCGGAAAACCAGGGCATCGAAACCCTGCGCCGACGCATTGAAGAACGCCTGGTGCAATCGGGGCTGACCTTGTCCAACCGCGAGCTCGAGGTGTGCGTTGGTCTGCTAGCCGGGCGCACTGCACCGGAGTTGGCGGAGCAACTGACGCTGAAGGTCAACACCATCGAGAGTTACCTCAAGCGCGCCGCAATCAAGCTGGGGATCAGTGGGCGGCATTCGTTATTGCGGTGGATGTATGCGACTGAGGAAGGAACGGTCACAATCCTCTGAATCACCAAAAAACCCTGTGGGAGCGGGCTTGCTCGCGAATGCGGTGTGTCAGCGCCAAATGTACTGCTGACCCACCGCTTTCGCGAGCAAGCCCGCTCCCACATTTGATCTCCAGTGTCAGTGATACCTGATCCAGTCAGTCCCGTGCCAACGCCTCAATCGGGTCCAGCAGCGCCGCATTCCTGGCCGGCACAAAGCCAAACACAATGCCGATCAGGGTCGAGCAGGCAAACGCGGTCACGATCGAGCCTAAGGAAAACACCATCTCCCACTCCTTCACAAACAACGAAAACAGATAGCCGATCGCAAAGGACAACGAGATCCCGATCATCCCGCCGATCAAGCACACCATCACCGCCTCCACCAAAAACTGCTGGCGGATATCCGACTGACGCGCCCCCACCGCCATGCGAATGCCGATCTCGCGGGTACGCTCGGTGACCGACACCAGCATGATGTTCATCACCCCGATGCCGCCCACCAACAACGAGATCACCGCGATCAGCGACAACAGCAGCGCCAGCGAGCGGCTGGTTTTCTGCACCGTCTGCATGATGCTGTCGAGGTTATTGGTGAAAAAATCCTTGGTGCCATGGCGTTGCAGCATGAGCTTATTGACGTTTTCTTCCACCACCTTGCTCGGCTGGCCGTCCTTGATACGCACGGTGATGCTGTCCAGATGGCGCTGGCCCAGAAGGCGTCCGGCCGCGGTTTCGTAAGGCACCCACACGTTCAGCGCCTTGCTGGCGGCGAACATGTTCTTATTGTCGGCCGTCACACCAATCACCGTGCACGGCAGGTTGCCGACCAGGATCACCTGGCCCAACGGGTCCACATTCGGCCCGAACAGGCGATGCCGGGTGTTGTGGTCGATCACCACCACCTGCGCCTGGCGCCGCGCGTCGTTTTCGCTGAAGGCAATCCCGGCTTCCAGCTTCAGCCCTTTGACTTTGAAGTAGCGGTCGCTGACACCATTGACCTGTGCATCCAGGTCGATATTGCCAAAACGCAGCAGCAGGTTACGCCCCACCACCGGCGTGGCACTGTCGACGTAATACAGCTGATTCAATGCCTCCACATCCGACGGCATCAGCGTCTCGATGGCTGACGCGCGGCTGTCACCAAAACTGGTACCGGAAAAGATGTCGATGGTGTTGCTGCCGATGGCCTGGATGTCCTTGAGCACATAACGCTTGGCACCTTCGCCGATGGCCGAGATCGACACCACCGAGGTGATACCGATGACGATACCGAGCATGGTCAGCAAGGTGCGCATGCGATGGGAAATCAGCGCGACCCAGGCCATGTTGAACGCTTCCTTGAACAAACCCAGGCTCGCCACCAACCGTCGGGCGCCGCTGCGCCGGGTCTCGATGGGCGCCTCAGTGGGCGCGTCCAGCCCGACACGGTCATTGGCCTTGTCGCTGACAATCTCGCCGTCACACACCTCGACAATGCGCTGGGCATTCGCCGCGACCTTCGGGTCGTGGGTCACAATAATCACCGTGTGCCCGGCGGCGTGCAGCTCGGCTAGGATGCGCATCACCTCCTTGCCGCTGTGGGTGTCGAGGGCACCGGTGGGCTCGTCGGCGAGGATCACCTCACCGCCGTTCATCAACGCGCGGGCAATACTCACCCGCTGTTGCTGCCCACCGGACAACTGGCTCGGCCGGTGACTGGTGTGCCCCGCCAGGCCCAGGCGCGTGAGCAAATCGCGTGCGCGGCTGTGGCGTTGCGTCTCGGGAGTACCGGCGTAAATCGCCGGCATTTCCACGTTGTGCAAAGCACTCAGGTGCGCGAGCAAGTGGTAGCGCTGGAAGATAAAGCCGAAGTAATCGCGGCGCAGTTCCGCCAGTTGCTCATCGCCCAGCGAGAGAGTTTCGATGCCATTGATCTTGTAGCTGCCGGCAGTGGCGTAATCCAGGCCGCCAAGGATGTTCATCAGCGTCGATTTACCCGAGCCGGAAGCGCCGATAATCGCGAGCATTTCCCCGGCGTGAATGGTCAGGTCGATACCCTTGAGCGCAATGAACTCGCGCTCGCCGGCCATGAAACTGCGGGTGATGCCCTTGAGTTCCAACAGTGGCTGGGTCATGGGTCAACTCCCCGCCACAACAGGCGATGCGTCGCCGATCACCACTTTATCGCCCTCGACCAGGCCGTCCAGAATCTGCACTTTGACGTTGTTATTGATGCCGATCTGCACATCGCGCGACACGGCCTTGCCCTTGGCATCCAGCACGCGCAGCGGATAGCTGCCATCGGCATTACGCGCACCGAGCGCCGCCACCGGCACCATCAAGGCGGCCTGGGCAGTATCGAGCACGATCCGCACCTGGGCGGTCATAGCGATGCGCAGACGGTGGTCGGGGTTAGGCACGTCGAACAGCGCGTTGTAAAACACCGCCGTGTTCTGCTTGGGCGTGCCGGCGGTCGGGGTCTCGAGGAAGCTCTGCGGCGCCGGCTCCGTGCCACGCAGCTTGGCGTAGTAGCGCTTGTCGGCCTCGCCGAGGATGGTGAAATACACCTGCTGGCCGGGGCTGATGTGAATCACATCCGCCTCGGACACCTGGGCCTTGACGGTCATGGTGTCCAGGTCCGCCAGCTTGAGCAGTACCGGCGCCAACTGGCTGGCAATCACCGTCTGGCCTTCCTGGGTGACGATGCCGACCACATCACCGTCGATGGGCGCGACGATGCGGGTATAGGCCAGGTTGACCTTGGCGGTGTCGATCTGGATATGCGCGCTTTTGATCTGCGCATCCAGGGACAACAGGTTGGCTTGCTGCACCTGAAAGGTCGACTCGGCGTCCTCAAAATCCTGGCGCGACACCGATTCGTCGACCTGCAAGCCTTTGTAGCGCTCATAGACAGACTTGGCCTGCTTGAGCTGCGCCGCCGTGGCACGTCGCTGAGCCTGCAGGTTTTCTTCATCAACCTGGGCTTTGCGCAGGGTATTTTGCAGGATCAACGGGTCAATTTCGGCGAGCCATTGGCCCTTCTTCACCTTGTCGCCGACCTTGACCTTGAGCGACTTCAACTGCCCGGAAACCTGGGCACCGACGTCAACCTGCTTGATGCCTTCCAGCACGCCAGTAGCTAGGACGGCATTTTCAATATCACCCCGTTCAGCCGTGGCGGTGAGGTATTGCGGCGCGTCGGCGGGTGCTTGAACGGTGTAGACGACAAGGCCGATGGCAACCGCCAATACCGCGAGCATTCCGAGTTTGCGAGACGTTGACTTTTGCATAAATGACCATAAAAAGATGAAGAGGGTCTACAGCGAACACGGTCTAGTGTGGGAGCTGGCTTGCCTGCGATTGCAGAGTGTCAGTCACTGTGTGCCTGGCTGATACACCGCTATCGCAGGCAAGCCAGCTCCCACATTTGGATCTCCATACATCAGGAAGAGATCACTCGGCTCTTGATCTGCTTTTGATCTTGATCTTGCTTTTGATCTGAGGCGCCCCGTTAAACCACGCTGGCCGAACTCAGGCTTGAATACGTGGGTAACCGGCCAAGGATGGCCCATCGCGGCGGCCCACGGATTCAAGCCTGCGTGAGGGCACACCGAGCCTAAGCGAGGTGCCGAGTGGTGGGGCGAGGACCTTTTGGTTACTTTTGGGTCCTTCCAAAAGTGACCCGCTGTAAGAGCGGAACCATAAGTAGCCGTTACCGCAGTAATGGATATGCACACCGACACACCGCTATCGCAGGCAAGCCAGCTCCCACATTCAGACCGGCATACAGCCCTCAAGACACCACCTCCCCAATCACCACCCCCTCAACCCACCACCGCGCCAACCCCAACACATTCGGCGCCTTAAGCAACGTAAAGTGGTTCCCCGGCCCATACCAAACCTGCAACCCACTCCCCTGCCGCCGCCACCCCTCAACCATCAACCCCTGCTCCCGCTGATTCCCCGCCGCATCCAGCGAAGGATCCTCAGCCAACACCAACCGCACCACCCCGTTATAGCGCTGCAAAGGTCGATACACCGTGCGCAACGCCGCCGCATACGTGCGCGCCGGCCCATCCATGGCATCCACCGCAGAGCGCCCCGGCAACAACCCCACGCCCACCATCCCTGCATGCAGCCATTGGCGCTGCGCCACTTCATCACGCTCGGCAAACTCCACCGGGTCTATGCCCAACGGCTTCCCAGCCGCCAACTGCATCGCCTCGATCAACCGCAACAACGCCGCCGTGGTCGTATAAGGCTTACCCAAACCCCCAGGCGATTCACTGTCAATAACCGTCAACGACGCCACCTCACGGCCCATCGCCTGCAGCCGCAGCGCCATCTCCAACGCCACCCAGCCGCCAAACGAATGCCCAACCAAATGCACCGGCCCCTGCGGGCACTCCTGCGCCAGCGCCGCCAGATAACACTGCGCCGCCGCTTCCACCTGGCTATGCGGCACCGCCTCGCCATCCAAGCCTCGTGGCTGCAAACCCAACAACGGCCAGTCGCGCCCCAGGGCCTCGCTCAACCCCACAAACCCGGTGACGCTGTCCCCCGCGCCGGGCACACAAAACACCGGCGCATACCCCGCCCGCCCACTCTGAATACGCAACAACGGTTGATGCGCCGCCTCAGCGACCGGCACACCCACCACCAACGCCTCAGTCATCGCACGGCCCAACGCCTGGATATGCGGCGCCTGCATCATGCTCTGGTGATCCCCTGGCACCTGCACCTGGCGCAATTGCCCCGGCGCCAACGCGTCCTGCCAACCCAGCGTGTCACTGCGCCGGGACAACTCGGTCGTCCGTTGCATAGCGCTGAACAGGTGCACCGCAACCGGCAATGGGAACAGGCTGTAATGCGCCAACGCATGCCCATGCCCGACCTCTCGCTCGATAAAACTCAAGAGGTCCGCGTCCGCAGCCGCTGCCATTTGCGCGTATAGCAAACCTTCATCGCGACAGCGTTGCAGCAGACCCGCAAAGTCCAGCTGTCCAATGCCCGCCTCCAAGTGTTCAAGCCTCGCCAGCTCATCCACACCTCCTTGTGCTGTCCAATACGCCGTGCACTGCAACAGCAAATGCCGCTTGAGCGCATCCGGCCCGTGCCAACGCGCCTTGCCTTGGTCGGTCATGCGCGGCACGTAACTGTCGATCAAACCGAGGAAGGCCACCGCCTCATCCAGCCCCAACAACTGCATCGCCACTTCATAGGCCAACACGCCGCCAAACGACCAGCCTGCGAGCCGGTACGGCCCATGGGGCTGGATACCCCGAATCAGCCCGACCATGCGCGCCGCCAGGCCTTCCATGGTGTTCAGGTGCGAGTCGCCAAGCGCCGCGCCCGGCAAGCCGTAGATGGGATAGTCACCGGGCAGGTGCTGACCCAGCGCCGGGAAGTACACGTCCATGCCACTGAATTCGTGGACCAGGAACAGCGGCGGTTGCGCGCCACGGCTGCGCACGGTGATCACCGAGGTGTCACGCACCGGTTCATCCGTGCGTTGTTGCAGCATCGCGGCGACCGAGGCCACGCTGGCATGCTCGAACAGCTCAGCCAGGGACACCTGCAACCCCGCCGCTTCCATCAGGTTGACCAGCCGAATCGCCAGCAACGAATGCCCGCCCAGTTCAAAGAAGCTGTCATGCCGCCCGACCTGCTCCAGCTTCAAGACCTCAGCCCACAGCTGCGCCAGGGTCAGCTCCAACGTATCGCTCGGTGCTTCAAACTCGCGACTATTCATCGCGTCAACGCTGGGGGCCGGCAACGCTTTACGGTCAATCTTGCCATTGGCCGTCAGCGGCAAATGCGCCAGCGGCACATACGCCGACGGCAGCATGTAGTCCGGCAATTGGCCTTGCAGATGCGCGCGCACGCTGTCGATGCCGACGGGTTCGCCAGCCCAAGTGAAATACGCCACCAGGCGCTTGTCGCCCGGCACGTCCTCACGCGCCAGCACCACCACGTCGTGGATGCCCGCACAGGTCGCCAGGCGCGCTTCGATCTCGCCCAGCTCAATGCGGAAACCACGGATTTTGACCTGATCGTCATTGCGCCCAAGGCACTCAAGCAAGCCGTCCGCCGTCCAGCGACCGAGGTCGCCGGTGCGGTACATCAAGGCGCCTGGGTTGAACGGGTCTTGCACGAATTTCTCAGCGGTCAGCTCAGGCCGGTTCAGATACCCCTTGGCCACGCCGTCGCCGCCGATGCAAATTTCACCGCTCACCCCCAGTGGCACCGGCTGCTGCCAAGCATCCAACAGATAGATTTGCGTGTTGGAAATCGGCCGCCCCACGAGCACGCTGTCGGCGTCATCGGCAATCGCGCGCACCTCATAGGTGGTGGCGTAAGTGGTGGTTTCCGTTGGCCCGTAGCAATGCACCAAACGCAACTCGGGCGCCTGCGCCAACAGGTTGCGGAACGCCGCCGGGTCGGCACGCTCGCCGCCACACAGCAGGATGCGCAGGCCGGCCAACGCCTCAGGAATCATCTGCACGTATTGGTTGAACAGCGCCGTGGTGACAAACAGCACCGTCGCACCCTCCAAGGCTTCACCGAATGCCGCCGGGTCGAGCAAGGTGGCGTGGTCGATCACCTGCACCTGGCCGCCATTGAGCAACGCGCCCCACACGTCCATGGTGCTGGCGTCGAACGCCGGGTTGGAGGCGAAGGCCACACGGTCCGCGGCGTTGAAGTCGGCGTAACCGTTGTTGAGCACCAGCCGCGTGATACCGCGATGCGGCACCAAGACGCCCTTGGGCGTGCCGGTGGAGCCGGAGGTGTACATGATGTACGCCACGCTGTCGGAAGACTGCGACAAGTCCGGGTTATGGCTCGGTTGCGGGTCGAGGGCCAGGGTGTCCAGGTCCAGGCGCCGGGCCGGATATTCAACGAGCGCCTCGCTGCGCGTCAACAGCCACGTCGCGCCGCTGTCCTGCAGCATAAAGCCCTGGCGTTCGGCCGGTGCGTTGATGTCCAGCGGCACATAGGCCGCCGCGCATTTGAGCACGGCCAGTTGGCTGACCAGCAGGTCGATGCAGCGCGGCAGCAGGATCGCCACGTTATCGGCGGGGCGCACACCCAAGCCCAGCAAGTGATGGGCCAGACGGTTGGCGCGGGTGTTGAGTTCACCGTAGCGCCACACCTGCTCGCCATGCAGCACTGCCACGGCGCCGGGGCGCGCCTGGGCCTGGGCTTCGAACAGGCGCTGCACCGTGTGTTCACGGGGGAACGTGCGGGTGGTGGCGTTGAAGCCCGCCAGCTGGCTGCGCTCTGCGGCCGCCAGGATCGGCAGGCGGCTGATGGCGATTTCACGGTTGTGTTCCAGCGCCTCAACCACCTGCTCAAGTGCAGTGTGCAGATAGTCACACAACCGCCGGGCGCCCTGCCCCATGGCTTCCAGACTGAAACCCTCACCGAGGTCATCCACACTCACCGACAAGCCGTAATTGGTCTGTTCCTGCGCCTTGAGCAGCTCAATGCCCTGCCACGCTTCGGCCACGCCAGCGGTTTGCGGCGCACTGTGGCGGTAGTTGAACAGCACGCTGAACAACGGCGTCGCCACCGGCACCGCGCTGCAACGCTGGGCCACTGCCAGCGGCGCGTGCTCATGGCTGAGCAGTTGAGTCAGGCGGGCATGGGTGGCGCGTAAGGCTGTACGCACCGAGTGTTCCCCTAGGTCGACTCGCAACGGCAAGGTGTTGATAAACACCCCCATGGCGCGCTCGGCGCCTTCGCCACCTTGCAGGCGGCCAAGCATCACGGTGCCGAATACCACCTGCTCGCGGCCGCTGACCTTGCCCAGCACATGCGCCCAGGCCAGGTGCATCAGGCTGGCGGCGCTCACGCCCGCTTGGCGGGCCTGGGTACGCAGGCGCCGGCTTAACTCAAGGTCAATCGCTAGATGGGCTGCTTCATCGCCGCCCAGGTTTTCGAACTCGGTGGGTTCGTCGATCTCAGCGAGCATTTCGCGAAAGAACGTTTCGTGATCGTCAACACCCAAACGGGTCTGGGCCACGTAATTGCGGTACGGCACCGCAGCGCCCAACTCATCCTCTCGGCCCAACAAAAACGCCTGCATTTCGTGCTGCAGGATGTCCAGTGCGATGTGGTCCATCACCAGGTGATGGAACAGCAAAGTTGCGACCACCCGCTGCGGTTCCTGGGTGTAAACCAAGCGCATCAGCGGGGCTTGAGCCAGGTCGAGACGCTGCGGCAGCGGCCCGGTTTCGACGCTTAACAAGGCTTCACGCCAAACCACCTGCACCGGTTCTTCCAGGCCGTCCCAGTGCAAGGATGAACGCAGCACATCATGGCGCTGGATCACCGCCTGCAACGCCCGGGCAAACGCTTGCAGCCGTACGAGGCTGTCGAACGCAAACTGCGCCTGCAGCAGGTACGCATCGCCTTCCACTACTGCGCAATGGTGATAGAGAATGCCCGCCTGCAACGGCGCCAGCGGGTAGATGTCCTGCACATTCGCCGCGCCGCCTGGGATACAGGCGACAATGCGCTCGATAGCCGGCTGATCCAGCTGGACCAGCGCCAACATGTCCGGGGTGATGTAGGTGCAGTCGGGTGCAATGCCATTCGCCGGCACCGCCACTTCACGCCCACCACCCAGCGCCGCCGCCAACGCAGACAAGGTCGGCTGGCCAAACAGCACTTTGACGTCCGCCGACAACCCAAGGCGGCGCATGCGCCCCATCAGGCTGACGGCCAGCAGCGAATGCCCACCCAATTCGAAGAAGTTGTCGTGGCGGCCCACGCGTTCCACGTTGAGCAACTCGGCCCACAGGCTGGCCAGGGCAATTTCGGTATCGCCCTGAGGCGCCTCGTACTCGCGCACCACCACCGAATCCAGGCCCGGTTCGGGCAAGGCTTTACGGTCGAGCTTGCCGTTGGGGCTCAGCGGCAAGGCGTCGAGATGGACGAACATCGCCGGTACCATAAACTCCGGCAGGTGCCGCAGCAGGTGACTGCGCAGCGTATCGATTTCGCTGTATGCGCCGGTGTAATAAGCCACCAGGCGTTGTTCACGGGCGACAACCGCTGCTTCATTAATCGACGGATACTCGGTCAGGCGGGCTTGGATCTCACCCAACTCGATGCGTAAACCACGGATCTTCACCTGGTCATCATTGCGCCCCAAATACTCGATGTTACCGTCCGGCAAGTAGCGCCCGACGTCACCGGTGCGGTACATCCGCCCATTGATAAACGGGTCGTCAAGGAAGCGCTCGGCCGTCAGTTCAGGCCGGTTCAGATAACCGCGCGCCACTTGCACACCACCGATAAACAACTCACCGACCACACCCAACGGCACCGGCTGCAACTGGCTGTCGAGCAGGTACATGCGCGTGTTGGCGATGGGCTTGCCAATCGGCGTGTTGTCCGGCGTCACCGCGCCCGCGCAATTCCACGCCGTCACGTCCACCGCCGCTTCCGTCGGGCCATACAGGTTATGCAACGCACTGCCCGGCAACTGCTGCTTGAAACGCCGCACCAGGCTGCCCGGCAAAGCTTCGCCGCTGCACATCACACGCACCAGCCCGGCCGCCTGGCGCACATCACCGTGGGCCAGGAATACATCCAGCATCGACGGCACAAAGTGCAGCGTGGTGATCTGTTCGGCCTCGATCACGTCGCACAGGTACTGCGGGTCTTTGTGCCCGCCTGGGCGCGCCATCACCAGGCGCGCGCCGGTAAACAGCGGCCAGAAGAACTCCCACACCGACACGTCGAAGCTGAATGGGGTTTTCTGCAGCACCGCGTCATGCGCCTTGAGGCCGTATTCGTCCTGCATCCACAGCAACCGGTTGACCACCCCGGCGTGTTCGTTGATCACGCCTTTGGGCTGGCCGGTGGAGCCGGAGGTGTAGATCACATAAGGCGTCGCGCCCGCTGCATCGGGGTTAGCGACCGGCTGGTGCTGCCAGCAGGGCTGGTCCAGATCGACCACCGGCACCGCGCCCAGCAACCCGCGCGTGGAGCCCTGCGCCAACACCACCAGCGGCGCGCTATCTTCCAGCATGTAGGCAAGGCGCTCTTGCGGATAAGCCGGGTCCAGCGGCACATACGCGGCGCCGGCCTTGAGGATCGCGTACAGGCCAACGACCATGTCCAAGCCCCGCTCCACGCAGATCGCCACCCGCGAATCCGGTTGCACGCCCAACGCCAGCAGGTGATGGGCCAACTGGTTGGCCCGCGCATTCAGCTCGGCATAGGTCAGCTGCTGCTCGCCAGCCTTGACCGCAATCGCCTGCGCCGTGCGCGTGACCTGCGCCTCGAACATCCCGTGCAGGGTTTGGTCGAGGTTGTAATTGACGTCGGTGGCATTCAAATCAAACAGCAGCTGCTGACGCTCACGCGGACCCACCAGCGGCGTGTGCTCAAGCACGGCCTGATCGTTATCGACCATCGCCTGCAGGGTGCGCGTGAAATAGCCGACGTAACGCTGCACGGTCGATTGATCAAACAACGCCACCGCATACTCCAACGCGCCCAAAATACTGCCCTGCACTTCGCCGAGGTTCAGCGACAGATCGAACTTGGCAAAGTGGCTACTCTCGACGATGCCTTCCAGGGCCAGGTCACCCAACGCCAGGGTCGGCGCGCTGCTGTCCTGCCAGCTCAGCAAGGTCTGGAACAACGGGCTGTGGGCCAGGCTACGCACCGGCCGGGTGATTTCCACCACCTGCTCGAACGGCAGGTCCTGATGGGCTTGGGCTTCAAGCGTCAACGCCCTGACCCGCGCCAACAGTGCCTCGGTGCTCAACGCGCCCGAGGTGTCGATGCGCACCGCCAGGGTGTTGACGAACAGGCCGATCAGCCCTTCGACTTCGCTGCGTGTACGGTTGGCCACCGGCGAGCCGATCACCAGGTCCGGCTGCCCGGACAGCCGCGCCAATAGCGAGGCCCAGGCGCTCATCAAGGTCATGTACAGCGTGGTGCCATGGCGTTGGCTCAAGGCCTTGAGCCCGGCGGTGAGGCGTTCATCCAGGCGCACTTCGACGCTGCTGCCGGCGTAGTCCTGTTGCGCCGGGCGCGGGCGGTCCGTTGGTAGCGTGAGCAGCGCCGGCGCCCCGGCCAGGGCCTGTTGCCAATACGTGCTTTGGCGCTGCAGCACTTCGCCGCTCAGCCACAAACGCTGCCACACGGCAAAGTCGCCGTACTGGATCGGCAGTGCCGGCAACGGGTCGGGCAGGCCGTGGCTGAAGGCTTGGTACAGCGCCATCAGCTCACGGGTGAGCACGCCCATCGACCAGCCATCGGAGACGATGTGGTGCAAGGTCAGCAACAGCACATGGTGATCGTCGGCCATCACCACCAACCGCCCGCGCAGCAACGGGCCGCGCTCCAGGTCGAACGGTGCCGAGGCTTCGCCTTGGATCAAGGCGTCCAGCGCCTGCTGGGGTTGTGGGTGGCGGCGCAGGTCCTGCACTTGCAACGGCAGCACGTCTTCGGCGGGCACAATCAGCACCTGAGCGTCGTCGCCGTGTTGGGCGAAGCGACTGCGCAGGGTTTCGTGGCGCGCGACGATACGCGCCAGCGCCCGTTGCAGCGCCTCGACATGCAGCTGCCCGCGCAAACGCAGGCCGATGGGAATGTTGTAGGCGGTGTTGGCGCCTTCCATCAGTGCCAGGAACCATAGGCGCTGCTGGGCGAAGGACAGCGGCACGTCTTCATCACGGTTAGCGGGCAAGATATCCGGCAACGTGCTGCGCCCCGCCCGGGCGAGCACTTCGGCGACCGCCGCCAGCTCGGCATTGGCAAACAGGTCGCCGAGGCTCAGCTCGACACCCAGGCGCTGACGCACCTGGGAAACCATGCGCATCGCCAGCAGCGAATGCCCGCCCAATTCAAAGAAATGATCGCGACGCCCAACGCGCTCTACTTGCAGCACATCAGCCCAGATGTGTGCGAGCACGGTTTCGATCTCGCCTTGGGGCGCCTCGTAATCGCGGGTAAATACGGCGGCCATGTCCGGCGCAGGCAAGGCCTTGCGGTCGAGTTTGCCGTTGGCGGTGAGCGGCAATGCATCGAGTTTCACGTAGGCGACCGGAACCATGTAGTCCGGCAAATGCGCGACCAGATGGGCGCGGATATCGCCGACAGCCAGTGGGTCGAGCTGAGGGTTTGCAGTGAAGTAGGCGATCAACCGCTCTTCACGGACCCACACCACCGCCTCCTGAATGCCCGGCAGTTGGTTGAGTTGGGTTTCAATCTCGCCCAACTCGATGCGCACGCCACGGACCTTCACCTGGTCGTCGTTACGCCCCAGGTATTCAATGTTGCCGTCCGGCAACCAGCGCGCCAGGTCGCCAGTGCGGTACATGCGCCCGGCGTTGAACGGGTCTTGCAGGAAGCGCTCGGCCGTCAAATCCTCGCGGTTCAGGTAACCGCGCGCCACGCCTTTGCCGCCCACATACAGCTCACCGGCGACGCCCAACGGCACCGGGCGTTGCTGTTCGTCCAGCAGGTACACCGTGGCATTCGCGATGGGTGTGCCGATATGCAACGGCTGGCCCACTTCGACCTTGCCGGAAGTGGCGACCACCGTGGCTTCGGTCGGCCCGTAGTTGTTGATCAACTCGAAACGCTGGGCCCGCGCGAACTGGCGCAGGCGATCGCCGCCGATCAGCAAGGTACGCAGCGTGGGGTGTTCGATCTGCTGGCTGAAGGCGTACTCGGCCACCGGCGTGGGCAGGAAGCACACGTCCAACGGTTGCGCGCACCACCAGGCGAGCAAGGCGTCGATGTCTTCGGCGCCGTCACTGGCCGGCGGCAGGTGCAAGGTCGCGCCGACACACAGCGCCGGCCACACTTCCCAGGCCATCGCGTCAAAGCCGAAACCGGCGACGCTGGCGGTGTGGCGCCCGGCGCACAGGTCAAACGCGCGGCAATGCCAGTCCACCAGGTTGGCCACGGTGTGGTGTTCGACCATCACGCCTTTGGGCAGGCCGGTGGAGCCGGAGGTGTAAATCACATAGGCGAGGTTCGATGGCGTGACATTGACCTTGGGGTTACTCGCCGAATGGTGCTGCCAGGTGAAGCGGTCGAGGTTGATCACCGGCACGTCCAGCGCGGGCAGGCGATCCAGCAGCGCCTGTTGGGTCAGCACCGCCACCGGCTCACTGTCGGTCAGCAGGTAATTCAGACGCTCGGCCGGGTGGGACGGGTCCACCGGCACATAGCAGGCGCCGGCCTTGAGGATCGCCAGCAACCCGGCCAGGGTGTCCAGGCCACGGCGGGCGACGATGGCCACGCGGTCGTCGGGTTTGACCCCCAGCGCCAGCAGGTGATGGGCCAACAGGTTGGCTTGCTGGTTCAGCTCGGCGTAAGTCAGTTGGCGGCCTTGGTGCACGGCGGCGATGGCCTCGGGCGTGCGCGCGGCCTGGGCTTCGATACGCCCGTGCAAGGTGGTGCCTTGGGGGAACTCGACCTGGGTCGCGTTGAACTGCTGCAGCAGCTGTTGTTGCTCGGCGGCGGGTACTACCGAGACGTGATTGAGCGGCGTGTGCGGCGCCTGCTCCAGGGCGGTCACGAGGTTTTCCAGGGCGGTTTGCAGGTAGGCGCAGACACGCTGCGGGTCCACCAAAGTGCTGGCGAGCACGCTCAAGCCAAAGCCTTCGCCGAGGTCATCCACGCTCAAGGTCAGCGGGTAGTTGGTGCGTTCTTCGGCGCTGAGCGCCGCGATGCCTTGCCAGGCCGATACGGCGGCGGCACTGGCGGCCGGGGCACTGTGGCGGTAATTGAGCAACGCACTGAACAGCGGTGTCGGCGCCACCACGCCACTGCAACGCTGGGCGAGTGCCAAGGCGGCGTGCTCGTGGCGCAGCAAGGTAGTCAACCGCGCGTGGGTGGCCTTGACCCCGGCGCGCACGTCTTCGGCGCCTACGTCCACGCGAAACGGCAGCGTGTTGATGAAGATCCCCAGCGCCCGATCCGTGTCATGGCTGCCTTGCATACGGCCCATCAAGACCGTGCCGAACACCACCTGTTGTTTACCGGCCAGCACAGCCAACACTTGCGCCCACCCCATGTGGAACAGGCTGGCGGCGCTCACGCCCAGCAGCCGGGCTTGTGCACGCAAACGCAGCCCGAGCGCTGGCGCCAGCGGCAGGCTGACTTCGGCAATCCCACGGGCATCGCCTTGCACGTCCTGCAAACCAAACGGCAAGGTCGGCTCACTGATGTCGCCGAGCATTTGGCGGAAGAAACTTTCGTGTTCCTGCTCGCTGATCCCCAACCGCGCCTGCGCCACATAGTTGCGAAACGGCACCGCCTGGCCCAGCGCGGCGCCCTGCCCCAGCAGGCACGCCTGCAGTTCATGGCACACCACTTCGAGGGCGCTGTGGTCGAGGGCCATGTGGTGGAACAGCAAAGTGGCAACGATGCGCTGATGGACCGGATCTTCGGCACGCACCAGGCGCAGCAGCGGCGCCTGGGTCACGTCGAGGCGATAGTGGCGCGCATCAAACAGCGCGTGCAGCTGCGCAGCGATATCGCCGTCAGCCGGGTCCAACGCCAACGCCTGCACCGGCAGTTGCGCTTGGCGCCAGACCACTTGCGACGGTTGCTGCAAACCGTCCCAGACCACGCCGGTACGCAGGATGTCGTGGCGGTTCATCACCTGTTGCAGGGCTTGGGCGAAGGCCTCGAAGCGCGCCAGGCTGTCGAACGCAAACTGCGACTGCATCACGTACGGGTCGCCCTGCTCGGCGCTGACATGGTGGAACAGAATGCCTTCCTGCAACGGCGCCAGCGGGTAGATATCCTGGATATTCGCCACACCGCCCTCCACCGTGACGACGATGCGGTCGATCTCCTCCTGGCTCAGGGTCGACAGGGTCAGCATGGCCGGCGTGATGCGCTCGGCGCCCGCCGGGATGCCATTGGCGGGCACTTGCACTTCGCCGGCGTTGGTCGCCGAGTATTCGCCGGCCTTGATCAACGCGATCAACGCCGGTTTGTGCTCGCGCAACGCGGCGAGGGTCGCCGGGTCGCTCAGTGCTTGTTTATTGCCTTGCACCGACAACTGCTCGCCTTTGAGCGCCAGCTGGATGTCCTTGGTTTTCAGCGTCGCCAACAGCTCAGAAATGCTCACAGGACGATCTCCATTCGTTCGGTTATGGCGGCATAGCCGGCCAGCGTCGGCTGCTCGAACAGCGCCCGCACGTCAGCTTCCTGGCCTTCCTGGCGCAGGCGGCCGATCAAGCTCACGGCCAGCAGCGAGTGCCCGCCCAGTTCAAAGAAGTTGTCGTGCCGCCCGACCCGCTCGACGTTGAGCAGCTCAGCCCACAGCTTGGCCAGGAGGGTTTCGGTGTCACCTTCGGGGGCCACGTACTCGCGCACGATCAGCGCGTCCATGCCTGGCGCAGGCAAAGCCTTGCGGTCGAGCTTGCCGTTGGGGCTCAGCGGCAGCGCGTCGAGGTGCATGAACAGCGCGGGCACCATGAAGTCCGGCAGGTGCTGCAGCAGATGCGCGCGCAGCTGCTCGATGTCGGTGGCTATGCCGGTGTAGTACGCGACCAGCCGGTCTTCGCGGGCGACCACGGCCGCCTCGTTGACCTGCGCATGCTCCAGCAGCCGCGCCTGGATTTCACCCAGCTCGATGCGCAGGCCACGGATCTTCACCTGGTCGTCGTTACGGCCCAGGTACTCGATATTGCCGTCAGGCAAGTAGCGGCCAACGTCACCAGTGCGGTACATGCGCCCATGGTTGAATGGGTCCTTGAGGAAGCGTTCGGCGGTCAGTTCAGGGCGATTCAAGTAGCCACGCGCCACTTGCACACCGCCGATAAACAGCTCGCCGACCACGCCCAACGGCACCGGCTGCAACTGCGCATCCAGCAGGTACATGCGCGTGTTGGCAATCGGTTTGCCGATCGGCGTGCTGTCCGGCACGTCGGGGCGCGCACAGTTCCAGGCGGTCACGTCCACCGCCGCTTCGGTCGGGCCATACAGGTTGTACAGGCCGATCCCTGGCAATTGCTGCTTGAAGCGCCGCACCAAGCTGCCCGGCAAAGCTTCGCCACTGCACATCACGCGCACAAGCACAGCTGCCTGGCTGACATCGCCGTGGGCCAGGAACACATCGAGCATCGACGGTACAAAGTGCAGCGTGGTGATCTGTTCGGCCTCGATCACCGCGCACAGGTACTCAGGCTCTTTATGCCCGCCCGGGCGCGCCATGACCAGGCGTGCGCCGGTAAACAGCGGCCAGAAGAACTCCCACACTGACACGTCGAAGCTGAACGGGGTTTTCTGCAGCACCGCGTCATGGGCCTTAAGGCCATAGGCGTCCTGCATCCACAGCAGGCGATTGACCACTCCGGCGTGTTCGTTGATCACGCCCTTGGGCTGGCCGGTGGAGCCGGAGGTGTAGATCACGTAAGCCTGATGCTGGGCGGTAAGGCCCGGCACCCGCGGATTGCTGGCGAGCTGGTGCTGCCAAGTGCTGTGGTCCAGGTTGATCACCGGCACATCACCCAGCAACTCGCGGGTTGCGCCTTGCGCCAGTACCACCACGGGCGCGCTGTCTTGCAGCATGTAGGCCAGACGCTCGCGTGGATACGCCGGGTCCAGCGGCACATAACCGCCGCCGGCCTTGAGGATGGCAAACAGGCCGATGACCATGTCCAGGCCACGCTCGACGCAGATGCCCACCCGCGAATCCGGCCGCACGCCGAGTTCACGCAGGTGGTGGGCCAGGCGGTTGGCGCGTTCGTTCAGCTCGCTGTAGGTCAGGTGCTGGTCACCGGCCTTGACCGCCACGGCCTGCGGCGTGCGCTCGACCTGGGCTTCGAACAGGCCGTGCAGGGTTTGCTCGAGGTTGTAGTTCACCTCGGTCGCATTGAACTCCACCAGCAGTTTTTGCCGTTCCTCACTGCCCAGAATCGGCAAACGATTGAGCGCCTGGTGCGGCGCATGCTCCAAGGCTTCGACCAATCCGGACAAAGCAACCTGCAGGTAACCGCACACCCGTTGCGCGTCGACTTGGGCCAGGGCGGTGACGTCGTAACCATCACCCAGGTCATCCACGTTCAAGGTCAGCGGGTAGTTGGTGCGCCCGTCATTGACCAGCGTCTGCATGCCTTCCCAGGCCTGCTGCGCCTCAGCCGATCGCGTGGCGGCGCCGCGATGGCGGTAGTTGAGCATCGAGCTGAACAGCGGCGCCGGGGCCGCCACACCGCTGCAACGCTGGGCCAAGGCCAGGGACGCGTGTTCATGCCCGAGCAACGCGGTCAGCCGCGCATGGGTGGCACGCACGGCAGCGCGTGCGCCTTGCGCGTCGATGTCCAGGCGCAGCGGCAAGGTATTGATGAACACGCCCAGCGCACGGTCGGCGCCCTCGCCACCTTGCATTCGACCAACCAGCACGGTGCCGAACACCACGCTTTGGCGCCCCGACGTGGCCGCCAGCACCTGGCCCCAGGCCAGGTGGAACAGGCTCGCCGTACTCACGCCCAGCAAGCGCGCCTGGGCGCGCAGGCGGCGGTTGAGGTCGCTGCCCAGGCGCAGGCGATGCTCTTTGATCGCGTTGCCGTCGCCGCGCACATCCTGCAGGCCGAACGGCAAGGTGGGTTCATCGACATCACCGAGCATCTCGCAAAAGAACGCTTCGTGCTCCCGCTCGCTCACACCCAAGCGCGCCTGCGCCACGTAGTTGCGGTACGGCATCGGCGGCGCCGTTGGGGCTTGGTGGCCGAGCAAGTGGCCCTGCATTTCGCGCAGCACCACGTCGAATGCGGTGTGGTCGAGGGCGATATGGTGATAGAGCAACACCACCACCACACGCTGATTGGCCGGGTCCTGGGCGTACTTCAAGCTGATCAAGGGTGCCTGACTGATGTCCAGGCGATAGCGTCGCGCATCGAAACGCGCATGCAAGCCGGCCAGTACATCACCTTGCAGGTGCAGCTCTTCAAGCGGCAATTGAGCCTGACGCCACACCACTTGCAGCGGTTGCGCCAGGCCTTCCCAGACCACGCCGGTGCGCAGGATGTCATGGCGATTGATGACCTGTTGCAGCGCCTGGGTGAAGGCATTCAGGCGCTCGATGCTGTCGAAAGCCAGGTGCGATTGCAGCAGGTACGGGTCGCCCTGCTCGGCGGTGATGTAGTGGTAAAGAATGCCCTCCTGCAACGGCGCCAGTGGGTAGATGTCCTGCACATTGGCGGCGCCACCGGGTACGCGGCTGACGACCTCGTCGAGGGTTGCTGGGTCCAGATCCACCAACGGCAACATGTCCGGGGTGATGCGCTGGCAGTCGGCGGCGATGCGGTTGGCGGGCACCGAAACTTCGCGACCACTGCCCACGGCAGCGGCCAACGCTGCGAGGGTTGGCTGGCTGAACAACACACGCACATCGGCGCTGAGGCCGACCTGGCGCATGCGTTCGATCAGGCTGACAGCCAGTAACGAATGGCCGCCCAGTTCGAAGAAGTGGTCATGGCGGCCGACTTGCTCCACCTGCAACACCTCGGCCCAGATCCGCGCCAGGGCGGTCTCCACTGAACCTTCAGGCGCTGCATAGTCGCGGCTCAGCAACGCCGACTGATCAGGTTGCGGCAGGGCCTTGCGGTCCAGCTTGCCGTTGGCGGTCAGCGGCAGCGTGTCGAGTTTGACGTAGGCCGCCGGCACCAGCGCTTCGGGCAGCTGCGCTTGCAGTTGCGCACGCAGGGTTTCAATCGCCAGTGGGTAGTGTTCGGTGAACCAGGCCACCAGACGGCCCTCGCGCACCAGCACCACCGCTTCGGCGATGCCGTCGAGTGCCGCCAGGCGGCTTTCGATTTCGCCGAGTTCAACGCGCACGCCGCGCACTTTGACTTGGTCGTCGTTACGGCCCAGGTACTCGATATTGCCGTCAGGCAACCAGCGCGCCAGGTCGCCGGTGCGGTACATGCGCCCGCTGTTAAACGGGTCTTGCAGGAAGCGTTCGGCGGTCAAGTCCTGGCGGTTCAAATAACCCCGCGCCACACCGCTGCCGCCCACATACAGCTCACCGGCAACGCCCACCGGCACTGGGCGCAGTTGCGCATCCAGCACGTACACGCGGGTATTGGCGATAGGCTGGCCGATATGCAACGCCTGCCCGGCGCGCACACGGCCGGAGGTGGCGACCACCGTGGCCTCGGTAGGCCCGTAGTTGTTGACCACTGCAAAGCGCCGCTCCTGGGCAAACTGACGCAGGCGATCACCGCCGATCAACAGGATGCGCAAGGTCGGATGGTGCAGGTTCTGGCTGAAGGCGTACTCGGCGACGGGTGTGGGCAGAAAGCTCACGTGCAGCGGTTGCGCCATCCACCAGGCGAGCAATTCGTCGATAGTTTCATTGCCCACGTGCGCGGGCGGCAGGTGCAGGGTGGCGCCTGCGCAGAGTGCCGGCCAGACCTCCCAGGCCATCGCGTCGAAACCAAACCCGGCGACGCTGCTGGTGTGGCTGCGCGTGTCCAGGCCGAAGGCTTCGCAGTGCCAGTGCACCAGGTTTTCCACCGTGCGGTGTTCCACCATCACACCTTTGGGCTGGCCGGTGGAGCCGGAGGTGTAGATCACGTAGGCCAGGTGTGCCGGGGTCAGGGTAGCCACCCGCGGGTTGCTGACGGGGTGGTGTTGCAGGCGCTCGTCGAACAGGTCGACAGCAGCATGCGCGCCCAACAGGTCGCGGGTGCTTGCCTCGGCCAATACCGCTGCCGGAGCGCTGTCCTGCAGCAAGTAGGCGATACGCTCGGCGGGGTAAGCCGGGTCGATGGGCACGTAGCCTGCGCCGGCTTTGAGAATGCCCAGCAGGCCCACCAGCATCTGCGGGCCACGACGGCAGCAGATCGCCACGCGATCATCCGGCTGCACGCCGAGCGCCAGCAGGTGGTGCGCCAACTGGTTGGCGCGCTGGTTGAGTTGCTGATAGGTCAGAACTTCGCCGTCTTGCTGCACGGCAATCGCATGGGGTTGGCGTTCGACCTGGGCTTCCAAGGCGCCATGCACGGTATGCCCGGTGGGGAAGTCGGCGGCGGTCGCGTTGAATTCACGCAGCAGGGTTTCGCACTCCGCCTGGGGCAAAACAGGCAGTTGGTTGAGCGCGGTTTTCGCCGCGCTTTCCAAGGCCGCAACCAGCTGCTCCACGGCGCTGTGCATGTAGCCACACAGGCGCTGGGCGCCGATCTGCGGCAGCGCCAGCACACTCAGGCCAAAACCTGCGCCAAAGTCATCGACGCTGAGGGTCAGCGGGTAGTTGCTGCGCTCCTCACCGCCCAGCAGCTGCACACCTTCCCAGATGCCCTGGCCGTCGCGGGCCATTTCACCGGGCGTGCTGTGGCGGTAATTGAGCAAGGCGCTGAACAACGGCACGGCCGTCGATACGCCACTGCAACGCTGGGCGAGCGCCAGGGACGCGTGCTCGTGACCGAGCAATGCACTCAGCCGCGCATGGGTGGCCTTGACCGCAACGGCGGCGCTGGCGCCCACATCGACGCGCAGCGGCAAGGTGTTGATGAACATGCCCAACGCGCGATCAGCGCCCTCGCCGGCCTGCATGCGGCCCATCAATACGGTGCCGAACACCACGTCGTCACGCCCGGACACCAACCCCAGCACTTGCGCCCAGGCCAGGTGCATCAGGCTGGCCGCGCTGACGCCCAACACCCGCGCCTGTTCACGCACACGCACCGCCAGCGCCGCGTCCAGCTGCCGCTCGGCTTCTTCGATAGCGCGGCCGTCGCCCTGCACATCCTGCACGCCAAACGGCAAGGTCGGCTCATCGACATCAGCGAGCATCTCGCGGAAGAACTGCTCATGCTCAGCCACGCTGACACCCAGGCGGGCCTGGGCGACATAGTTGCGAAACGGTGCCGCTGCGGGCAACGCATCGGCCTGGTTGAACAGGAACGCGCGCATCTCCTGGCCGACCACTTCCATGGCGGTATGGTCGAGTGCCAAGTGATGGAACAACAGGATCGCCGCGACTCGGTTATTCGCCGAGTCCTGGGCGTAGACCATGCGCAGCAGCGGCGCCTGGGTGATGTCCAGCCGGTAGTGGCGAGCATCGAAGCGTGTGTGCAGCTGTTCAAGGATGCCGCCGTCGGCTGGGTCCAGGGCGACTTCCTGCACCACCAACTGCGCGTCACGCCAGACCACTTGCACCGGGCTGTCCAAGCCTTCCCAGACCACGCCGGTGCGCAGGATGTCGTGACGGGCCACGACCTGTTGCAGCGCGCCCATGAACGCGTGCAAACGCTCAAGGCTGTCGAACGCCATGCGCGATTGCAGCAGGTACGGGTCGCCCTGCTCGGCGCTGATATGGTGATAGAGAATGCCTTCCTGCAACGGCGCCAGCGGGTAGATATCCTGCACATTCGCTGCGCCGCCCGGCACCGTGGCGACAATACGGTCGATAGCTGTCTGGTCGAGCGGCACCAGAGGCAGCATCGACGGCGTAATCTGCGTGCAGCCCGAAGGAATGCCATTCACCGGCACCACAACTTCACGCCCGCTGCCCACCGCCGCCGCCAGCGCCGCCAGGCTTGGCTGGCTGAACAGTGCGCGCACGTCACAGCTCAGGCCGACTTGGCGCATGCGTTCAATCAGGCTCACCGCGAGCAGCGAATGCCCGCCCAACTCGAAGAAATGATCATGGCGCCCCACGCGTTCAAGCTTGAGCACGTCCTGCCAGATCTGCGCCAGCAGGGTTTCCACCTCGCCTTGCGGTGCTTCAAACTCGCGACTGCTCAGCGCGTCTACGCTGGGGGCCGGCAACGCTTTACGGTCAATCTTGCCATTGGCCGTCAGCGGCAAATGCGCCAGCGGCACATACGCCGACGGCAGCATGTAGTCCGGCAATTGGCCTTGCAGATGCGCGCGCACGCTGTCGATGCCGACGGGTTCGTCAGCCCAAGTGAAATACGCCACCAGGCGCTTGTCACCCGGCACGTCCTCACGCGCCAGCACCACCACGTCGTGGATGCCCGCACAGGTCGCCAGGCGCGCTTCGATCTCACCCAGCTCAATGCGGAAACCACGGATTTTGACCTGATCGTCATTGCGCCCAAGGCACTCAAGCAAGCCGTCCGCCGTCCAGCGACCGAGGTCGCCGGTGCGGTACATCAAGGCGCCTGGGTTGAACGGGTCTTGCACGAATTTCTCAGCGGTCAGTTCAGGCCGGTTCAGATATCCCTTGGCCACGCCGTCGCCGCCGATGCAGATTTCACCGCTCACCCCCAGTGGCACCGGCTGCTGCCAAGCATCCAACAGATAGATTTGCGTGTTGGAAATCGGCCGCCCCACGGGCACGCTGTCGGCGTCATCGGCAATCGCGCGCACCTCATAGGTGGTGGCGTAAGTGGTGGTTTCCGTTGGCCCGTAGCAATGCACCAAACGCAACTCGGGCGCCTGCGCCAACAGGTTGCGGAACGCCGCCGGGTCGGCACGCTCACCGCCGCACAGCAGGATGCGCAGGCCGGCCAACGCCTCAGGAATCATCTGCACGTATTGGTTGAACAGCGCCGTGGTGACAAACAGCACCGTCGCACCCTCCAAGGCTTCAGCGAATGCCGCCGGGTCGAGCAAGGTGGCATGGTCGATCACCTGCACCTGGCCGCCATTGAGCAACGCGCCCCACACGTCCATGGTGCTGGCGTCGAACGCCGGGTTGGAGGCGAAGGCCACACGGTCCGCGGCGTTGAAGTCGGCGTAACCGTTGTTGAGCACCAGCCGCGTGATACCGCGATGCGGCACTTGCACACCTTTGGGTGCGCCGGTGGAGCCGGAGGTGTACATGATGTACGCCACGCTTTCCGAGGACTGGACCCGCTCAGGGTTGCGCGGCGATTGCGCGTCCAGGTTCAGGTCGGCCAGGCTATTGAGTACCCGATGCGCGCCGCTGTCCTGCACGATGAACGCCTGGCGCTCAACCGGCGCATTGACGTCCAGCGGCACATACACCGCCGCGCACTTGAGGATCGCCAGCTGGCACACGAGTAAATCCAGGCAGCGCGGCAGAGCAATCGCCACGCTTTCACCCGGCTGCACGCCTTGGTTGATCAGGTGATGAGCCAGGCGATTGGCGCGGCGGTTGAGGTCGCGATAGCTCAAGGATAACGCGCCATGCACCGCCGCCACGGCTTCGGGACGCGCCAGCGCCTGGGCTTCGAACAGTTGCTGCACGGTGAGCTGCGAGGGGTAGTCGCGGGCGGTGGCGTTGAACGCCACCAGCAGTTGGTGGCGTTCGGCGGCCGGCAGAATCGACACCGCCTGCAAGGGCGTGGTCGGCGCTTGTTGCAGCGCGGTCATCAAGTGCTGCAATGCGGTGAGCATGTACTCGCCCACGCGCTGTACATCCAGCATGGCCAGGCCTTGTACCGTCAGCGAAAAACCTGCGCCCAGGTCATCGACGCTGAGCACCAGCGGGTAGTTGCTGCGTTCTTCGGAACTGAGAATTTCGATACCAGAGGCGGCAAACGGGCTGTCTCCCGGGGCTTCACCCGGCGCGCTGTGACGGTAGTTGAGCAAGGTGCTGAACAACGGCAACGACCCCGGTACGCCACTGCAACGCTGGGCCAGTGACAGCGAGGCATGTTCATGCCCGAGCAACTGCGCCAGGCGCGCGTGGGTGGCGCGCACGCCGGCTTGTACGCTGACGGCGCCCAGGCTAACGCGCAGCGGCAAGGTATTGATGAACATCCCCAGCGCACGGTCGGCGCCCTTGCCGCCTTGCATGCGGCCCAGCAACACGGTGCCGAACACCACGTCCTGCTGGCCGGAAACCTGGGCCAATACCTGGGCCCAGGCCAGGTGTACCAGGCTGGCGGTGCTCACACCGAGTTGCCGCGCCTGTTCACGCAGACCGTGACTGAGCGCCGCTGGCAACGGCAAGTGCACCTCGACGATGCCGCTGCCGTCGCCATTTACATCCTGCAAGCCGAACGCTAACGTCGGCTCGTCGATATCGCCGAGCATGTCGCTGAAGAACGCTTCGTGTTGCGCCTGGGTAACCCCCAGACGCGCCTGGGCTACGTAGTTGCGGTACTGCACCGCGTCCGGCAGGTGCGCGCTGTTTCCGGCCAGGCTGGCGCTCATTTCTTCGACCAGCACTTGCAAGGCGGTATGGTCGAGCAGGATGTGGTGCAGCAGCAAAATGCCGACGTAGCCGCCCGACTGTTGCGCGTAGCCAAAATGCATCAGCGAGGCGCGGGACAGATCGAGGCGATAATGGCGTGGGTCGAAGCGTTGTTGCAGCTGTGCCAAGGCTTCACCACCCTGTACGTCGACACGTTCCACGGCCAATGGCGCTTGGCGCAGCACCACTTGCACCGGCTCATCCAGGCCCTCCCAGAGGATGCAGGTGCGCAAAATGTCATTGCGTTCGATCACGCTGTGCAACGCGCGGATAAATGCATCCACCGCCGCTTGGTCAGCGAAGCTGAACTGCACTTGCAACACGTAGGGGTCGCCCTCGGTGGTTGCCAGGTGGTGGTAAAGAATGCCCGCCTGCAGGGGCGCCAGGCCGTAGATGTCCTGCACGTTGGCGATGCCGCCGGGCACAGTCTTGAGGATGTGGTCGATGGCGGCCTGGTCCAGCTCCACCAGCGCCAGCATGTCCGGCGTGATGCGCTCGCTCGTCTCGCTGATCAGGTTGGCCGGAACCTGCACTTCCTGCTGCCCGCCCACCGCTGCGGCAAGTGCAGCCAGCGTGGGTTGACCGAACAGCACGCGCACATCGGCGCTCAAGTCCACCTGGCGCATGCGTTCGATCAGCTTGACCGCCAGCAGTGAGTGCCCGCCAAGTTCGAAGAAATTGTCGTCGCGGCCGACCTTGTCGAGCTTCAATAGCGCCTGCCAGATCGCAGCGATGGCGGTTTCGACTGCACCTTGCGGGGCGGCATAGTCACGTCGCGCCAGCGCGTCGGCATCCGGTGCGGGCAACGCCTTGCGGTCGAGTTTGCCGTTGGTGGTCAGCGGGAATTTATCCAGCAGTACAAACGCGCTGGGCACCATGTACTCGGCGAGGCTCAGCAGCAGGTGGTCACGCAGTTCGGCTGCACCGATGTCACGCTCGGCGATCACATAAGCCACCAGGCGCTTGTCACCCGGCGCGTCTTCACGGGCGATCACCACGGCGTCACGCACGCCGCTGGCGGTGGCCAGGCGTGCTTGGATTTCACCCAGTTCGATACGGAAACCACGGATCTTCACTTGGTCGTCGTTACGCCCCAGGTACTCGACGTTACCGTCAGCCAGCAAGCGGCCAAGGTCGCCGGTCTTGTACATGCGCAAACCGGTGGCCGGGTCGGCCAGGAAGCGTTCGGCGTTGAGCGCGTCACGGTTCAGGTAACCGCGCGCCACGCCGGCACCGCCGACGTACAGCTCGCCTGCCACGCCGATCGGCAGCGGCTCGCGGCGCTCATCGAGCACGTACAGCTGCAGGTCAGGAATGCGCACGCCAATCGGGCTGACGCCGACCAACTGCGCGTCCGCCGCCTCCAGCGCGCGATAGGTCACGTGCACGGTGGTTTCGGTGATGCCGTACATGTTCACCAGTTGCGTACCGGCGTTGATGGCGCGGGCGTACCAGGGTTTGAGCATGCCCGGTTCCAGCGCTTCGCCGCCGAAAATCACCTGGCGCAGGGAATGCACCTGCGAGCTCTGCGCCTGGGCCGCAATCAACTGGCGAAACGCGCTGGGCGTCTGGTTGAGGATGCTCACGCCGGCCTCACAGATCAGCGCGTAGCACTCATCCGGCGAGCGGCTGACCAGTTGCGGCACGATCAGCAATTGGCCGCCGTGCATCAGCGCGCCCCAGATCTCCCACACGGAGAAGTCGAACGCAAAGGAATGGAACAGCGCCCACACATCGTTGCGGTTGAAGCCGAACCAGTGGTCAGTGGCGCTGAACAGCCGTGCGACCTGGCGGTGCTCGATCATCACGCCTTTGGGCAGGCCGGTGGAACCAGAGGTGTAGATCACGTAGGCCAGGCTGGCGGGGCTGAGAGGGATGCGCGGGTTGACGATGGGCTCGCTACCGAGGCTATTAAGGTCGATTTGCGCCAGCTCGCCCACCAAGTGGCGGGTGTTGGCTTGCACCAGCACGGCCAGCGGTTGGCTGTCGGCCAGGGTGTAGGCGATGCGTTCCAGCGGGTAAGCCGGGTCAATCGGCACATAACCGGCGCCGGCTTTGAGGATGCCCAGCAGGCCGATGATCATTTCCGGGCCACGCTCTACGCAGATGGCCACACGGTCATCCGGACTCACGCCTTGGGCGAGCAGGCGGTGGGCGACCTGGTTGGCGCGTTCGTTGAGTTGGCGGTAGGTGAGGCACAGATGCTCGAAGCGCAAGGCGATGGCTTCAGGCTGGGCGGCGGCGTGGGTTTCGACGCAACGGTGGATCAGGGCGGTGTCGGTGTAGTGCGCGGGGCTTTGGTTGAGGCTGTGCAGCAGGTGGTGGCGCTCAGTGTCGGGCAGGATGTTCAGGCCGCAGAGCGGCTGATCCGGTCGATGTTCCAAGGCATCGGCCAGGCTTTCCAGCGCGGTATGCAGGTAACCGGCGACACGTTGCGCGTCGATGGACGCGTCGACCATCACCGTCAGCGCAAACTCTTCACCCAGGTCATCCACGTTGACCGTAAGCGGGTAGTTAGTGCGCTCCTCGGCGCCCAGCACCTGGATGCCTTCGGCCACGTCGATGACGGCGGCCATGTCGGTGGCGGCGCTGTGGCGGTAGTTGAGCATCGCGCTGAACAGTGGCGTGGGTGCGGCTACACCGCTGCAACGCTGGGCCAGTGCCAGCGAGGCATGTTCGTGATTGAGCAAGGTGGTCAGGCGCTCATGGGTGGCTTTGACCCCGGCGCGCACGCCCTGCTCGCCCACATCCACGCGCAGCGGCAAGGTGTTGATGAACATGCCCAAGGCGCGGTCACCGCCCTCGCCTGCACCCATGCGGCCAAGCATCACGGTGCCGAACACCACGGCGTCGCGACCAGACACCACGCCCAACACGCGCGCCAGGGCCAGGTGCATCATGCTCGCCACGCTCACGCCCAGCGGTCGTGCCAGGCGGCGCAGGCGGCGGCTGAGTGCGCTGTCGACGGGCACGCGCGCTTCGTTGATGCCCTGACCATCGCCCTGCACATCCTGCAAACCGAACGGCAAGGTTGGCTCATCGATATCCGCCAGCATCGCGCGGAAGAACGCCTCATGCGCCTGCTCACTGACGCCATGGCGCACCTGGGCGATGTAGCTGCGAAACGCAACCGGCTCACCGGCCTGGGCTTGCTCACCGGCCAGGTACAGCTGGATTTCATGGCGCACCACATCGAGGGCGGTGTGGTCGAGAATGGTGTGGTGGAACAGCAGCATCGCCACCACGCGCTGGTTGGCCGGGTCGTCGGCAAACACCAGGCGCAGCAGCGGCGCCTGGCCCAGGGCCATGCGGTAGGTGCGGGCGTCGTAGCGTGCCAGCAACTGGGCCAGGGCGTCACCGCCGTTCAAATGGGCTTCTTCGCAAGCCAGGGTCGCCTTGCGCCACACCACTTGCAACGGCTCGTCGAGGCGCTCCCAGACCATGGACGTACGCAGGATATCGTGGCGGTCGATCACCCATTGCAGCGCTTGCGCGAAGGCGTGGAGGCGTGCGCGGCTGTCGAATACAAACTGCGCGTGCAGCACGTAAGGGTCGCCCTGCTGCGCCGACAGATGGTGGTAGAGCATGCCTTCTTGCAGCGGCGCCAGCGGGTAGATGTCCTGCACGTTCGCCGCGCCGCCGGGGATGGCGGCGACGATGCGGTCGATGGCCGGTTGATCGAGGTTGACCAGTGGCAGCATGTCCGGGGTGATCCGATAGGCCGGGCTCAGCCAGTCGCCGCCGTGCTCGGCCACCCACTCAAGCAGGCGGGGTTTGTGGGCGATCAGTTGATCCCACAGCGCGTCATCCAGCGCTTCGTCGTCGCCCAGGATGATCAGGTCGCCCTCTTCCAGTTGCAGACGGATCGCGTGGGTGGAAATCGCTGCCAATAATTCGCTGAACTGCATGGGGGTAACCTGCTGAAAAGTCACGATTGAGGAGAAAGTCCGTTTTCATCTGCCGCTTGCATAGGGTGTGCTGGGCGCCCTGAAAAAACTGCGGGCGCAGCCGGGGGCCTGAAGAGGCTTCCAGCAGGCTTGGAAAATTAAGGGATTTGGCAGGTAGGGGGTGACATGGGAAGCGGGGACAAGCGGGAATCAAGCAGCGTTCACTTTTATTGCAGTTACACGGCGTCGATATGCCGATAGTCCAGGTGCAATTGCAGCGCCAGCTGTTTGGCCCGGCCGAGAGTGATCGGCCCGCGCTCGATATCCACCAGCACACCCGGGCAATCGAGCAGCGGCAGGCCGTCGATAGCCTTGAGCCGCCCATCGGTAATCACCAGCAAACGCTGCTGCTCGGCGGGGTAACGCTGGCGCCGCGCGTGCAGCCACTGCCCGGCTTCGGACAAGGCCGCCAGCAACGGCGTGCCGCCGCCGGCGCCGAGCTGAGCGAGCCAACCGGCCAAGCCTTTGGCGGCCTTGAGGCCCTGCACTTGCCACTTCGGCGAGTGGCCGCTGGCCGTGAGTAACGCCATGCGCGCGCGTTGCCGGTAAGCGTCATCAAACAACTGGGCGAGCAGGCCTTTGGCGTCGGTCAACGCGCCATGGCGCCGCGTAGACGCCGAGGCGTCGACGATCACCAGCCACAACTCATGGGCCGCGCGGTTGCGCAGGTGGAACAGTAGATCCTCACGGCACTGCGGCCGGCCGCCGAGCAAGGTGCCGGGCCAGTTGATCGCGCCGTGTTTGGCGCTGCGCGCCTTGCCGTGCCTGCCTTTGTCCAGTCGCCCCGCCTTGGGCCGGGCATCCGCCCCCGCGTCAGGTCGGGGGCGAATGCCTAGGGCTTTTTTGGCCAGGTGGGTACTTCCCGGCGTGCGCCCGTGGGCAAGGCCGGCGCGGGCATGTCGCCCCACTGGCCCTGGCCAGGTGAAGTGTCTGAAGGCTGGGGCGCCTGGCCTTGATTGGGCGGGCTTGCCGGCGGGGTTTGCGCTTGACGACGATGGCGCAAGGCAAACTCGGCCACCGCTTCGATGTCTTCCTCGGCGATGGCGGTAGCGCCACGCCAGGCCGCATGGGCGCGGGCGCCGCGCAACCAGACGAGGTCAGCGCGCAAGCCATCGACCCCGGCGGCAAAACAGCGCTCGGTGATCTGTGCCAGCGCCTGGTCATCCAGCTCAATGCCGTCGAGCTGTGCTCGCGCCTGGGTGCAGCGTTCACGCAAGGCGGCTTGCGGCTCGGCCCACTGCGTGCAGAACGCGGCGGGATCGCTGTCGAAATCCAGCCGGCGC
Source organism: Pseudomonas sp. D47 (assembly GCF_045447305.1). Classification (NCBI taxonomy): domain Bacteria; kingdom Pseudomonadati; phylum Pseudomonadota; class Gammaproteobacteria; order Pseudomonadales; family Pseudomonadaceae; genus Pseudomonas; species Pseudomonas sp. D47. The sequence continues at coordinate 6,138 of NZ_JBJGXU010000052.1, read as the reverse complement.
CGGATGATTTTCCCGCGCTCGGTGGGCAGCGTTTGCCCGCTTAATGCCACGTTGAAACCGAAACGGTCGAGCAGCTGCGGGCGCAACTCCCCCTCCTCCGGGTTCATGGTGCCGATCAACACAAAACGTGCCGAGTGGCGATGGGAAATGCCATCGCGCTCGATCAGGTTGGTGCCGCTGGCGGCCACATCCAGCAGCAGGTCCACCAAGTGGTCGGGCAGCAAGTTGACTTCATCGACGTACAACACGCCGCCATCGGCCTTGGCCAGTACGCCGGGGGAAAACTGCGCACGGCCTTCGCCCAGTGCGGCGTCCAGGTCCAGGGTGCCGACCAGGCGTTCTTCGGTGGCGCCCAACGGCAAAGTGACGAACTGACCACTGGCGAGCAGGTCCGCCAAGCCACGTGCCAGGGTGGACTTGGCCATGCCGCGCGGGCCTTCGATCAGCACACCGCCGATTTTCGGGTCGATGGCGGTGAGGCACAGCGCCAGTTTCAGGTCGTCGGCGCCGACCACGGCGGACAGAGGGAAATGTGGAATATCAGTCATGCACGTTCTCGTTAAATTCTGCGGCACAGGTAATTTCCTGTGGGCGGCCTTGTTGTGGCGCGCTAGCTGCCTTCTTCTATGTCCAACAACAGGTTTTCCAACGCCTCGCGATAGGCGCCCGGCTCTTGCCACATGCCACGCTGCTGGGCTTCGAGCATGCGCTCGGTCATGTCGCGCAGGGCATCGGGGTTGTGCTGCTGCACAAAGGCCCGGGTGTCAGGATCGAGCAGGTACGCGTCAGCGAGCAAGGCGTATTGGTGATCATCGATCAGTGCGGTGGTGGCGTCGAACGCGAACAGGTTGTCCACGGTTGCGGCCATTTCGAACGCACCTTTATAGCCATGACGCTTCACGCCGTCGATCCACTTGGGGTTGGCGGCGCGGGAACGGATCACCCGGTTCAGCTCTTCCTTCAAGGTGCGGATCTTCGGCAAGTCGGGCTGGCTATGGTCGCCATGGTAGCTGGCGGCCTTATCGCCGCTCAGGGTTTCCACGGCGGCGAGCATACCGCCCTGGAATTGGTAATAGTCGTTGGAGTCGAGCAAGTCGTGCTCGCGGTTGTCCTGGTTTTGCAGGACCGCCTGCACCTGGCTCAGGCGCTGGGCGAACTGTTCGCGGGCAGCGGTGCCTTCATCGGAACCACCGTAGGCGTAGCCACCCCAGTTCAAGTAGACCTCGGCCAAGTCCTCGCGGCTCTGCCACAGACGACTGTCAATCGCGCCCTGCACGCCCGCGCCATACGCCCCCGGCTTGGCGCCAAAGATGCGCCAGCCGGCTTGTTTGGCTGCGGCTTCTGCGTCCAGGCCCGAGAGGCGCAAGGCCTCACGCTCACTGCGCACCTTGGCCGCCAGCGGGTTCATATCATCCGGTTCATCCAGGGCCGCCACCGCCTGCACCGCCGCATCGAACAGGCGGATCAGGTTGGCGAACGCGTCACGGAAGAACCCGGACACGCGCAGCGTCACGTCAACACGCGGGCGGTCGAGCAAACTGATCGGCAGGATCTCAAAGTCATCCACCCGCTGGCTGCCCGTGGCCCAGACCGGGCGCACGCCCATCAACGCCATGGCCTGGGCGATGTCGTCGCCGCCGGTGCGCATGGTGGCCGTGCCCCAGACCGACAGGCCAAGCTGGCGCAAGTGATCGCCATGGTCTTGCAGGTGCCGTTCAAGGATCAGGTTGGCGGATTGGAAGCCAATGCGCCAGGCCGTGGTGGTGGGCAGGTTGCGCACGTCCACGGTAAAGAAATTGCGCCCGGTGGGCAGCACATCCAGGCGCCCGCGACTTGGCGCGCCGCTGGGGCCGGCCGGTACGAAAAGGCCGCTCAAAGCATCCAGCAAACCGCGCATTTCCGCCGGCCCGCACGCGTCCAGGCGTGGCGCGACGACGATGCGCAGGCTCTCAATGACCGACTTCACATCCTCCCAACCGGGCTCTTCAAGTTGCTCAAGCGGCCCTTCCAGCGCTTGCTCGATCAAACGCGCGGCATACAACTCCAGGCGCTCGCGGGTATCACCGGCGGTGCGCCAGCGCTGTTGATCGATTTGCTGCAACACCTCGGGGCGGCGCCCGGTCCAGGGCTCGGCCAGCGCACAATCAAGCGGGTCAAAACCCAGCTCGAAGGCCTTGGCCAATACGCGCAGCAAACTCGATTGCGGGCCACGGCCATCGCCGCGCGGGATGCGCAGCAAGGCCAGCAAGGTGTCGATGCGCAAGCGGCCTTCGGGCGACTCGCCAAAGATATGCAGGCCGTCGCGGATCTGCGACTCCTTCAAGTCGCACAGGTAGGTGTCCAGGCGCGGCAGCCAGACCGCCGCGTCGGCGTCGTTATCCAGCTCAAGTTCCTGGTCGATACGGGTCTCGCGCACCAGCTTGAGGATGTCTTTTTGCAGTTCGAGCGCGCGGCGCGGGTCGAGCAATTGCGCCTCATAATACTCGTCCGCCAACAGCTCAAGATTGCGCAGCGGGCCGTAGGTTTCGGCGCGGGTCAGCGGCGGCATCAAGTGGTCGATGATCACCGCCTGGGTGCGGCGCTTGGCCTGGGCGCCCTCACCCGGATCGTTGACGATAAACGGGTAAATGTTCGGCAGCGGCCCGAGCAGCGCATCAGGCCAGCAGTTTTCCGACAGCCCCACGCCTTTGCCCGGCAGCCATTCGAGGTTGCCGTGCTTGCCTACGTGGATCACGGCGTGGGCGCCGTAGGTGTGGCGCAACCAGAAGTAGAACGCCAGGTAACCGTGAGGCGGCACCAGGTCCGGGTCGTGGTACACCGCGCTGTGGTCGACCTGATAACCGCGCGCCGGCTGGATGCCGACGAAGGTCAGGCCAAAACGCAGGCCGGCGATCATCAGGCGGCCGTCGCGGCACATCGGGTCGGTGTGGGGTGCGCCCCAGCGCTCCAGCACGGCTTGGCGATTGGCTTCGGGCAAGCGCTTGAACAGCGCCTCGTAATCATCCAGGCCCAGGCTTTGATGGCACGGGCGCAGGTCGAGGCTGTCGAGGTCGTTGGTCACGCCACCGAGCAATTCGTGGATCAGGGCGGTGCCGCTGTCAGGCAACTCACGGGGCAGCGGATAGCCTTCGGCTTGCAGCGCGCGCAGGATATTCAGCGCCGCCGCCGGCGTATCCAGACCCACGCCGTTGCCGATACGGCCGTCGCGGGTCGGGTAGTTGGCGAGGATCAGCGCGATGCGTTTATCCGCGTTCGGCACCCGCGCCAGTTCGACCCAACGGCGTGCCAGCTCAGCGACGAAATCCATGCGCTCGGGCGCGGCGCGGTAGCACACCACGTCGGACTGGCTGCGCTCGCTGCGCCAGGCCAGGTCCTTGAAGCTGATCGGGCGGCTGATAATGCGCCCGTCCAGCTCCGGCAAGGCGATGTGCATCGCCAAGTCGCGCGGGCCGAGGCCTTGTTCGCTGGCCTCCCAGCCAGGCTGGTTGTCCTGGGCGCAAATTGCCTGGATTACCGGGATATTGCGGCGAAACGGGCGCAAATGCGGCGCTTCGGGGCTGGATTGGGCAAACCCAGTGGTGTTCAGAATCACCGCCGCCTGCACTTCATCCAGCAAGTCCTCGACCACCGTCAGGCAGCCAGGCTCTTTCAAACTGGCCACCGCCATCGGCAACGGGTTAAGGCCCGCCGCCTGCAAGCGCTGGCAGAACACATCGATAAAACCGGTATTGGCCGCCTGCAGGTGCGAGCGGTAAAACAGTACCGCCGCCACGGGGAAATCCGGCTGCCAATCCGCCTGCCAATCATTCAGGCGTGCGTTGGCTATGTGCGGGTGATAAATCGCGGTGCGCGGCAAGGTTTGCGGCTCGGCCCAGGCGTAGTCGCGGCCCAGGTAGCGGCTTGCCAAACAGCGATAAAAATCCAAGGCATTGCCCAGCCCGCCCTGGCGCAGGAAGTGCCAGAGGCGATCACGATCATCTACGCCTACGGTGCTGAGGCTGCTGAGTTCCGGGTCCGGGCGGTCATCGCCCGGCACCAGGATCAGTTGCACGCCGCGCTCGGCCAATTCCACCAGGCGCTCGATGCCGTAGCGCCAGTAACCGATGCCGCCGTGCAGCGAAATCAGGATGACCTTGGCGTGACGCAGCACCTCATCGACGTACAGGTCGACCGAGGCGTGGTTTTGCACCTGCATCGGGTTGGCCAGACGAACGCTTGGGTAGTCGTCGGGCAGCTGTTGAGCCGCTTCGGCCAACAACGCCAGGCTGGAATCACCGCTGCACAGGATCACCAGTTCAGCGGGGGTTTGGCCTAAGTCGGCAATATTGTCGTCGGAGACGAAACCACCGGGCTGGGTCCTGAGCAGGTGCATGGGTTAAACGCTGAGCGCTGCGCGCAGCTGCGCTTCGAGGCCCGCCGCGTCCAGTTCCTGACCGATCAGCACCAGGCGCGTGATGCGTGCTTCGTCGGCGCCCCAGGCACGGTCAAAGTGCTTGTCGAAACGCGTACCCACGCCCTGGATCAGCAGGCGCATCGGCTTGTTCGGGATCGCGGCGAAACCTTTGACGCGCAGGATGCCGTGCTGCACCACCAACTGAGCCAAGGCGTCGAGCAGCAACGCTTCGTCGGCTTGCGGCAGGTCGATGGAGATGGAGTCGAAGGCGTCGTGATCGTGGTCATGCTCGCCTTCATCGTCGTGGTGATGGTCGTGGTGGCTGTGGCGGCCGTCGATGTGTTCTTCGGAGCCGGCGCCCAGGCCGATCAGCACGTCCAGCGGCAGGCGACCGCTGCTGGCTTCGATGACCTTCACGGCGGGCGGCAGCTCTTCGGCGACTTCCAGGCGCACGCGGGCCAAGTCTTCAGGGCTGATCAGGTCGGCTTTGTTGAGGATCACCAGGTCAGCGCTGGCCAGTTGGTCGGCGAACAGCTCGTGCAGCGGCGATTCGTGATCCAGATTCGGGTCGAGTTTGCGCATGGCGTCGACCTGGTCCGGGAACGCCGCAAAAGTGCCAGCGGCCACGGCTGGGCTGTCGACCACGGTGATCACTGCGTCAACGGTGCAGGCGCTGCGGATTTCCGGCCACTGGAAGGCTTGTACCAGCGGTTTTGGCAGGGCCAGGCCGGAGGTTTCGATGAGGATATGGTCGAGGTCGCCGCGACGGGCAACCAGTTCGCGCATCACCGGGAAGAACTCTTCCTGCACGGTGCAGCACAGACAGCCGTTGGCCAGTTCGTACACGCGGCCGTTGGCTTCTTCTTCGGTGCAACCGATGGAACACTGCTTGAGAATTTCACCGTCGATGCCCAACTCACCGAACTCGTTGACGATCACGGCGATGCGACGGCCCTGGGCGTTGTCGAGCATGTGGCGTAGCAAGGTGGTTTTGCCCGAGCCGAGAAAGCCGGTAACGATGGTGACGGGGAGTTTGGCCAGTGTTTTCATCGGATGCCCTTTGGGGCGGGCATACGGGACGATAGGCCCTGCGACGGCGCGCAGCAGCGGATTTCGTCACCGGATCACCCCGCCCGGTTGAAGTAGAAAATCGGTTGCGAGGCAGGTCTCCTGGCTTGGGGCGTGCGGGTCTTGCGACCGGCGCTGGCTGCGCCTTCCCGCCGTATTGGCAGTGGCGTGGCAGTCAGCTAAACCCTTTACAGTTGCGGGGGCAGCCGCGGCTTGGACCGCGTTCCCTTCTTAGCTTCGGCGTGGGCCGAAGAACCTCGAAGGTGCAAGGCTACGCAGTGCGTGGGGGATGGTCAATGATGGGGTTGGGTTGGGTTGGTTGGTTGGTGTACATATCCGTTCTTGCCGTAACGGCCACTAATGGTTCCGCTCTTACAGCGGCTCACTTTGGAAAAGCCCCAAAGTAAGCAAAGGGCTCTTGCCCCACCACTCGGCACCTCGCCTAGGCTCGGTGTGCCCTCACTCCGGCTTTGGAGCGGGGGCCGCCGCCATGGGCCATCCTTGGCCCATGGCGGCTAAACCGGCGTCCTGCCGGTTTACCCCCGCTCCAAAGCCTGCGTTCGGCCAGCGTGGTTTAACGGGGCGCCTCAGATCAAGATCAAGATCAAAAGCACGGCGGCCTAGTAGCCGACCTGAGTGGTTAAATCAAAAGCAAAATCGAGGCGGCCTGACAGCCG
>NZ_JBJGXU010000051.1:0-42020 GCF_045447305.1 Pseudomonas sp. D47 | reverse complement strand
AATTTTGCTGACTTGTCCCAAGCGGGATCTGGCTTTACTCAATTGAAACAACCAGGTGCATTGTCCCTGAATATCCAAGGTGCCATCAGCCTTAAAGGCTGGGGCGCCTTCAGGCAATGCCTTCACTATCCGCAATCCGCCATAACCTCCGTGCAGTTGCCAATCCAGCGCGCCGTAACGCCCATCGATTAAGAAGTCGACACGACCGAGCTTCATTTCGCAGAGCCCGATGCTGTAGCTAAGCGGCACTTTGAAGCTGTAGTTGTGTGGTTTTTTCTGCACTTCAGCTTCGAACGATTCCATATGGTCGCGAGTAATATTTCGACCCAAACCGATGCTGTAGGTTTGGCACTTTTCGGGGGTTATTGCTCCGTATTGAGCCTGGACCTCAATGGAAAAGTTGGCGGGCAACTCACCTTTAATGGTGAAGCTTTCAAAACCGCTACGCCCAGTGGTTGCCAGCGCAGCTTCCTTGGCGGCAGAACCAATCCAACTGCAAGCGCCGAGGCAAACCAGCACTGCCCCCATACCAGCAGTTCGAAGGAGTATTTTTTGGGTGCTATCGCTCATCCCTGATTACTCCGCGCAATTAACCGAAGAGTATTCGGCGGTTAATTTTGAACTAATTAAATTCCGTGCTGACTCAACCAGCAATGTAAAAGAGCCACTCCAGGCAGCGTCTTTCCCGCCATCATTTGAATAGACGTTAGCGCTGAAGATGCCAGCTAAAAAAATAAAATGCCAAGACCGAACTCTCATTATCTGCTCCCGGCAAATAAGTTCGAAAAATCTCGACAGCAACGCGCAAAATGCTTTTCTGGACTTTCACCTTCTAGTACATCCCACACTGTATGATTGGCGAGCTCAGGATTCAGTCGATGCTCAAGTAGAAACTGCATACTTTCAAGTGAGAGCCAACCCCACTGTTTGGCCTGAGTCAACTGCATATTCAGCCATGGCGCCAACTCCTGAGAATTCGACAACTGGCGGAGAGTGGCGTCTGAATGCATTTCCCAGAGCCAGTTTTCAAGAGTTATTCGCCTATTTTCGTCTAGCTGGGATTCTGGTTCAGGTAGGTCCAGCCACGGTGTAGCGAAAGGAGGGGGATAGTCAGCCGGACGAGGGTTATTCCTACTCAACCAGCGCTGCTCATCCCAATACAAGGCACTACAGATCGGGCCGAGCAACAGAGGAAGCTGTTGCTCGTTAAGTGCACCTAAGTCTTGTGCAATAACGCGATTGTCTTGAAAACGATAGAACGAGCGCTGGTCCTTCTCTACGATCACCATTCGATCTCGCCAGTGTTGGGCGATTTGTTTCAGATCGCAGTCTTTAGTGCTGACTATCCAGCCCCAGTTCTGTTGTGGGTTGTTCAGTAAATCTGTGATAGCGGAAATGCGCGTAGGGTCAAGTCGTACTAACCAGGGGCCAAGATCGGCCAGGTCAGAAAACTCGCTCTCTTGGTACAGGCTGATGTAATCATTCATTACTTGGGCGGTAAACAACTGCGCGATCGGATTTAATTCAGCCAGGCGATCGATGATTAAGATCAACTCGCGCTGCTGGGCATGCTGTTCGCTTAACCAATCACTGGGTGCACTCACGTTTGTTTGCATACCTGCATCTCTCTTTAGTATTTTATTAGTTTTCATGAGGTCGGCGTTCCTGCATACTTCCAGAGAGACCAACCTTTGACCGCCTCGGAGATAATTATCAGCACTAGGTAAATGATGCTGTATCCTGGAGTGAAGTGGGCAGCAATCAAAATTATTGATATCGATGGAGTAAGCAGGAGCAGCCGGAAAGGAATTTGGGCATAGGCGAGATACTTAGCCCCTCTAATTCTAAAAATAAACAGAACACAAGAAACAATGATAGATATTTGCAGAGTACTGGAAGCCGCAATTAGAGCAACACCAACACCTCCGTGGTCGGGAACTAGTTCCATGGAGGAACTCCAATCACTGATGTAAGGTGTGCGCCAGACCAATAAGCTATTTGCGCAATACCAGGCAATGTAAAGCGCATCAAACATCCCCCAAACCAAGAGCGTGTTACTGCGCGCATTGGACGCTCTCATTATCATTTTTTCAGGCGCCCTTGCTTTCGTTCAGAGTGCTTTTAGAACCCGCCTGCGAATTTCCGGAACTACCCAGTGCATTCATAAGTTGCTCACGACACGCTTCACAGATAAGACAGCGCTTATCCGCCTGCTCTCGAGCCTTGAGCATCAGGCTGTTCTGGACGTTGCCCATTTTCGGCTGGGCGCCTGCTTCATTGAGTTTGGCCGCCCCCGGTATTAGTGGCCCTAGTAGTTGAATACCGGACCCTTTGGCCTGGCCACCGCCTGCGTTGAGGCCCACCTTGGCGCCGTTGATCCACACACCGCTCGGATCAATCGTGATGAAGTGCCCACCGGCCTTGAGCGTCAACTCGGTACCCGCTTCGATCACCACCTTTTGTCCGGCCTTGAGATGGATTTCCTGGCCAGCCTCAACGAACTGCCCGACCCCGGCTTTAAGGTGTTGGCTTTGGGTTATTTCAAGATGGTCACCGGCCTTCAGTTGCACCTTTCTATCGCCATGGGTGACTCGATGCTCTTCGGCTTTCAGCTCGGTAAAGCTGTTGGCCACGACGATGTCATGCCGCTCATTACCGACTTCAATGATTTGGTCATTCTGAATCTTTTGGTTCCAATCACGTTGAGCGTGCAGGTAGATTTCTTCGGCGCCTTTGCGGTCTTCGATCCGCAGTTCGTTAGAGCCACCGCCGCCCAATGAACTGAGCGTCTTGAATACGGAGCGGGTTTTATTCGCGGGCAATGGGTAAGGCACGGCATTGCTGCCGTGATAGAGGCAACCAGTGACCAAGGGTTGATCAGGATCGCCTTCCAGGAAGGTGACCAATACTTCCATACCGATGCGCGGGATGGCGATAGCGCCATAGCGATCACCAGCCCAACTGGATGAAACCCTGAGCCAGCAGCTGCTGTGTTCGTCTAGCCGCCCTTCGCGATCCCAGAAAAACTGCACCTTGACCCGGCCATACTCATCCGTGTGCGCATCTTCTCCTGCTGGGCCGGTCACCCTGGCAGTCTGGCTGCCAAGTACTTTGGGTTTTCGATGTTTGAACGGCGGACGGTAGGTAACACCTTGGGGAGTAGCTTTAAAGGTATTGCGATAGCCTTGATGAAAGTCGTCCTTGCTGTCGGACGTTTCACTGGTCATCGACTCTTCGAGCGCCTGCGGCTGTCGGCCTTCATGAACGATGCCATTGATCAACCAACGCTGGTTCCAGTCCTTGCGCGGATGTTCGGTCATGTGCAGAAAGTGACCGCTACGCAAAGAGGACTGATCACTTTTGCCTTCTGCTAACTGATAATCGCTGCGGTGTCGTTCCAGGGCGCGATTGGCCAGGTGTTTACCGCGCTGCCCAGGCTCGGTGAAACCGCCCGGGTAGTCGTAATCCTCGTAGTCTGGCAACCCCTTGAACTGCTCTGTGTCCCAGCCTTTGAAGGTGGACTCGACCAGCAGGTCTGGGTTTTCAAAGTCATAGTCACGCCGGGTGACCCAAGAGGGCCGCGTTTCCAGGCGTAGGCTGAAGCGTTTGACCACTCGGTTTTCGGCCGCCAAACCGCTGTCCTGCACATACGCGGTTGGACGATCCGGCACCGGAAAAGCGCCTTCATGATCGCCGAAGAACAGGTGGTAGCTGTCTTTGGTGTGTTCAAAATGATAATGAATACCTTCCTCTTCGCAGAGGCGATGAATAAAGGCCAGGTCGGTTTCATCGTACTGGGTGCAGTAGTCGCGAGGAGGGAATACCGTCGGGGTTTCGATGAAGGTGAACACGTTGCTCAGGATGGCGTGATCCTTGAGCACCAGCGTGATAATTTCCGGCACGCTCAACTGTTGAAATATTCGTTGGTTGGTGCGGTGCTTCAGGTAGGCGATATGCGGTACCAAGCGCAGGCTATAGCGTGTCAGGCGTTTGCCTGAATCACCTTGTGCCATGCGATAGATCAGACCATGAACGCCCTCTGCGTTGTCACCGTAGGCGAGGAAAGCCGACTTGTGCAGGAGGCTTTCAAGATCAAGGTTTGGGTTTTCGCTGACCAGTTCGATATCGAAATGGTAAGGCTGGTTAATCGCCTCATGACCTTCAAAGGCGAGCACCTTGAAGTCGTGGTCTAACCCGGTGATGGTCAGGTTGAATTGTGATTGATTGGCGGGAGCGAACATGGCGTCTTCTCTTTGAACCTATAGGCGAGTTGGATTAGCGACGTTGTGCGGGGCGAGTGAGCACACAGGTCTGCCCGTCGAGGTTGATCATGGGTTGAGTCCTTGCTGAGCCTGCCCGGCAATCGTAACGGTGCCGTCAGCTTGTTCCTGGCCGAGCCAACTGGTCCAACCCAAGCGGCAGGGGTTGTTTTCAACGAGGCGAAGCTCACGAATTTCTTCGTACTTGAGCTCCAGGCGGATGTCGTAGGCCAAGGCGTCGCGCAGAGTAAATCGTGTCAGGGCGCAGAGTGGCTGGTAGCCCGCGCCGATGGGCAGGAACTCATGAAAGCGTTCCCAGCTCAGCTGCTTGATATCGATAAGGAACTTGCCGCCGCGATCACGTACGAATTTTCCCAGGATCAGGTTTTCACTTAATTGGTTATTGGCGGTGCCGAGGCCATTTTGTTGCTCGTCGAGGATTTTTTCCGTCCCCTCCAGACACTGCTCAATAAACAGTTCAGGGTGCTTGAAGTAGTAACGCAGCACGGACTCAATCAGGGCCGCAGAGTGTGCGCGCAGGCTGAGCAGGCCGAGGTAGGGTAATAAGCGCTTGCAGTCCAACTCGGGGGCGTCGCGCAAGGCGCTACTCCCCAGGCCAATCAATGCGAATACCTGCTCTGAAAACGAATCCACTGCCTCTGGCTGAAAGCTTGCGCAGTAGCGGTACTTTCGCCAAATCGGGAGCAGTAGCCGCTGAATCCGATTATTGAACAGATCGAGAAAATCGCGGGTGGTGGTGTCGTTCAGCGCTTGCTCGGCATAAAAAGCGGGAAGCGGTGAGTTGGCGCCGACCAGGCTGAGTAGATTAAGGCGCATACGGGCACGGAGTACGCCGTGCTCCTCGAAGAACTCAAGGCTATCAATATCGCTGCCAGGAAAGCCCAGGCTAGGGTTTCCCTGGAACTCCAGGCGCTCATACAGGGTGTGTTCATCCAGCTCCTGGCTCGGATTGGCCGCTTGCAACTGCTCCATGACCCTCTGTATCGCCAGAAACAGGTTGTACTCACGAATGCTGCGGCTCAACTTGGTTAGATCAGGGGCTGTAACCCCATGCGCGGCGTCCATGTGTATTCCTGTCCTTGGGTACTTTTTACGTTCAATTGGTGAAATGAATTGATGCTGGTGTACAGCGCAAAAAACTCGTTGAGTACGCTGGCAAAGAGGTACATGGCGCCTTCGCACTCGTAGTTATCTGGATTCATGTGCAACTCGGTACTGATACCGCGCACCGGGAGCCCACGAAATAAACGACTGCCGTAGGTGTGACCGATACTCATCAGGCCTTCGAGCTTCTTACGGCTGGTCTTGGCGGCCTTCTGGTCGTAGTGACGCGGCAGGTCATAGGTTTCGAGAATCACCCTGAGGGCATTGACGTTGGCCAGCGACAGGTAGTTGAGCGACATGTTGGAAATCAGCTTCCAGAGATAATCGCTGTGCAGTGGCGGGGCATAGCTAGCGGTAGCCAGGGTGATATTGCTGAAGGCGATATCCTTCGGCGTTCCTGAACAGCGCTCGCAGATGTCGCCTTTTTTCAACTGCAACGGTAAGTCCTGATTGGTGCAGGTCAGTTCGATGGACATGGTCAAGGACGCACCCACAGGGCCTCGGCTGAAGCTCAGATACGTATCCAGGCCATTACCGTGCAGGGATGTCTGATGGCGAACGGTGTAATGTGCTCGTGCTTTGCTCGCTTCGGCGCCATGGTCGTGCTCGAAGGACTCAAACGGCACGTAGTGTTCGGAATGTTTTATGCCGGACTGATAACTGGTGACAGTGTCCACGGAGAAGATGCCACAGTGCTGCGGGTCGAGTTCATGTGGCATCACCAAGTATCGAGCCTGTCTACCGTCCTGGGTTATGGGACTGGCGTCGTGCTCAAACAAGTTAACAACGGGGGTGCAGAACAGGCGTACGTTTTCTACGGTCGCAGGGATACGATGGACGTCAGCCTTCTCGATCCTGAAGTACAGTTCAAAGCCGCGAGCTTTTTTCAGGAGTGCTTCGGGCAGCACTGTCATACAGTCCAGGCCATCGAGATCGACGAACATGAACTTCTCCGGAAAGGCGAAGTATTCCTGTAGATACCGATAGCCCCGAAAGGTATTCAAGGGATAGGGGATCAACGCTTCCTCCTCTGCGAACCCTACCGGACGGACGCGCTCAGGCCCCAATTTCAAGGGTCTAGGATTGTGTTCCTGTCCGTCGTTTAGCGGCTTGCCCTCCGCGTCCAGCAGAACGATCTCAACACTTTTGAGGTGATGGAGCAGATCAAGATAGAGGGTCTGGCTGATGTACTTTTCACCGGCCAGGTACAAACGCAAGCGCTTGAGTGACAGTTGGTCCAGAGCATCATCCGAGGTCATCCCCAGCCGCAGAGTCAGCGTAACCCCATCGCCGGTGACGGCGTAGTTGAGCGCACTCAATGCCAGCGGCAGCACCTCGGTGTCATAGGCGGTGCGAAACTGACAATGAACACCCTTGATCTCTTTGGACTGAACAGGTGTATTGCGGGGAACCTGGAGGGACGCAGAGTTTTTCAGCGGCTGGAACTGCAACATGCTGAATGAGGGCAGCGGACGCATATAGTTCGGCCACAGCAGATTCATCAGCGAGTGAGTCAGCTCGGGTAAATCGTCATCGATCTTTTGCCGTAAACGGCCCGTGAGAAACGCAAAGCTTTCGAGCAAACGATCAACATCCGGATCACGCCCGCTATCCCCAAGCGAGGACACCAATGCCGGGTTACGTTCAGCCAAACGCTTGCCGTCTTGACGTAGCGCGGTGAGTTCACTTTGAAAATAGTGTTTGAAGGGCATAGGTAGAAGCTAATCCCAGAGCAGAAGTTTGCAGCACTGATGGATGTCTAAAATGGCGATGTAGCCATCTTTAGTCTCCCTGAATGACCAATCGCCGACGTTAACTAGCCACCAATCAACACTGTTTGCGACCCACCAATCACCACGTTGCCGTGGCTGCCTTCTGAACCGACCACGACGGCTGCTTTGCCATTGATCAGTACATTAGGGATGACATTGCTGTTCAATTCACTGCCGCATCGGGTGCTGTCGCCCTCGCGAGCCGCAGGTAAACCATCAAAAAGCACATCGGGGGAGCCGCTCGTGACTGGGTTATCTCCATGTCTAGGGCAATCGGTAAGATCGCTGACACGGGCTGCTGGCTTACCTGACATGCTCTTTTCCTTATTATTTGACACGTTCGATGGTCAGTTGCCCTTGTATGACAAACGACAGCGTCAACGGATCGTGATCAGACCGGTAATGGGGGGGCAATGGCCTAACCCCGTAGAAGGGGCAGCCGGTAAGACTCGCTAGGCATCATTAAACGGTCTCGACCCTGCTAAAGGTCGAGACTGTAGAACCGCTAATGAGGTTTAGCCTGCGACGGGGATGCGCCAGTCATCAGAACCAGAAGTACCGCACACCTCGTGGGTCCAAGTGATTTTGCGGTAGGTGAACTCGACGTCTTCCAGGTGGGTGAAGTGCGAGTTGGCCGGGTCTTGGCAGTTGTGCATGTAGTCCTTGATGTCCACGATGATCGCGTCTTCAAGTTTGGTGGTGTAGTAGTGTTCTTGGGTGCCTGCCGCCGAGGTGCGGTACCACTGGATAGTGATTTCGCTCAGGCGTTCACCGGAGGTCAGCGCCGCGAGCAACAGTGGCGACGACTTGTCGAAAACCTTGGTGATTTTGACGGGTTTGTGCACGCGCTGGCCTGTGGGTTGGCCGGACTGAGGGTCACGAGGGATGATGACTTCATGGCTGAAGCCCTGAACCATAACTTGGTCTTCGTGGCCTTCCTGGTAGGTGTTACCCACCGAGTCAGCGGTGAAAGCACCGGCAGTGATCAAACCTTGTTTGGTGCCGGTGATGGACATATATGCTGGCGTAGCCATTGATGCGTTCCTTGCTAAAAATGTAGCTATCTAAAAGACGGACCTGTCGTGCGGGCAAAGATATATCAAAAAAATCACTGTCCGATAGGCCGTCGCGCAGGAAAGCTGTTGCGAGATCTTACGCGCTGCATTTTATTAAACGGTGCCGTCAATCGCAAAAACGACCAAAGCCAACCCTAGGCAGAGTGCATCGTTTCCACTTGGCTCAGAGCCTGTTCACGATCTTCTAAGTAGGGCGCCAAAAAGGCTAGGTGGATGAACTGCATACTGATGCCGAGCAGCCTCGCGCAGTTTTTCCACAACCGCGCGCTCTTCTCCAGCAAAGCAAAGTTGCGCTCGACGATCCAGCGCTTTGGCATAACCTTGACGGTGTGCAACTTACTGCGCTTGGCGATCTGCACGGTGACCGCATCGCCCAGTATCTCTTCCACACCTTGCGCAAAGGGCTGGCGACTACAAGTCGCCATCGGCCAGGATATTTTGTACCGAACCCAGCGTATCAACGCCAAGGTGACGCTTGATGCCCGACCTCCTACCCGCGTCATAGCCCTTGAGCGCTGCTGTGTCGGTCTTCTTCATGCTCTGCGCATCCACGATCAAGAGCGTCGGCCCTGCGTTGCGTCCCAGTTTCTCTCGGGCCGCGCCAACCTGATTTTTTAATGCCTGCCCCAGCACGCCACTCCGTGCCGGTCAGGCTGTTTCCACTTCGCAAAGTAGGCATACACAGTTTGCCATATCGGAAACTCACGGGACAGGAACCGCCACTGACAGCCCGTGCGCAGCACATAGCAACACACAGAACACCTCTTACAGATCAACCGTCGCGGGCTTGGTACGCTTGCGCACGCTGCGTAGTAGCGACTCTATCTCTGCGAATTTTCCCCTACTGATGTCACTGGCATATTTTTCTCATCCCGGTAGGTTCGGGGTTTTATACACAATCGTAAACAGGCTCTCAGAACGGAGCGCTAGGATTCAGTTGATACAGCTTAGGCCAAGCAGGCAGGCAGATTTCCCGGTGCTAAATACGGCCTATTTCCAGCTGTAGCATGGACCCACTGGGTGACCACACCTCTCCAGGCAATCGCCCGAGGCGCGCCCCCTGCGCCATCCGCACAGACCAGTCCTTTTGGAATTAGGCCAGAGATGCAGATTACAACAGGTGACTTACCCAAGATCCCGCCGCCCTTCAGCCATCCACACTGCGGCGGTATCGACGATCTCGGTGGTCAATTGAGTGAGTCCGTTGGGCTCCATCAATCGCTGGCAAGCACGCGCCAATTCAATACTGTCGCGCCAGAATCCCTGACTCACCTGCATAAAGCGTTTAGCACACGCTCGTTCTACCTGACCAAACAACGGCTGCAAGATGTACGCTTGCCCTTCATCGATTCGGCGCATCCGGGTCAGGTGTAACGTTTTGGCGCCGATGCGTGAGGCCAACTGTGCCAGGTACACCCCCGTCTGCGGGGTGCGAAACTGGCGATTCATCAGGTCGGTGCCCATCAGCAATAAGGCCATGCCAGCCTCGTCGGCCAAAAAACGCAGACCTTCAAGCTGTGGCCACTTCAAGTGATTCGCCTCATCCACGATCACCAGGCGGTTTTTTACGTGAGGCCGTAAACGGGCAATCTGTGTGGCCGCCGTACCACCACTGGCATCCAGGCCCAGCGCAAGGCATAGATCCAGCATCAGCGTTTTGGTCGACATGCCCTGATAGGCACAGACGCGGACGGCACCCAACTGTTCAACCAAGTAATGGGCAATCGTGCTTTTGCCGGTACCCGGCTTGCCATCGATTTTACCCACTCGGTTGCTGTCAGCGCTCAGCAAGGTTTGCGCCAGGGTCAGGGCTTGTTGCACCGCGACCGTTTCAATCACGCGGCTCATAGGTCACCGCCCGACTGTTCCACACTGCGGGGTGGCAGTATCTGTATTGGCGGTGAACCTCCGTCCTCCTCGTCGAGCTCAGGCAGGATTAAGCCGCCGAGCAGGGCGTTGGGCGGCGTGGCCCATTGTGATGACGTGATGGGCGGACGACGCGTGTTTGTAGTGGTGGCTTGATGAGCCTTGACGGCTTGTAACATGCACGACTGGGTGGGGGTCAGCTGGATACTCGGCCCTAATGGCAGATGGGGGGCTTGCTCGGCCAGCTCGGTACGCCGATGCATGGCCTGCTCCAGATCAAGGCGCACAGTGTGGCTGCGTAAATCACGAATATGCCGCTTGAGTACCTTGGCCCGTTGTGCCTGAGTTTTAGCCCCTTCCTCACCAAAGAATGCAAACGTCTGGGCCTGCTCGGCGGCGCAGATCAGTTGATTGTGCTCATCGAAAACAAACAGGTAACGTTCATCCCACTTGGCAAACCGTACGCACAGGCGTTCTCCCGTGCGTTCAATCAGAGCGTCATTAAAATAGCTGTGGCCATTCCAGCTGACATAACCGCCGTCGTGAATCAGGCGGGTTTCTTCGCTCGAAAACGCCACCCGCAGGGCCAACGGATCCACCTGCGGCGCCCCTGACCAGCCGGCGTCGATGGCAGCTCCCAACGCCTGATGCGGGCTTTGCCCTTTGAGGGTGCGACTGCGGGGTTGGGCGCGGGCATGGTAATACGCCAAAGCACGGTCAAACGATTGATGAAACGCTTCCCAATCCCCAGGAAAGGCACGCGGGGTACGTCCAACGTTATGGGTTTTCTGGCGCATCCGGTTACCGCCGATCCAGCCTGGCAGCATGGACAGGACCTGCTGTTCCAGCACCGAAAAAATACCTTCGATAGGTTTGGCTTGGGCATTATAGGGCCGTGCACGGACGACGGCCCTGAGCGGGGTCACGTTGGACGCGTCAAATCGGGCGTCCATTGCCGCGCCGGTTAAACGGCTCAATTGGGTAAACCCTTCCATCATGTCTTGCCAGCCGTATTCGGAGCCGTTGTCCAGATAGAGCTGACGAGGCAACCCCCACGCGCTGCACATCGCCGCAAAGGACTGGGCCACATGCACCTGTTTAACCCCTTCGCCTTTTTCCAGTTGGATCAGGGTCACGTGCAGCCGTTGGGTAGCTACATCCAGCCACGCGATGGCCCGAGGCATCACCGCCGTACCATCCTCACGGGTTAACCGAATATCAATGGGGTGAACATCGCCCACAATGATGTCCATCGGTTTTAGCCCCTCACGGTGTCGCTGAATGCGCGGTACACGGCTATCAAAGAACAGGCGCGCGTCTTTATCGTGCATCGCCACCAGAGCGTAGCTGCGAAACTGCTCAACGTAGCTGCGACTCAGATGGCACAACGAAAAAGACACCGCTGACCAGCCCGCCGCCAGTGACAGGTCATACAAGATCGCGCTGCCGAGTTCCGCCACGGTGCGATAGCCCGGCGCCCCCGCCGCCCACAATGAGCGCACCTGCTCGGCGAGTTGTTCGCCAATCAGCGCTTGGGTTTCAGCAGGCAAAGGGCAGGCACTGTCCCACTGGCGGGTAATGCCCACTCGTTTGTGGCCAGCGTCGCACCTCGGGTTGCGCATCAGGGCTGTCAGACCTTGGTCTTCGTAGCGGGCGACCCAGCTGTATAGCGTGTCAAGGCTGACGCGACGGCGACGACCGTCCGGAGTCTGGTGACTGCTATGCGATAAGTGGCGCAGTTGCTCGCCACGGGCGGCAGAATGCTTGGG
The DNA here is from genome assembly GCF_045447305.1 of Pseudomonas sp. D47. NCBI lineage: Bacteria > Pseudomonadati > Pseudomonadota > Gammaproteobacteria > Pseudomonadales > Pseudomonadaceae > Pseudomonas > Pseudomonas sp. D47. The sequence continues at coordinate 30,153 of NZ_JBJGXU010000051.1, read as the reverse complement.
GTAAGTCAGTGCCGATTGAATCACGCGCCATTTCCACAGGGCCAGCTCACGGTGTTTGATGGCCTGTCGGTCTTGAGGGTGAGGACCATGGCCCAGCGATAGTGTTTGAGAAAAGGGGGCGGAAAAAAGCGGTGGGGGTGTGCTTTGCTTGAACCACTGATGGTACAGCTCAGTGGGCAGGCTATCGGCTTGGACTTCGTAGCGTGGGGCAGTCTGACGGCCTGAGTGAGTGCTCTCGCGGACCTGTAGAAACGTATCGCACCAGGGGTGGCCGTCAGCGGATTTGGCGAGAATATGATGGGCTTGAGGGGCAGAAAGGCTGGCCAGTGACGCAAATGCTGAAGTGTCGAGCCATAAGGGGGAAGTACAGGTAACAGTTGTAGAAAAGGGTTGCGGAACTGATGGGGCTGAAGAAATCACCGTCGCAAGCATTATGGAGCTCCTGAGTAGATTCGGAGTTCACCACCGCCGTGTCCAGCGGATAGGTGGCGAACTGTGCGCAGGTTGGACAACCGGGACTCAGAAACCCGGCACACCCGAGGGTGTCCCGCGCACAGCCCGCCATAATGCGAGCACAAAAAAACCGCGTTAGCGGCGCTGTGCGCCTGAGTTAAACCGGGTGTCCAGCCCGTATCGCTGATTTTGCAGCGACGCTCATATTTAACGCGAGCTTAGATTTTGATGCAAGTGCTTGCTGCTAGTGGATATTAAAAATGGGGCAAGAGCTCCGCACCGAAAATGTCCGCCCAGAGGATTTCCACCGCTTATAGATCGATAGATTGCAAGACGGCGTGACGTAGAAATACCGTCACGTAGATGAGAGTGGTTGCCGAGCATTAACCGAACATTGGCACAATGTTTGGCACTGACAGCGATGGTGCGAGCGCTAAAAAACTGGACCTTTTCCAAGCTTAGGGAAAACGGTCCGAGAGAGTCGAATCCCTCGAACCGTACCGCCAAGTTCCGCTTTGTTTCGGCTAGTCCCACTTGCGTTCGCCGATTCGGAGTTAAATACGGCCAAGATTCGGGAATAGAAAGATCCCACCTAACGCCCCTCGGGGCGTTTTTTTTTGCGCACCGGCACTGCGTTGCGACCGATGGTCGCAGTTGACCCTGAAGCTACTTCACCGTTCAGACTTTCCCTACTCCCAAAGCACCCGATTCCATAAGGAAATGGAGCCCTTCTTTCACCTAAAAAAGGTAAATACCCCATGCGTATCCTTGTCGTTGAGGACGAGCAAAAAACCGCCGACTACCTGCAGCAAGGCCTGAACGAAAGTGGCTATGTGGTCGACTGCGCGTCCAATGGCATCGATGGCTTGCACCTGGCAGGGCAGCACGCCTATGAGCTGGTCATTCTCGACGTCAACCTGCCGGGCAAGGATGGCTGGGAAGTGCTGGAGCAATTGCGCCGCAACGGCAGCCAACGCGTGATGATGCTGACTGCCCGTGGCCGGCTCGCCGACAAGATCAAGGGCCTGGACATGGGCGCCGATGATTACCTGGTCAAACCCTTCGAGTTTCCCGAATTGCTCGCGCGGGTGCGCACCCTGTTGCGGCGCAGCGAGCATATCCCACAGCCGGACGTGTTCCGTGTGCTGGACCTGGAACTGGACCCGCGTCGCCATCGCGCGTACCGCGGCAGTCGGCGTATCGACCTGACCACCAAGGAGTTCGCGCTGCTGCAGGTGCTGATGCGCCAGACCGGCGAAGTGCTGACCCGCACGCAGATTATTTCGCTGGTGTGGGACATGAACTTCGACTGCGACACCAACGTGGTGGAGGTTTCCATCAGCCGCCTGCGCGCCAAGGTGGATGACCAGAGTGAGGTCAAGCTGATCCACACCATTCGCGGTGTGGGTTATGTGCTGGAGGCACGGCAATGAAAGTCAGCAGTTTGTCGATGCGCCTGGGGCTGACGGTCAGCCTGATGGGCGCGGGCCTAGTACTGTTGCTGGCAACCCTGGCGTACCTGGCCCTGACCCACGAGCTGGAAAAACTGGCGCGCAAAGGCCTGGAAAGCAAGATGGAACAGATCCAGCACAGCCTGTCACAGGGCCTCAACGCCAGCGGCATCCGCGCCCGCCCGCACTCGCTGATGGACCTGGTGATCGGCCATGACAATTTCTACCTGACCATTGTCGGCACGGCCCCCGATAACAGCGTGTTACTGAGCGCCGGCGCCAAGCCTCAGGAACCGTTGCTGACCGACTTCACGCCGCGTGAAACTCTCGGTTACCTCAACTGGGCCGACAGCGATGGCAACCAAGTACTCAGCGCTTCCAGCCTAATGCGCCTGGCCAGTGGCGAACGCGTACGCGTTTTGCTGTCCCTGGACCGCAGGGACGACCAGGCACTGCTCAGTGCCTACCTGCGCGCCACGGTGATCGCGTTGCCGATGCTCTTGATATTGATCGGCATGGGCGCCTGGTGGCTGGTGCAGCGCGGGCTGGCGCCGCTGAAGCAGTTCAGCCGAGTGGCGGCCAAAGTCACCACGCAGGACCTGACCCATCGCCTGTCCGTCGACAACCTGCCGCACGAACTGGGCGAGCTGGCGCAAGGCTTCAACGTGATGCTCGACCGCCTGGACGCCGGGGTGCAGCAGCTGTCGCAATTCTCCGATGACCTCGCCCACGAACTGCGCGCGCCGCTGACCAACCTGATGGGCAAGGCCCAGGTGACGCTGTCGCGCGAACGCCCGCCGGAGGCCTACAAAGCGGTGCTGGAATCCAACACCGAAGAGCTGGAGCGCCTGGCGCGTATCGTTTCCGACATGTTGTTTCTGGCCCAAGTCAGCCACCCGGCGGCGCGAGCCTCGTTTACTGCCGTGTCGCTGACGGCTGAGGCAAACCGGGTGATGGACTTGTTCGCCCTGAGTGCCGAAGACAAACAGCTGACCCTGACCCTCAGCGGCGAGGCCCAGGTACACGGCGATCGCCTGATGATTCAACGTGCCCTCTCCAACCTGCTGTCCAACGCCATCCGCCATAGCCCATCGGGCGCGCATATTTCGTTGCTGGTGGAGGCTTACGACAACAACGTTTCGTTGTCCGTCAGCAACCCAGGCTCGGGGATCGAAGCGCAACACCTGCCGTACCTGTTCGAGCGTTTTTACCGTGTCGACAGCAGCCGCGCACGCACTGAGGGCGGCACCGGCCTGGGCCTGGCGATCGTGCGGTCGATCATGACCCTGCACCAAGGGCAGGCTGATGTGCGCAGCCTGCCCGGTGGCTTTACCTTGTTCCGCCTGGTGTTTCCTCAAGTCTAAGCCGCCTCTAGGCTGAGCCTGCTCGGTGTGGCAGCGCACCTGTTGTGGCGAGCGGGCTTGCCACAACAGCCCCGGTCGCCACAGCAAGTCCATTCAACACAGCAAGCCCGCTCACCAGCTACTCGTCATTCCTCCTTGCGATGCGCCCACTGATACAACGCCGGCAGCACCAGCAAGGTCAGCAACGTGGAAGAAATAATCCCGCCAATCACCACCGTCGCCAACGGGCGCTGCACCTCGGCGCCGGTGCCGGTGGCCAGGGCCATTGGGATAAACCCCAGGGACGCCACCAGCGCCGTCATCAGTACCGGGCGCAAACGGGTGAGCGCGCCTTCGTTGATCGCCACCGACAATGAGCGCCCTTCCTCGCGCAGGTTGCGGATGAAGGCAATCATCACCAGCCCGTTCAACACCGCCACACCCGACAACGCGATAAAGCCCACCCCCGCCGAGATCGACAATGGAATATCGCGCAACCACAGCGCCATGATCCCACCGGTCAACGCGAACGGAATCCCGGTAAACACCAGCAGCCCGTCCTTGAGGTTGTTGAACATCATAAACAGCAGCCCGAACACCAGCAGCAACGCCACCGGCACCACGATGCGCAAACGTTCGGAGGCTTCCTTCAACTGTTCGAACTGGCCGCCCCATGTCGTCCAGTAACCCGCCGGCACCTTCACCTGGCTGCTGATGGCCGTCTCGGCCTCATCAACAAACGAACCGATATCCCGCCCGCGCACGTTGGCGCTGACGATCACCAGACGCTTGCCATTCTCGCGACTGATCTGGTTCGGCCCGAGTACCAAATCCAAACTGGCAACCTGGGACAAGGCGATAAAACCCAACTGCCCCGACGCGTTACTGGCCAGCGCCGGCACCGGGATCAACAGCCGTGATAGCCCGTCGATATCGGTACGCAACGCGTCGGACAAACGCACAACCATGTCGAAGCGGCGGTCACCTTCGTACAACGTACCGGCCTGGCGCCCACCGACAGCGACGGCAATGGTGTCCTGCACATCGCCCACATTCAGGCCGAAACGCGCGGCCTTGTCGCGGTCAATATTGATCGTCAGTACCGGCAGCCCGGAAGTCTGTTCCACCTTCACTTCCGAGGCGCCCTCAAGCTTTTGCAGGGTCTCGGCGATTTCCCCGGCGGTCTTGTTGAGCACCGCCATGTCGTCGCCAAACACCTTCACCGCCACATCACTGCGCACCCCAGAAATCAGCTCGTTGAAACGCAGTTGGATCGGTTGCGACAGTTCATACGCACTGCCCGGCACAATCGCACTGGCGCGCTGGATATCTTCGATCAGCGCTTCACGAGATTTCTTCGGGTCCGGCCATTGGTCCTTCGGCTTGAGCATCACATAGCTGTCGGAAATATTCGGCGGCATAGGGTCGGAAGCGATTTCCGCGGTGCCGGTACGCGCGAAGACCCGTTCGATTTCCGGCACCTGAGCCATCAAGGTTTTTTCCAGCTGCTGCTGCATCTGCACCGATTGCGTCAGGCTGGTGCCCGGCACACGCAAGGCTTGCTGGGCGAAGTCACCTTCACTGAGGCTGGGGATAAATTCGCTGCCCATGCGGCTGGCCACCACGCCCGAGGCGACGATGGTCAGCACCGCCAAGCCAAACACCAGAGGGCGGCGCGCCATCACCCAATCCAGCACCGGCGCATAGACCCGACGTGCCGTGCGCATCACCAGGTTTTCTTCTTCCTTGACCTTGCCAGTGACGAACAGCGCGATCGCGGCTGGCACGAACGTCACCGACAGAATCATCGCGCCGAGCAGGGCAATCACCACGGTAAAGGCCATGGGGTGGAACATCTTCCCAGCCACACCCGTGAGGGCGAAGATCGGCAGGTACACCACCATGATGATCAGTTGCCCGTAGATCAAAGCCCGTCGAGCCTCCTTGGCGGCCGCGAACACTTCGTGCAGGCGTTCGCTGCGGGTCAGCAGGCGGCCATGGCGCTGCTGCGCATGGGCCAGTCGGCGGATCGCGTTTTCGACGATCACCACCGCGCCGTCGACAATAATGCCGAAGTCCAGCGCGCCAAGGCTCATCAGGTTGGCGCTGACTTTGTTGGTGAACATTCCGGTAAACGTGAACAGCATCGCCAGCGGGATCACCATCGCAGTGATCAACGCCGCGCGGATGTTGCCCAGGAACAGGAACAGCACGGCGACGACCAGCAGCGCACCTTCGAAGAGGTTTTTCTTCACGGTGGCGATGGCTTTTTCCACCAGGTTGGTGCGGTCGTAGACGGTGACGGCCACCACGCCTTGGGGCAGCGAACGGTTGATCTCTTCCAGTTTTTTCGCCACCGCCTGGGACACGGTACGGCTGTTTTCACCGATCAACATAAACACCGTGCCCAGCACCACTTCACGGCCATTTTCCGTGGCGGCACCGGTACGCAGCTCACGGCCGATTTCGACGTGCGCCACATTGCGCACGCGAATCGGCGTGCCATCCGAGGTGGTGATGACGATGTTGGCGATGTCATCGATGGACGCCACTTGCCCCGGAGCGCGGATCAACAGTTGCTCGCCGCTGCGCTCGATGTAACCGGCGCCGACGTTGGCGTTATTACGCTCCAGCGAAGTGACCAAATCGGTCAACGTCAGGTTGTAGGCCGCCAGACGCTTGGGGTCCGGGGCGATCTGGTATTCCTTGGCAAAGCCGCCGATGGTGTTGATCTCGGCCACGCCCGGCACATTGCGCAGTTGCGGCTTGATGATCCAATCCTGGATCACCCGCAGGTCGGTCGGTGTGTAAGGCGTACCGTCTTCTTTGAGTGCGCCGTCTTCGGCTTCGACGGTCCATAGGAAAATCTCCCCGAGACCGGTGGAAATCGGCCCCATCGCGGTTTCGATGCCGGTGGGCAATTGTTCGCGGGCCACTTGCAGGCGCTCGTTGACCAATTGGCGGGCAAAGAACAGGTCGGTGCCGTCTTTGAAGATCACCGTGACCTGGGACAAGCCGGAGCGCGACAACGAGCGCGTCTGCTGCAAACCCGGCAAGCCGGCCATGGCGGTTTCAATCGGAAAGGTGATGCGCTGTTCGGTCTCCAGCGGCGAAAACCCGGCCGCCGCCGAGTTGATCTGCACCTGCACATTGGTGATGTCGGGCACTGCGTCGATGGGCAACTTCTGATAGCTGGCGATGCCGACACCGGCCATCAACAGCACCGCCAGCAGCACGATGATGCGCTGTTCGATGGCGAATTGGATAAGGCGCTCAAACATGGGAAATCACTCGCAGGATCAATGGGCGTGCTCGGCCGAGCCTTTACCCAGTTCGGACTTGAGGATGAAGCTGCCTTCGGTCGCCACTTGCGCCCCGACGTCGAGGCCTTTGCGTACTTCGACATAGCCGTTTTCACTCACGCCCAGTTCGAGGTGGCGGGTGATGAAACCGTCCGCAGTGCGCACAAACACCGAAGGTTTGTCCTCGACGGTCTGGATCGCGGTTTGCGGCACGGTGACCTTGGCCTGGTAGGTGTCGGTGGCCAATTGCACGGTGACAAACAGCCCGGGGCGCCAGGCGTCGTCGGGGTTGGGCACGGTCACGCGCACGGTGGCGGTACGCGTCTGCTCGCCGAGCAGGTTGCCGACGTAGGCCACGGTGCCTTGTACTTCAGTGCCCATTTCCGTGGAGGTGACTTTCACCGGTTTACCGACGCGCACCTTGTTCAAGTCCTTGGGAAACACGCCGAAGGTGACCCACACCTGGGACAAATCCGAGAGCGTGAAGGCATTGCTGGTTTCGCCCACCACCTCACCGACGCCCAGGTGTTTTTCCACCACCACACCGGCGAATGGCGCACGCAGCTCATAGCGATTGCCGCCCGCCAGAACGGCACTGCCGCTGAGCGCCGTCATCTTCTGACGAGCGTTGTTCAAGGCGATTTCAGCCTCCTGCAAGGTCTGGCGCGCCAGCAGGTAATCTTGCTCGGCGGAGATCTCGTCCTTCCACAGTTGGCGCTCGCGCTGGAAAGTGGTGCGTGCCAGTTCGACACGACGCTCACTGGCCGCCAGCTCGCTGCGTTGATCAGAAATCTGCTGGCTGGAGATCACCGCCAACAGTTCGCCTTTCTTCACCGACTGGCCGAGGTTGACCTTGACCTCCTCCACCACACCGGCCGCACGCGGGACGATGTGCGAGGTACGGTCCTCGTCAAAACGCACTTCGCCCGGCAGCGTCAGCAGGGTGCTGATCGCGCGGGGTTGGGCCTGGGCGAGTTGGATACCGGCAGCCTGGATCTGCTGCTCAGTGAGTTCGAGTTTGCCTTCTTCTTCCTCTTCGGCATGGGCAAAACCAGACAGCATCAGGCCCAGGGCGACGGCAAGCGCCACACCGTGTTTATGCTTCATAAAAGACTCCAGAAAAAATCAAAACCGGGCGAGGTCGCCGTAAATCCGTTCGATGCGTACCCAGGCGTCAGTCGCCTGGGCGGTCGCCGTGAGGTATTGGGTGCGGGCTGCGATCAAGGTGCGCTGGGCGTCGAGCACGTCGAGGAAGTTGAACTTGCCCATCTCGAAGCCACGGGTGGCGCTGTCCACCGCGCTTTGGGCGGCGGGCAGGATTTGTTGGTTGAACGTGCGCACTTCAGTGTTGGCGGTTTGCCACAGGTCCAGGGCCTGACGGGTTTCGGTGCGCAGGCGCAGCTCAACGGCATTGCGCAGGTCGCGGGCCTGATCGGCGCGGCGGCTGGCGGCGAGCACGTTGCCCTGGTTGCGGTTGAACAGCGGGATCGGCATCGACACGCCCACCAGGTTCACCCGCTCACGCACGCTGGCGTCGTACTGGCTGCCGATCGACACATCGAGGTCAGGAATGCGCTGGGCTTTTTCCAGGCCCACGCTGGCTTCGCTCTGGATAATCTGCATGTCGGCCAGGCGCAGCTCGGTGGTTTGCTCAAGCCGCGCCAGCAATTGTGCGGAGGCCGGCAAGGGCGGTGCGGATTGGCTTTGAGTGGCCACGGCCTGGAAGTCGGGGGTGGCGCTGCCGGTGCTGGCGGCAAGGCGGCGATAGGCATCGCTCAGGCCGACCTGCGCGCGGTTCAACTCCAGGCGGATCTCCGACAGCTGCACCTGCGCGCGCGTGGCTTCCACCGGCGATGACTTGCCGGCGGTGACGCGGCCCTTGGCGACCACTAGGCCGCGCTCGGCAAGCGCCATCGAGCGTTGCGCCAGGTCGAGGCGTTCCTGGGCTCGCAGCGCGCCGTAATAGCTGTCGATCACATCGGCGCGCAGACCATTGCGACGCTGCTCAAGGGTCAGCGCGGCGGCATCCTGGGCACGTGTCGCCACGTCAATCCGCGCACCGCGCTTACCGCCCAGTTCCAGGGTTTGGCTGAGTTTAATCGTGGTGGTGCGCGTGTTGCGGCGCGTGTCTTCGGCATCCCATGAGGCTACCGGGTTGGGGATCAAGCCAGCCTGTTGGCGACCGCCTTGGGCAATCTCGATTTCCCATTGCGCGGCAGCCAGGTCGGGGTTGTTGGCGAAGGCGGCTTGCAGGGCTGCATCAAGCGTGAGGGTTTGCGCCTGAGCAGCACTGGCTGCCACCCACAACGCAGTCGCCCCTAACAGTGTTCTAACGGCCAACAGTGTTCTAACGGAAAGTGCCATAACGAGAGTTCCAGGCCCAGAAAGTCGCTGAGGTTTCCCAGCGAGGGCAATGTAACTTTCGGTACTTATCAGGGCGGTGGGCGGAACATTACAAATCTGTTAGCCGGGATCAGGCATGCACGTCGTCATGTTCATCGTGCTCAAACCCCTCGCCTTCCACCTGCAACGTGACGTGGGAAATATCGAATTGTTCGTGCAGCAACTCCGTCACCAGCGTGAGGACTTGTTGTTCGGTGCCCAGCGCCGAGTCCGCCACCAAGTGCGCACTCAGCACATTCTTGCCGCTGGTCAGGGCCCAGATATGCAGGTCGTGCACGTCCTTGACCCCAGGCACGTTGCGGATGCCCTGCTCGATCTGATCAATATCAATGCCGTCGGGCACGCCTTGCAGCAGCACGTTCATGCTTTCCTTCAGCAAGATCCAGGTGCGTGGTAATACCCAGAAACCAATCCCTGCCGCCACCAAGGAATCGACCCAGCCCCAACCGGTGAGCATGATCACCAGCGCCGCGATGATCACGCCAATGGAGCCGAGCATGTCGCTCCACACTTCCAGGTAGGCGCCTTTGACGTTGAGACTTTCGCCGCTGCCGGCACTGAGCAGGCGCATCGAAATCAAGTTGATGATCAGCCCCAACACCGCGATCACCAGCATGCCGGTGGACTGGATTTCAGGCGGCGCCTGCAGCCGTTGATAGGCCTCATACAGAATGTAAAAGGCCACGGCAAACAGCAGCAGCGCATTGAACGACGCCGCCAGAATTTCGAAACGCGCATACCCGAAGGTGCGCTTACGGTCAGCGGCGCGCTTGGCCATCTGGATGGCAACCAGGGAAATCGCCATCGCCAGGGTGTCCGTCATCATGTGGGCCGCGTCGGACAACAGCGCCAGGCTGCCGGTGACGAAGGCGCCGATGACCTCGGCGATCATAAAACTCCCGGTTAAGCCGAGCACCATCCACAACTTGCGTTCGTGACCTGCGCGTACCTGGGCGTGATTGTGTCCGGCGCTCATGTGATGTCCTCGTCATAACGGAATGGGCTGATCATAGGGCCATAAAACCATAGCACCGGCACGCCTTGCGAAATTGTCATTCAGCTGTCAGCCAAGCGTTAACCAGGCTCGCACCAAAACTGCGCAATAGCGCTGTGGCACGGTTCTATCAGGTATGCTTTTCGGGCAGGAAACAAAAAGAAACAAATTAGCCAACCTGTTCGATAAGGAGCCCCGTTTTGGAGTTATCGACTGCCGCGTGGATGGTTCACGACACCCGCCTTATGCTCTGCGTGCTGCTGGCGATCGTCAGCATCATTGTGTTGATCAGCGCGACCAAGCTGCCGCCGTTCCTGTCGATTCTGATCGGTACGTTTATCGCCGGTGTCGGCGCCGGGTTGCCTCCGGAAGAAGTCGCCAAAGCCTTCAGCAAAGGCGCCGGGGCGATCCTCGGTGAAGCCGGGATCATCATCGCCCTGGGCTCGATGCTCGGTGCGTTGATGGCCGAATCCGGCGCGGCCGACCGCATTGCCACCACCCTGCTCGGGCTGGGCAAAGGCAAGTCGCTGCCCTGGGTAATGGCGCTGGTCGCCATGGTGATCGGCCTGCCGCTGTTCTTCGAAGTCGGCTTGGTGATGATGGTGCCGATCATCTTCGTGATGGCCAAACGCTCGAACCAACCACTGCTGAAAATCGCGATCCCGGCGCTGGCCGGCATGACCACCCTGCACGCCCTGATGCCACCGCATCCGGGGCCGCTGATTGCGGTGAGCGCGCTGCACGCCGACCTGGGCCTGACTATGCTGCTGGGCTTTTGCCTGGCGGTGCCGGCGGTGATTCTCGCGGGCCCGCTCTACGGCAACTGGCTGTCCAAACGCCTGCACGTGGATGAACCGGCCGACATCGGCGCGCTGTTCAGCGCACCGCCCAAGGCGCCACGCCAGCCGAGTTTCGGTGTGTCGTTGCTGATCATCTTGCTGCCGGTAATTCTGATGCTCGGCAGCACCTTGGCCAAGGTTGCGATGTCGCCGGAAAACCCGGTGGCATTGACCTTGAAATTCCTCGGTGAGCCGCTGATCGCACTTGGCCTGGCCGTCATCGCCGCTGTGATCTGCCTGGGCTGGGCCGCCGGTATGCCACGCAGCGACGTCGGCAACACCCTGCGCAAAGCCCTCGCGCCTATCGCCGTGCTGCTGTTGACCATCGGTGCCGGCGGCGGCCTCAAGCAAACCCTGCTGGACGCCGGCGTCAGCCAGACCATCAGCAAGGTCGCCGAAGGCGCACACATGCCCTACTTGCTGCTGGCATGGTTGATCGCCGTGGCCCTGCGCCAGGCCACCGGCTCGGCGACCGTTGCTACCACTACCACGGCGGGCATTCTCGCACCGATGATGGCGGGTTTGGCGGCGACCCAGAGTTCATTGGTAGCGCTGGCGATTGGCGCCGGCTCGGTGTTCTTCTGCCACGTCAACGACGCCGGGTTCTGGATGGTGCGGGAGTACTTTGGCTTGCAGCTGAAGCAGACGATCTGGGTGTGGTCGGTGTTGCAGACCATCGTTTCCGTCGTCGGCTTGGTGGGTACGTTGGTGCTGTGGCACTTTCTGACTTAAACCTCAGGAGGCCAAGGTGTGGCGCTTACCAAAAATCGCCACACTCGCCACCCCCACCGCGCCCATCACCACGCAATAGCCCACGCAAATCCACGGGCTGGTAGGCATCAGCGCAATCAACAGCAGCGGCGTAGTACTCGCCCACAACGCGTAGGCAATGTTGTAGGTGAAGGAAATTCCCGACACCCGCACCTGCGCCGGGAATAGGCCGACCATCACCGACGGCACCGCGCCCACTACGCCGCAACTCAAGCCCGCCACGGCATATGCCGCGCCCAGCCATACGCCGCCGTTGATCAGGCTGGCGTACAGCACCGCAATGCCCACCGGCAGCAACAGGCTGTAGACCTGCACCGCGCGCCAGGCGCCGATGCGGTCCACCAGCAGGCCGGCCAGGACACAGCCGATATTCAGGAAGACGATGCCCAATGCGCTCAAGGCGAAGGTGTGGCTGGGGCTCATGCCGAAGGTTTTTTGCATCATGGTTGGGGTGATGACCACCAGCACCACCACCGCCGAGGTGAGCACGCAGGTGAGGATCATCGCCGGCAGCAACACGGCGCGATGGTCGCGCAGCACGGTGCGCAGAGGCAGTTCGGCGGCGGCCTGGCGACGCGCCTGCATTTCGAGGAACACCGGGGTTTCGTTGAGCCAGCGGCGCAGCCACACGCCGATCACGCCGAACACACCACCGAGCAGGAACGGGAAGCGCCAGGCGTAATCGAGGATTTCAGCGGGGGTGAAAACTTGCGCCAGCAGGGTGGCAGTCAATGCGCCGAGCAGGTAGCCGAAGGTCAGGCCGGCCTGCAGGAAGCCCAGGGCATAGCCACGATGCTGGGTTGGCGCGTGTTCGGCGACGAAAGTCCAGGCGCTGGGCACCTCGCCGCCCACTGCCGCGCCTTGCAGCACGCGCAGCACCAGCAGGATCAATGGGGCGAAATAACCGATTTGCGCGTAGGTCGGCATGATCCCGATCAGCAGGCAGGGCAAGGCCATCATCAGGATGCTCAGACTGAACACGCGTTTGCGCCCCAGGTGATCGGCGAAGTGCGCCATCAAAATGCCGCCCAGCGGGCGCGCCAGGTAGCCGGTGACGAAGATGCCGAAGCTTTGCAGCAGGCGCAGCCACTCGGGCATTTCTGGCGGGAAAAACAGCTGGCTGAGGGTCAGCGCAAAGAATACGAAGATGATGAAGTCGTAGATTTCCAGGGCGCCGCCGAGGGCGGCCAGGCCCAGGGTTTTGTAGTCGGAGCGGGAAAAACGCTGCGCCTGTGGAGAAAAGGTGGCAGTCATGTGGAGGCTCGGCAGACAAACAAAATGGCGTGCAGGTTATGAGCTGAGCCCAATGATGGCAATCACGACAGATATATTTGTTTTCCTCATGGATCGATGAAGATAACTGCATTCCCATATCAATGGCCGTAGCGGAACATGCCGTAAAACTGCCAACACCATAATAAATACAAGAGGAAAGACTCGTGGCCGATGCTATCGAAGAAAGCCGCTATGCCCGATTTGCCCTGCGTTGTTCCAATTTCGCCGAACGCTGGTTTCCTGACTCCTGGGTGTTTGCCGCCCTTGCGGTGATCATCGTCGCCGTGGCGACCCTGGGCATGGGCGCCGCGCCGACCGAAGCCGCCAAAGCCTTTGGTGATGGGTTCTGGAGCCTGATCCCGTTCACCATGCAGATGGCCTTTGTGGTGATCGGCGGTTATGTGGTGGCCAGCTCACCGCCTGCGGTGAAACTGATCGACCGCCTGGCACGCATCCCGAAGAACGGCCGTTCGGCCGTGGCCTGGGTGGCGCTGATCTCGATGGTTGCCTCCCTGCTCAACTGGGGCTTGTCCTTGGTGTTCGGCGGTTTGCTGGTGCGCGCACTGGCCCGTCGCACGGATTTGCGCATGGATTACCGCGCGGCCGGTGCTGCCGCCTACCTGGGCCTGGGCGCGGTGTGGGCGCTGGGGCTGTCGTCGTCGGCCGCGCAATTGCAAGCCAACCCGGCCAGCTTGCCACCGTCGATTCTGTCGATTACAGGGGTGATTCCATTCACCGATACCATCTTTCTATGGCAATCCGGGGTGATGTTGCTGGCGCTGATCGTGGTGTCGCTGATCATCGCCTACGCTACCGCGCCGGGGCCGAACAGCGCCCGTGATGCAAAAGCCTGCGGCGTCGACCCGGCCTTTAACCTGCCCAAGATTCAAGCACCAACCCGCCCGGGCGAATGGCTGGAACACAGCCCGCTGTTGACCATTTTGCTGGCCCTGCTGGCGGCCGGCTGGCTGTTCCATGAGTTTTCAACCAAGCCGGCAATCAGCGCCATCTCGGGGCTGAACACCTACAACTTCCTGTTCATCATGGTCGGTGCGCTGCTGCACTGGCGCCCACGCAGCTTTCTGGATGCGGTAGCGCGCGCCGTGCCGACCACCACCGGCGTGCTGATCCAGTTTCCGCTGTACGGCTCGATCGCCGCGTTGATGACCGTGGTCAAGGGCGGCGACGGCCAGACCCTGGCGCACCACATTTCGACCTTCTTCACGTCCATCGCCTCCCACGACACCTACGCGCTATTAATGGGCGTGTACTCGGCGGTGCTGGGCTTCTTTATTCCGTCGGGCGGCGGCAAGTGGATCATCGAAGCACCTTACGTAATGCAAGTGGCCAACGACCTGCAATACCACCTAGGCTGGGCGGTGCAAATCTACAACGCAGCTGAGGCGCTGCCGAACCTGATCAACCCGTTCTATATGCTGCCGCTGCTGGGCGTGTTGGGGCTCAAGGCGCGGGACTTGATCGGGTTTTCGTTTGTGCAGTTGCTGGTGCACACGCCGTTGGTGTTGTTCCTGCTGTGGGCGTTGGGGACGACGTTGAAGTATTTGCCGCCCGTCATGCCCTGACGCGGTCAGTGTGGGAGCGGCGGTGTGACTGGCTCGCTCCCACATTATTAACGACAAGCCGCAAGCTGCCGTTCTGATGCAATGTGTGGGGTTCGTCCCACTCTGTGTGTCGACAACGCCTGACTTCTATCGCCAGCGCCTTTGATTAACCTGACTCGGATTACCACTCACCAATCGCCAAGGAAAATCCGATGACGCCCCTATCCAAATCACTGGAAGAGTTGATCAATGATATTTATAAGGACGACAACGTATCGGTCGTTGAGTACACAACCCTGCGAGACGATGCCGATCGGCGCATGGCTGCCGTGATCAAAGAGTTTGGTCTGCACAACAACGTGACAGCCTTCCAAAAAGCCATGGATGTCGCCATGCAACTGCTGCAGACCAGCGTCATCGATGCGAAGAAAGCCAGGTTGACCGATACCGGCGAAGCCATCGTCAAGGATGCGGTGACGGCCCAGGTTGAGTACTTGCGCGCGGGTAGCCAATTGGCGCTGCGCCTGTTGTAATCGCCCGATTCATTTCGCTGTCTTCGTTCGGTCATATTCGGTTGCTACCGTCCTGGCGAAACATCTTGCAACAACTAGCCAGCAGGGACTCCCATTAATGAGTGACGAGCACCAAGACCGCCCTTCCTCCGATTCCACAGCTCTACCACCGGTGGATACCAGCCGCCGGCGCTTCCTGGGAGGCGCAGCGGTACTGGGGGTCGGCGCGACCTTGGGTGCCTGCGGCAATACCGGCGAGCCCTCGGGCAAACCGCAAGTGCGCCCACTCACGCCGCAAGAGCTGGACAAGGCCCTGCACGACAACGTGAAAAATGTGGTGGTGATCTACGGTGAAAACCGCAGCTTCAACAACCTGTTTGCCGACTTCCCCGGCGTAGAGAGCCCGCTGTCCGCGCTCAAACCCGCCGACTACCAGCAACGTGACCGTGACGGCAGCCTGCTGCAGACGCTGCCGCAAGTGTGGGGCGGCGTGACTCAGCTTGGGCCGCAGACGATCGACGGCGTGGTTTACCCCGTCGCTACCCAATATCAAGAACACTTACCCAATGCACCTTACGCATTGAAAGGCCCGGACGGCGAAGACCTGCCGTTGAGCCTGATCACCCGCGACCTGTGGCACGTGTTTTATCAGAACCAAATGCAGATCAATGGTGGCAAGAACGACCAGTTTGTCGCCTGGGCCGACTCGGGCGCGCTGACGTTTGGCCATTACCCGCAAACGCGCTACTCGATGCGCCTGTGGGACGTCGCCAAGGAGTTCGTGCTCTGCGACAACTTCTTCCAGGGCGCCTTTGGTGGTTCTTACCTCAACCACCAGTATTTGATCAGCGCTCAAGTGCCGTTTTACCCGGATGCTGCCAATTCAGTGGCCAAATCGCAGATCGCCACGCTGCAGAGCGACGACCCGACCGACACGCGCCTCAAGCCGCTGGACAAGTCCCCGGCCAGTGCCATGACTGGCCCGCCACAATTCGGCCCCAGCGCATTGACGCCGGACGGCTACGCGGTGAATACCATGGCGCCGCCGTATTGGCCGACCTGGATCCGCGACCCGGAGCGCCCGGACTACGCCAAACCCGACTTGCCCAGCGTGCTGGTGCCGCAGTCTCACGAACACATCGGCGACAAGCTGTCGAAGAAAAACGTGGACTGGGCCTGGTATGGCGGTGCCTGGCAGGCGACGATCGACGAACACAAGGATTCGGCAGCGATCCCGAAGATTCCGAGTTTTCAGTATCACCATCAGCCGTTCAACTACTTCAAGCAGCAAGGCCCGCAAAACCCGGTTGAGCGCAAGAAACGCCTGCGCGACGGCGGCCTGGGCGATGAACCGAGCACCAACCACTTCCTGGCTGATGCCCAGGCGGGAACACTGCCGGCGGTGACCTTCTACAAACCCCAGGGCAACCTCAACATGCACGCCGGTTATGCCGACGTGGCCTCGGGTGACCGCCATATCACCCGCGCCCTGAAGGTGCTGCAGGAAAGCCCACAATGGAAAAACATGGTGGTGATCATCACCGTCGATGAAAACGGCGGCTGGTGGGACCACGTTGCACCGCCAAAAGGCGACCGCTGGGGCCCGGGCACGCGGATTCCGGCCGTGGTGGTCTCGCCATTTGCGCGCAAAGGCACGGTGGACCATACGGTGTACGACACGGCGTCGATCCTGCGTTTGATCACCCGGGTGTTCCAGCTGGAGAAACTGGACGGCCTCAAGCTGCGTGATGACGCGATGACCGCCCGCGGCCAGAAGCCCATGGGCGACTTGAGCAACGCGTTGGAATTCAAGGCGTAGGTTTTCTTATCCAATAGCGACACGCCTGGCGATTTAACACGCGATTTTCCTGGTCAGCCGCTACTGTGTGGAGGTGGGCTTTCAACCCGCGCAGACGGGCTTTCGCTGACAAGGAACCAACTATGTTTAAACCGACCAGGCTGTCCTTCACCCTGGCCGCACTGCTGGCCAGTGCGGTCGTACAGGCCGATATCGAAGTACCACTGGGCAGCACGCAACGCGTCACCCAGTTGTTCGCGTTCCCCAATAACTGCAACGTGATCTGCTTTCGGCCATGGACGCTGGAGCAGACTGCCGAGCACTACTTGAACCAGAGCCTTCAGCGCGACGGCTACAGCCGTGCCAAGGTCAGCGTGAAGACCCACGACGGCCAGGTCTCAGCCACCTTCAGCGGCGTGCCGGACCACTACGGGCAGCCGTTGACCACGTTGCTCAATACCGCTGACCTTGCCTACCAAGGTGCCAGCAAACTCAACGCCGACGGCAAGTGGGCCTACAACTGGTACCTGTTCCTGCCGCTGGGCATGGCGCTGGAACACCGCAAAAGCATCGAGTTGCTGCACTTCCCGCCTGACTATTCGCTGACCCAGGCCCAGGATTACCTGGAATCGGCCACCACTGACCGATGGGCCAGCTTGCTCACCGACAATGGCATCCCGGCCACCGAAACACCGGCTTACCAGACCATCATCGATATTGCACCGATCGCCGCGCCGTCCAACGCGGGTAAAGACCTGGAAAACGTCTACAGCTACTTCGCCGACTATCAGACACGCATGGTCAAGGAACTGAGCCTGCGCGCTAACGGCTCGTTGCCGATGGTCGCGTTCGGTGCCCCGGTGCGCAGCTGGATCACGCAACAGTACGGCCAGACGGTGAGCGTGCTGGGCTTGGCGCAAATCAGCCCGGCAGCGGGCAAGACCGTGTCAGTACTGGGCGCCAACCATCCGAGCTACATCTGGTATGCGGCAGACCCGGCCACCTATGACGGCAATGAACAAAAGGCCGACGAGGCTGGTTTAAAGGTGATGGGCCAGGATCTGAGCGCTGCCTGCTGGCAGGCCGGCATGGGGCAAAAACCCGCCAGCGACCCGAATGTATTGCTCAAGGCCTGCATGAACACTTGGCAAGTCACGCGCAAGGAGCAGACCTGTGAGTTGTTCTACACCTCGGTGCGCAGCCTGACCCCGGAGCAGGCCAACGCAAAATGCGCCACGCCCGCCATCAAGGCACAGTTGAAACAGCTCAAGAACACCGCCCCAGCCCCCCTAGTCACAGCGCCAGCGCTGTAGTGCGCACAAAAAATCAGCGAGTTCTACTGTGAAGGTTGACAGTAGAAATCGCTGACGTGTTCAGCGAGTCTTGATCCAGGCCCATTCGCTGCAAGACTGGCAGTCAGACACCGTTCGCAAGTCGATGCAGCCCACCACAGGAGAGTGATGAAAACTCAAGCCATGGATAAGGCTAATAGTGCGGACGATGACTGCCTGTACCCCTTCGCGACAACGCTGGCCGTGTGCGGCTATCCGTCGTCCCGGCAATTTGAGGTAATACGTGACAAACACGGCGAGGTCATCGGCATCAAAGCCCGTGTGGGCTTCGACAGCCGCACACTCATTGCCCGCGTGTTCGGCTATGCCTTGAGCGAACGGCGCCCGCATACCTTCCAGATCTCGGCACGCATCCGGCTGTACGACCCGTGGGTCTGCGGCCAACTGCATCACTCCTGCGACCCAAATGTATATCTCGATACATCCTATCTGGAGCTCTGGTCAGTCATGCCGATTGCCGCCGGCACGTGGCTGACCATCGATTACGCCAAGACCGGCGACGTCTTGCACCGCCAGTTCGCCTGCCAATGCGGCAGCCCCAACTGCCGGGGCTGGATCAAAGGCCCGGAGGAACAACTCAGCCTGGAAGGCAAGCTGTTCCTGGAGCAACGGGACGACAAGACGTGCCTTTAAGCTTCACCCAACGGGCGTAGGCGGTATTGCGGCGGCAACTGCTCGAAGCCACTGATGGTGGTGTTCAAGCTCTTCCAACGACCGTCCTTGATGCCGTAGATGCAGCCATGGATCGACAGACTCTGCCCACGGTGCCAAGCGTTTTGCACAATGCTGGTATGACCGACGTTGGCCACCTGCTGAATCACGTTCAGCTCGCAAAGGCGGTCCACGCGTTCTTCTTCGGTCGGCAGTTGGGCCAGCAGTTCGCGGTTTTCGTAGTAGAGGTCACGAATGGTGCGCAGCCAGCCGTCGATCAGGCCGAACTGGCGGTCCTGCATCGAGGCGCGCACACCGCCACAGCCGTAGTGGCCGGTGACAAGGATGTGTTTGACCTTGAGCACATCGACCGCGTACTGGATCACCGACAGGCAATTGAGGTCGGTGTGCAGCACCACGTTGGCGACGTTGCGGTGCACAAACAGATCACCCGGCAGCATGCCGACGATCTCGTTGGCCGGCACCCGGGCGTCGGAGCAGCCGATCCACAGGTATTCCGGGGTTTGCTGGCGGGCGAGCTTGGCGAAGAATTCGGGATCTTCCTGTTTGATCGCGTCCGCCCAGCGTTCATTGTTATCAAGCAGGTCTTGTAGTTCGTTCATCAGGGAAAGCCTCAGGAATGATGCGCAGCTGTGTGACAGACAACCGCTCGTCCGGGTCACGCCAAGCCGTAATTAGCTTGAATTTTTAGGGCGCCGTGCCTGTCCACACACTATAAGCCCCACAGTATGAGGATTGGCCATGACTGAATCACGACGTCCCTACGGCGCTACACAGCCGGAACCGATTGATGACAACGAAGATCGCATGGGCGAGATGCGCGAGCTGGACTTTGACGAGGAGACACCGACTGCAGAAATCGGCGATGAAATCCCAGCTCGCGAGCGTGAGCACCTGATGCCCGACGAACGGGTACGCGAAGCAGGGATGACCGGTGCTTCGACGGATGACCATGAGTCCACCGATGATGATATGAGCCCGGAAACGCTGATCCATGAGGATGGCGCGCGGGATGCGCAGGAGGCGGGTGAAGACAACCCGGCGGATTACGATTTGAGCATCGTCGAGGAAGATGAGATCGGCGGCGGGAATGGGCTGGATGAAGCCGAGTTGGCCGGTATCGATCCCGTAGACGGTAACCGCTGACGCACCACAGGCCCAGCGGTGAACACTGCCCCTGTGGGAGCCGGGCTTGCCCGCGATGCAGGCGCCTCAGTGCCCGAGTGAGGCCGAGGTGAGGCTCTCGCAGCGGTTCGACAAGCCAGCCCCCACAGGGGCCTGCTTGCACATGGGATGCCTGCGTTTTAGTCGATCAGGGTGCAGGCCATGACGACCGCATCTTCACGCCCGCCCACAGCGGGGTAGTAATCGCGGCGGCGGCCGATTTCGTTGAAACCGTAGCGCTCGTACAGGCGGAACGCGCCGGTGTTGCTGTCACGTACCTCCAGGAAGCACTCGCGCGCACTGGCCGCATACGCGCGGGACATCAAGTGCTCCAGCAGCGCCAGGCCAAGGCCACGGCCCTGGTTTTCCGGTTTGACGGTGATGTTCAGCAAATGCGCCTCATCGAGGATGATTTGCACCACACCATGCCCCACCTGCTGCTCGCCCTCGAACATCAGCCAGATCTGGTATTTGCCCAACCCATCGAGAAAAATCCCACGGGTCCAGGGATGGCTGAACGCCGCGTATTCGATCTTCAGTACAGCGTCGAGGTCCGCCTCGGTCATCGGGCGGAAGGATAAAGCTTCACTCATCGGTACTTTTCCAGCGCGCCATCAGCCGGCGCATGGCTTGCCAGACATCAGCCTTACGCTGTGGCTCTTCCATTAATAATTCAAGGCCCGGCAGGGCCCACACCGAGCCCAGGCCTTCGACCTGCAGTTCGCGGTACCAGGCTTCGGCATTCGCTTCGCCGGCAAACCGCACGGCGGGCAGGCCGATCAGCCACAGGCACACGCAGGGTTCGTCTTCCAGGCGTGCCGAAACAAAACCTTGTACAAAATCCCGCGCGGCTTCCGGGCCCTGGTCCATGGTGCCGCGCACCAGCAGCGGCCAGCGCACCGGGTCGCCGACAATTTGCGGGCTGTCGGGCAGGCCGGCGGCGCGCAGCATGTCTTTGAGCAGCATGTAAGCCGGGTCGCGGGTCTGGAAACGCTCGCCGGTGGGCAATTCCACCAGCAGTAGGCAACGCCCGGCGCGCAACAATTGCAGGGCAAAGCGCGGCGGCGGCACCACCGGGGCCTTGGCGACCGGCGCAGGCTCTTCAACCACTGCCGGCTTGACCATCGCAGAGGGGCGCGGCACTTCAATCTTCGCCCGCTCGACGGCAGGACGCGCCTCGGGGGCGGGCTTGACCACCGCCACCGGTGCGGCGGCCTCCTCCCCCGAAACTTCGAACGCCTCAGAGGGCTCAAGCGCTTGCAGCAGCTCGGGCCGCGACGGGGCGGCGAACGGCAGTTCGGTGCGGGGCAGCCAGTTGACCACCTGCATGGCGGTCAAGTAAGCGCGACGTCGGGACTCGATAAGCACAGCTCGGCCACTTGTGGATAAGTAAAGAGCGGGGATTCTACCGCTGTTCGGTAACAATCGCCCACTGCGCACTGACCGGCTGTGGATAAATCCCGCGCCTGATGCAGTACAATCGCGACTTTTAATCGCCAACCAGCCGGCCATTCCATGATCGAACCCAAGCGCGTCCTGCGCGCCCTCGCCGAACACTGGGCCTTACTTGAGCCACTGTGCGAACACTTCGACCAAGGCACCTTGAGCCTGGGCGAGCTGCGCGCGCAATTGGCCGCCCAACAACTGGACAGCACGCCCCAGGACATCACCAGCCTGCTGGACGTGTGGATTCGCCTGGATATCCTGGTGCCTGTCGCCAAGAGCCCGAACCGTTTCGAGCTCAACGCACAGATCCACGACTTCCTCGCTTATCTTCGCAAGGAGCACCGGCTTGGCCTGTGCCTGGAAATCGAAGCCTACCTGCGCCACCTTGAGCGCCTGGCCGGTTATATCCAGGACGCCTTCGACATCCGCGATGGCCACGACCTGGCCCGTCAACTGCGCCTGCTGGATATGCGCGTACGCGACGTGCTGAAAAAGCTCGCCAACGACGAACAAGCACTCGCCGCCGTGGCCGACCGCGCCAAGACCAGCGACCGGCAGATCCCATTGCGCCAGCGTTACGCCGAGGTCCTGGCGACGTGGGACGAATACGTCGAACCGATGATCCAACTGGTGAACGCCGACGGTGCCTTCGAGCAAGGCGTGCGCAAGGTCGAGAACGTGCTGCTGCGCATGCTTACCGAACAGCAGCGCCTCGGCCACCTGGTGGACGATGACATGCTGCTGCGCACCCACGCGCGCATCCTCGAAATGCAGACCAGCGCCCAGCTGACCTTGCGTCACGCCCGCGAACTGCTGTTGCCGCTGCGTGAAGAAGCACGCCGGCACAACGCCGTGACCCGTGGTGCGGCGTTGGCCTTGTCGGCCATCCGCCGTAAAGGCCTGGACGCGGTGCCGCAGGCGGCGATGCCGATGTTCACCCGGCCGCAAAGCACCTTCCTCGGCAGTGCCAGCCAGGTCGAGGCCTATGTGTATGCCCTGGCGAATTTCGAGCCGAAACCGGCGCGTTTCCCCAAGGCGCACAAATCCCACAAGGGCGAAGCCCAGCGTGCACCGCGCACGGTCAAGGAAATGCTCGAGCGCTGCGAAGATGCACTGCCGATGCCGGACCTGATGACTTGGCTGCTGGAGCAGGAACCGGACGGCGCCACCGACGAATTGCTGTACTGGTTCTCGCGACTCTCACGCGAGAAACGTTTCAAGCGCGAACGCCTGGAACGCCGCGACTATCACACACACGAGCACCAGGTCAGCCTGCGCTCATTCGCCCTGCTCCCGGCCGGCTCTGATATGGCCGAGAATTCTGCGAGTACACCTAATGCAACTTGATCTATCCGAACTGTCCCAGCTGGCGCCGATCTTTCGCGAGCTGTTCAAGGGTTATCACGTCAGCCGCCGCGACCCGGAGCTGTACGCGCAATTGTCGAACTTCCAGGACCAGTACCGCACGCTGTTCAAGGCCCTGGGCTTTGAACTGGTGTGCGATACCCGTGGTTTCTATTACTTCGTACCGGACTCCGCCATCGCCAGCGCGCAGGTGAACAAGACCGCCCAGCGCCTGGCGCTGTTCACCTTCATCATCGTCGAGCATTTGGCCGACCAAGGCCGCGACCCGATCGCCGTGCTCGACGGTGGCAGCTTGGGCCGCGATGAGTTGCCCTCGCTACTGGAGAAGTACCGCGACCTGTTTATCCAGGCCGAAGTGCAGACCCAGGAAGAACTCGAAGAAAAGATCATGCGCCGCATGACCCAACTGGGCTTTGCCAGCGAAGACAACGGCGTGTACCGCTTCTTGCCGCCGATGCACCGTTTCCTCGACGTGTGCCTGTCGGTGCAGCAAGACCGTGACCTCGCGGCCAGCGTGCACAGCGTGTTGCCATTGCCGGCGCCGGTGATCATCGACGAAGACAGCGACGAGAAACTGCTGAAGACCGATGACCCGCTGGATTTGAGTGATTTCGAAGAAGAAAGCGAAGAAGACGCGATGGCCCGCGCCATTGCCGAAGAACAGGAGACCGATGCATGAGTAAGGAACGCTACGGCATCCGCCGCTTCGCCCTATTGAACACCGCCGGTTACAGTTTGGGCCTGTTCCCGCTGGAAGAGCCGCTGTCGGTGTATGGCGCGAACAACCTGGGTAAATCCGCGTCGATCAACGCCCTGCAATTCCCGATTCTGGCGCGCATGTCGGACATGAGTTTCGGCAAGTACACCCTGGAGCAATCGCGGCGCTTCTACTTTGCCACCGACACCAGCTACATCCTCGTGGAAGTCTCGCTGCCCCACGGCCCGCACGTGATCGGCGTGGTCGGGCGTGGCCCGGGCGGTGGTTTTGGTCACCAGTTCTTTGCCTATGCCGGCAAGCTGGATTTGGCCCACTACCAGAAAAACGACACCTGCCTGCGCCAGAAAGAGCTGTTCACCAACCTTGAGCGCGAAGGCCTGAAAGCCTACGAACTCAAGCCGGATGAACTGCGCCGCTTGCTGGTGGGCGGCCACACGTCGATCCCGCTGGACCTGACCCTGATTCCGCTGCGCTCCACCAGCGAGCAGAGCCTGAAGACCTTCCGCGCACTGTTTATCAACCTGCTGCACATGCGCGAAATCACCGCGGCCAAACTCAAGCAATTGTTCCTGGATGCCTTCGAACACAGCCTGCGCTCCGGCAGTGTCGATTACATCGCCGCGTGCGAAGAAGCCTTCCGCGATGTGCGGCGCATGGAGCAGGACTACAACTCCTTGGTCGCCGCTGGACCGTTGGTTGAAGCCCTGGCCAATGGCGTTCGCCAGCGCGACACGTTGCGCGGCAAATTGCATCGCCTGTCGCCATTGCTGGACTCGTTGCTGGGCACCTGGTCGGACTACGCCAGTGCGCGCAAGGAAGAGCTGACCATCCAGGCCGAGCACTACCGCAATGAACAGGACGCGCTGCAAAACGATCAGCGCGGCGGCACCCAGGAGCTGATGCGCCTGGAGCGGGAAATCAGTGGCATTCAGCGTTGGTTGGGCGAGCTGTCGGTGCTCAAGCATCGCTTTGCGCTGGTGGATGACGTCAAGGTGCTGGAGCAGCAACTGCTGGCCGCCAAGGATGCCCACGATGAGTTGGCAGGTGCGTTGGCACAGTCCCGGCAGTTCAGCGCCGAGGACTTGGACGAGCGTCTGCGCGACCTGGAAAAGCGCCTGAAGTCGGTCAAGCAACAGCTCGACCACGCAGACAACAACAGCTACGCCAAACTGCGCGAGGAGTTTTCGCAGCAGGATGTCGAGCGTCTGATGCGTTTGTTCAACAGTTCGTTGTTCAGCCTGCCATTGGGCGAGCATGGCATCACGCTGGACGAGGACGGCCAGTGGGTGAAATCCCTGGAGCAGATCCTTGATGGCTTCAAAGGTGAGCATTTTGAAGTGCCGGGGCTGTCCATCGACATTTCCCACATCGAGCCACCTGCGTTGCAGGCCTTGGCGGATCGCGCGGCGTTGCGCGACCAGAAAGAGCGCCTGGAAAAAGAACTCAAGCAGCTCAAGACGCAGCAGGCTGTAGCTTCTGATCGTGCGGCGAGCAAGACCCAGACCGAAGCGCTGTACCAGCAAGTGCTGGATGCGCAGAAAGCGCTGGAAGACTTCCGTCGTGCGCAGACCTTGAGCGCCGAAGAAGGCGAGAAGCTGGAAAACCTGGCGCAGATGGAAGCCGCGCAGGATGAGTTGAAGCGCTCCAGTGATGCCTTCACCGAACGTGTGCAGCAACTGTCGGCCAAGCTGCAATTGGTTGGGCGTCAGATCGGCGATATGGAAGCCAAGCAACGCACGCTGGATGACGCGCTGCGCCGTCGCCAGCTGCTGCCGGCAGACTTGCCGTTCGGCACGCCGTTCATGGACCCGGTCGACGACTCCATGGACAATCTGCTGCCGCTGCTCAATGACTATCAGGACAGCTGGCAAGGTTTGCTGCGCGCCGATGGCCAGATCGACGCACTGTATGCACAGGTGCGCCTCAAAGGCGTGGCCAAGTTCGACAGTGAAGATGATATGGAGCGTCGCCTGCACCTGCTGATCAACGCCTATGCACACCGTACCGATGAAGCCCTGACACTCGGCAAGGCACGCCGTGCGGCGGTGACCGACATCGCGCGGACCCTGCGCAATATCCGCAGCGACTACGACAGCCTGGAACACCAGTTGGCCTTGTTCAACCGCGAGATCAACAAGCGCCAGGTGTCCAACCTGCAAAGCTTCCGCATCGTGCTGGCGCCGAACAAGGAAGCCCTCAAGCATATCGACCAGATCATCCACAGTGCCGGTCAGTATGAAGAAGGCGAAACCCTGTCGGTGTTCGACTTAAGCCAGAGCGCCGAGCAGGACAACAAGAACGAAGAGGCCAAGGAATACCTCGCGCGCCTGGTGGCGGCCAACCATAACCAGTTGGGCCTCAAGGACTTGTTCGAGCTGGCGTTCGAGATCACCAAGGTGCATGGCCAGCCGGTGATTCACACCGACATCGACGGTGCGGCGTCCAACGGCACCACCATGACCATCAAAGCGCTGACCAACATGTACTTGTTGCTGCACTTGATGGACCGTGATCAGGCCGGGCGTGTGCGTTTGCCGTACTACCTCGACGAGGCGGCGGACATCGATGAGAAGAACCAGGCGGCGCTGCTGGAAACCAGCTTACAGTTGGGCTTCGTGCCGATTCTGGCCAGTGTGAAGCCGCAGGTGTCCGCCCAAGTGGCGATCGACCTGGAAGGCGGCAGCGGGCCGAATGGCATCTACATTGATGAGGCGGACTGGAAGTACATCCGTCGTCACGATGCAGTAAAGGCTACGGTGAATGTGCAGGCGGATGAGCCGGAGTTGGATGAGGTTTGATCGGTTGAACTGAAATGCAAAAAGGCCCCTGGGTGAGAATCCAGGGGCCTTTTTTGTCGCCTGTTACGGCCTCTGCGCGGGCAAGCCCGCTCCCACAGGTGAGCGCATTCCTACAAGTTAAATGCGGTTGAATGTGGGAGCCGGGCTTGCCCGCGATGGGCGCGCCTCGGTCTATTTGCCGAGCGGAATTTTAGGCGCCCACGTCAGCCATTCATCTTCAAACTTGTCGAACAGCGGGAAGGTTTGCTGCGGCCGTGCAGTGTTGCCCATGCGCTCGCCATCTGGCGTAGCGAAGGCGATGCCGCCCGCGACCAGGGTCTCCAGGGACTCGGTACGTACCGTCGCGCCTTTGAACAGGCCGAAGTCGAGCCCGAAGCCGCTGGTGTTCCAGAAGCGGCTGCCGCTGCGTACCAGTGGCGCGTACTTTGGCTCAATCAGGATATGGATCAGTACGCGGTCGGCGGTCTGGCCCAGCTCGTAGCCGGTGACTTTGCCGACCGTGACTTCGCGGTAGGTGACGGGGACGCCTTCCTTCAGCGAGCCACGGCGTGCAGCGCTGAGCACCAGGCTCAAGCCTTCCTCCTGATGGACCGCCTCGGGTGGCTTATCCAACGCAACGAAGCTTTTTTGTGGCCCGGCGTTTTTCGCGGAGGGCTGTACTTCGATGTATTGGCCGGTGACCAGGGTTTCCAGGTTCGAGGTTTTCATCAGGCCCAGTTCTGGCTTGACCACCCAGAACTGGCTGCCCGTGCGTGCGATCCGGTCAGCCACTTGGGTGATGCGCGCGCTGAGCAACACCGACTGCATGTCGGCACTCAGGTCGACGCTCTCGATCTTGCCCACGTCCAGGCCTTTGAAGCGTACCGGCGTGCCGGGGCGCAAACCGTCGGCACGATCAACCTTGATGGTTACCAAGGTGCCGTGTTGATTGGCAGCCTCGCGATCAGCAAACAGACGGAAGCGCGGAATACGTTTTTTCAGCGGCACGTTCGGTTCCGGGGTTTCGAAGGCGATACCGCCGGCCATCAGGCTGGCCAGGGATTCACTTTTCACTTGGATGCCGCCGGTGAGCCCGCCCGTCAGCGTGACACCGCTGGCATTCCAAAAGCGTGTCGAACCGTTGACCAGGTTTTCATATTCCTTCTCGATGTGAACGCCTATCACCAGTTGCTTGTTCTTGCGCGAGAACTGGTAGCTCTGCACCGAACCGACCTTGACCTGCTTGTATAGGATCGGGCTGCCGACATCCAGCGAGCCGAGGTTATCGGTGAAGAGCACCATGTGCAGGCCTGGGGAACGCAGGTCCAGCGGTGGCGCCTTGGCCCGGGCAACGAACTCACGTTGTGGTGCGCTGCCTTTGTCACCGGGGCGAATGGCGATGTAGTTACCTTTGACCAAGGCTTCCAGGCCAGTGATACCGGCCAGGGAGATGGACGGCTTGACCACCCAGAACTGGGTGTCTTGCACCAGGTAGTCTTCGGCGAGTGGGTCGAGGGTCAGCTCGGCATTGGCGCTGGACAGGTCCGGGTCGATCTTCAGGGTTTTCAGGCTACCGACCTGAATGCCTTTGTACATGACCGGGGTGCGCCCAGCCTGCAGGCCTTCGAAGTCGGTGAGTTTGACCTTGACCTTGATACCGGCGGCGGCAGCGTCAAAGTCTTCGTACAAGCGGAACGGCAGGCTCGGGTCGGTTGGCGGGCTGTCCTTGCGATTCTCCGGTGTGGCGAAAGCGATGCCGCCGGCGACGATGCTGGAAAGGGATTCACTGCGCACTTTGACGCCGGAGAGGTTGGCGTCGATGCTGATGCCGCTGGCGTTCCAGAAACGCGTATGTTTGCGCACCAGGCTGGCGTAGGTCGGTTCGATGTAGACCTTGATTTCGACGGTGCTCTGGTCTTCGGACAGCAGATAGCTTTTGACCTGGCCGACCTGGATCTGCTTGTAGAACACCGGGCTGCCACGATTCAGCGAGCCGAGGCGATCGGCTTTGATGGTCAGGTGCAAGCCGGGCTTGGCATCAGATAAAGGCGGCTCTTCGGAGAGGGCCTTGAACTTGCGAGTCGGCTCACCGTCGCCTGGGCTGGCGGCAATGTAGTTACCCGAGACCAGGGTTTCCAAGCCGGTGATACCGGCAAGGCTGACGCTGGGTTTGACCAGCCAGAAACGCGTATTGGTCTTGAGGTATTGCTCGACATCCTTGTTCATCTCGACGGTGGCGATCACCCCACGATTGCTGCCCTCATCGTCCAGCGCCAGGGTCTTGACCTTGCCGACGGTCATGCCTTTGTAAACCACTTCGGTCTTGTTGACCTGGATACCTTCGCCACTTTCAAAGCGCACCTGGATCTCGATGCCTTGCTGGGAATAAGCACGCCATCCGAGCCAGCCGCCGATGATCAGGGCAATCAAGGGCAACACCCAAATGGCCGACCAGTTGGAGGCTGGGCGGGTTTTAGCTTTTGGCAAATCACTCATGGTCGTCGTCCGACTCCGTGTTGTCCCAAATCAGTCGGGGATCAAAAGTTACTGCGGCAAGCATCGTCAAGATCACCACACTGGCGAACGCTGCAGCACCGAGATTGGCCTCGACACTGGCAAGTCGCCCAAAGTTAACAACTGCAACCAGGATGGCGATCACGAAGATATCCAGCATGGACCAGCGGCCAATGAATTCGATAAAGCGGTACATGATAATGCGTTGTTGCGCGGACAGCGGTTGGTGACGCTGCACCGAGAACAGCAGCAGGCCAATGCCTACCAGCTTGAACGTCGGCACCAGGATACTGGCGATAAACACCACCGCAGCGATGGGGAACATGCCGTGCTGAACCAGCTGGATCACGCCGGCCATGATGGTACTGGGTTCGCCCTGGCCAAGGGAGTTGACGGTCATAATTGGTAATAGATTGGCGGGGATATACAAGATCGCCGCCGTGATCAGCAACGCCCAGGTACGCGTGAGGCTGTTGGGGCGACGGGCATGAATCAGCGCGCCGCAACGGGTGCAGAGCTGCTCATCAGTATCGGTCTTCTGCTTGTTCAACTCGTGGCATTCAGTACAAATCAGAATGCCCGCATCAATCGCCCGCATGATCATCCTCTCCTGACAACGCCTGCCAGATCTGGTGGGGCGACATCACCACCTCAAGCAGTACCTGAACGATTAATAGACTGACGAAACAAATGAGCCCGAGGCCGATGGTGATGGAGGCCATGTCGGCGAGCTTTACGATCGCGACGAGCACACCCATCAGGTAGACCTCTAACATCCCCCAATCCTTGAGGTGATGGTAAATGCGGTAGAGCAGCAGCCCATAACTGCGGCCGATCTTCCAGCGAATGCTGAGCAGCACGGCCAATTGGCAGAGCAATTTGAGCAGCGGGATGCCCATGCTGCACAGAAACACTACGGCCGCGACACTTTGCATACCGGTATCAAACAGGCCGATAACGCCGCTCCACACGGTGTCGTCTGAGGACTGCCCGAGTAGATTGAGCTGCATGATGGGTAAAAAGTTCGCGGGGATGTACAGCAATAGCGCTGCCAGCACCAAGGCGAGGCTGCGCTCAACGACGTTGTGGCGGTGAGCATAGAGCTCGTAACCGCAGCGTGGGCATTGGGCTTTTTCACCGAGGGCGAGTATGGGCTTGCGCATCAGCAAGTCGCACTCATGGCATGCCACCAGATCCTCCAGTGGTAAGTCCGACACCTCGAGGGTATCAACCGGATCGGGCATAGATAGGGCTCGAGCTCTAAAAAAGGTAGGTGCCTATTCTAGTGGTCTGGTTCAGAAATAACTGTGCAATTTTGTCGGGAGGTATTGGTGGATTTGAGATGCAAGAACGGAGTGGCACTTAGGTGATGCTTAGTATCAGTTGGCCGCTTAACGTTAACGTGCTTGGCGAGCAAAATTGCCTCTACGCTTTTCGACCGC
>NZ_JBJGXU010000050.1:0-42320 GCF_045447305.1 Pseudomonas sp. D47 | reverse complement strand
GGTCGGTAACGAAAGTCCGCCCGCCAGCACCCCCTACATCGATAACACCGCGCCGACCAAGCCTGCTGATCCGCTGGTCACGACCAAACCGGACGGCATCATCAGCATTTCTGGAGGCGCCGACGCGGCCGAACCTGGCAGTGTGATTCACGTGATCTTTCCCGATGGGACGTCGGGCACTACCACGGTGCGCACTGACGGCAGCTACGGTCCGATCACCAGCAACACTCCACAACCCAACGGCGATGTGAGGGTCGTTGCCACGGACCTGGCCGGTAACGAAAGTCTGCCCGCCAGCACCCCCTACATCGATGACACGGCGCCGACCACGCCCGCTGCGCCGACGGTCTTGACCCAAACTGACGGCACCGTGAGTATTTCGGGTACCGCCGAGCCGGGTACTACGCTGACGGCGATGTTCCCAGACGGCACCATAGGCACGGTGCTCGTCGACGAGCACGGTAACTATGGGCCGCTCACCAGCGCGGCCCCGCAACCCACCGGCATGATCATTTTGTCAGTCACTGACGTGGCGGGCAATCATAGCGATTCAATCGATACGCCTTACATCGACAGTACTCCTCCGTCGCCAGATGAAACCCTGACGATTGAACGTGTCACCCCCGACAGCGCCACCAGCGTGGCAGGCTCTGACGCAGACTTTATTACCAACATCGACCAATTGGTATTTGACGGCAACCTCATAATGAAGCTGGCCTTCGGTGAGAGTGTGGAGGTTCGTTTCGATAACGACACCACTTGGCGGGCCGCCGTGATAACGGATACAACGTGGTCCTTTGATAACAGGGGAAACAACCCCCTAAGTGAAGGCGCGCATACCGTGCATGCGCGTATTGTCGATGCCGCGGGTAATGTAGGTTATAGCCTTAGCCGAGACCTGATGATTGATACCCAGGGACCGTCGGCGACTGAAATCCTTAGTATTGAACGAATCACCCCCGATACCACCAGCAGCGTAGATGGCTCTGAGAAGGACTTCATTACAAGTGAGCTAAAGCTGTCGTTCAGTGGTTCGCTGTTGGCACCCTTGCAAGGAAATAATGTTGTTCAGTTCAGTTTCGATGACGGTAGTAACTGGCATACCGCAACAACCTCCGGCACGTCGTGGACGTATAACGACGCTCCTGAATTCATGCCCAACTCAACCTTTTACGTGCAGGCTCGCATCATTGATGAGGCCGGCAATCCTGGGCAGTCTGTCAGACAGCAAATTGTCATTGATCGTCAGGCGCCGCTGAGTGGTGAGAGCATCACATTTGACTCGATCAGTGATGATACGGGTACCCTCGGAGATTTCGTCACAAGCAACAATGATCAAATATTTAGAGGCAGTCTCGGTGCGGCGTTAATGCCAGACGAGCATGTGGAAATAAATTTGGGCAGCGGTTGGGTCACGGCCACCCATTCCGACACAGAATGGAGTTACGATGCCCCTCCGTTGGTTTCCGATGGCGTGTATACCGTCCGTGTTCGCGTGGTCGATGCTGCTGGTAACGTCGGTCAGTTTGCCACTGGCTTAATGACCCTGGATACGTCCCTACCAACGGCAACGACAACGCCTGCCTTTACAGCGATTACCTTTGATTCAGGCTTGGATGGCCAAGATTATATAACGAATGACAATACGCTGGGTTTCAGTGGTACCTTAACTGCCCCGCTGCAGGCTAACGAAAAACTGCAATTCAGATTTGATGGCTCGTCTTGGTTTGACGTCGTCTCCGTCAATGAAACCGGCTGGACGTTCAGTTATTTGAATGTAGAGTTGGGCGATAAAGTTGGTTACGAGGCGCAAGTACGACTAATCACTATCGCAGGACGCGTCGGAGCGACAGTTACCCAACTGGTAACAGTTGACCATACTCTCCCAAGCGCCACTGCTGAAGTCACAAGCATCTCGATCGATACCGGCTCCAGTGCGACAGATTTTGTGACAAGCGAG
Organism: Pseudomonas sp. D47; assembly: GCF_045447305.1. Taxonomy (NCBI): domain Bacteria; kingdom Pseudomonadati; phylum Pseudomonadota; class Gammaproteobacteria; order Pseudomonadales; family Pseudomonadaceae; genus Pseudomonas; species Pseudomonas sp. D47. The sequence goes on along the minus strand of NZ_JBJGXU010000050.1, from coordinate 40,360 downwards.
AAAAGTCTCGTTTTCAGCATTACGTTAAACGGCGTACTTGAGAGTAATGAGTTCGTCCAAATATCTATGAACGGTAGTACTTGGAAAACCGCAACGCAGGTCGCTGGCAATATCTATCAGTATGAAGGTTCCGAGCTTGAGTTGCCGGCAAACCAGTCCATCACCATATTTGCCAGAGTAACGGACCAGGCGGGCAATTTCAGCACAATGAGTTCGCATGGGCTCACTATTGATACCTTGGCGCCGTCCGCTGATAACAGCATCTCAATCAGCGGTTACTCTGATGACGTCCCGCTGCTAATGGGTACCTTTACTGACGGTTCTTTAACTAATGATACGTCCCCGCTCTTAAAGGGATTAGTCAGCGGTTTACTGATCGGTGATGTCGTTCAAGTTTACGAAGGTGCGGCATTTTTGGGAGAGGCCGCTGTCTCTTTTGGTACTTGGAGTTATCAACTATCAGGCAAGACTGATGGTGACTACACCTATCATGTGGTGATCGTGGACTCAGCAGGGAATCTAGGAACTGCATCTGCAGATTTTCACTTAACTATCGACACCCAAGGCCCTAGCTTCAGTAAAACTGTTGAAATAACGACCCTTACCACTGATCTTGGTTTGACGACGGATTTTAATACGCATGACAACACACCGATAATTAGCGGGACTCTCAGCGCTCCATTAGTGAGTGGGGAGAGTGTGCTGATCCATTTGGGAAGTGGCGCGCGGGTTGACGCCGCAGTCGATGGTACAACATGGAGCTACGCTAGCGGTTTAATCTTCGACGGCTCTTATACAATAACAGTCGAAGTCGTCGATGCTGCCGGCAACGTGGGGCACACCAGTACCAAGGAACTACTGGTGGATACCTCTGCGCCAGATGCCAATAACCTGATCAGTATTAGCGGCATTTCGAGAGATACTGGCATTTCCGGTAGCGATTTCAAAACGAACCGTACTCCCGAGCAGTTCCTAGGCGACATCGTGCACACGTTGGACACGGGTGAGCGCGTGGAAATCAAACTGATCAATAATACTGATGGCGAAACCACGAGCTGGCTAACCGCAACCACCATAAATACGAGCTGGGTGTACCATAATGAGGTTGACCCCTTTATTTTGACTGATGGTGAATACACCATCATGGCAAGGGTTATCGATAGTGCGGGCAATGTCGGCCAAAGTATTTCTCACGACATGACCATCGACAGTTCAGCGCCGACGGGGAACACTATTGAAATTACGACGATCAGCCCGGACAACGGCTCGAGTGATACTGACTATAAAACCAATCAAGGTCGGTTGATTTTCAATGGGACTATAGAAACCGTCCTGCTGGATGGACAAACCGTCGAAATTCGCTTCAATGATAGGCAGGATCCCTCCTATGAGCCCCCTTGGGTTAAGGCTGACGTTAATTTAAAAACCTGGACCTATGACAATAGAGGTACTGAGTTACGCGAGGGGGTTCTGGAAGTAGAAGCCCGTATCGTAGATGAGTTTGGTAATGTTGAGCAGACCGCTAAGGAACCCATGCTGATAGATCTCAGTGTGCCCAGCGCGAGTGTGGCCATCACCGCGATCAACAATGACAGTCCCGGAGATTTTATTACCAGCGAACAGAGGGTGGTATTCCGCGGTACAGTCGGGGCTGCCCTGGGTTCCGATGAAGAGGTACAAATTCGTATAGACAATGGAATCTGGAAAAGGGCAAGTGTAGCTAGCACCGATTGGAGTTTTAATAATGCCGACGATTTGGCGAACGGCCTTCACACGGTAGATGTACGGATTGTTGATACCGCTGGCAACATCGGACTCTCCGACCAGAAAGTTGTGACAATTGATATAACCGCGCCCACTGCCACTGCAGCAATCAGCCGCATTTCAGACGATAGCGGTATCGCAGGTGACTTCACCACCAGTGATCAAAATTTAACGGTCAATGCGACCCTGATCGGCACCCTAAGCGCCGGTGAAAAAGTCCAAATATCGCTGGATAACGGCACAACCTGGCATGATACGACGCTGGACGGTGATGGTACCTATGCCTACGATAATACCGCCCTTGCCTTAGCCGAAGGACCTCATGCCTTTATCGCTCGTGTGGTAGACCTGGCCGGCAATGCAACTACAGGCGCTTCTCAGGCCGTGGTAATCGATATTACCGGGCCAATCTTAGGTTACAGCGTAGGGATTAACTCCTACACCGACAACGTCGCCTTGCTACAGGGCAACTTTTCAAATAACACGAGTACCAACGACAACACTCCCATGCTCAATGGGTCTGTGACCGGCTTGGTCTCTGGTGACACTTTGCAGGTGTATGAAGGCCTAATTCGGTTAGGCGAGGCGACCCTCAATGGTGGTAACTGGAGTTATCAGCTGGGCGGCATCGACGGGGCTCATAGCTATCGTGTCGTGGTCACTGATCGCGCTGGCAATCTGGGCCTGTCCTCGAGCCCCTTCACGTTAACTGTAGATAGCACGCCCCCCAGCGCCACTATCACGAGTATTGCGATCAGCCACGATTCAGGCGAGCTCATAGGCTTTACTACGAAATACAACACCCTGCTGACGTTGAGTGGCGGATTAAGCTCCCCATTATCCAGCGGTGAGGTGGTGATGATTAGCCTCGACAATGGAGTTACGTACGTACAGGCAGCTTCCACGTCGAACAGTTGGAGCTATTACAGTGGCACGGTTCCCATCCCAGATACATCCAGTTTTATAAAAGTTCGTGTGGTTGATCAGGCTGGTAACACAGGAACATCAGTTACCCAGCCTTTCATTATTGACACTGGCGTACCTTTGGCGCTCGCAAGTTTTACCTCCATTACGGATGATACGGGCACCAGCGGCACAGATCTTATAACCAGAGACCCCCGCTTAATATTCAGCGGCACATACGACAACACCCTGCTGGCCGGCGAAAATGTTCAAATCAGCATCAACAACGGCATATGGATGAACGCTTCCGTCAGTACTAATCCCAATACCTGGAGTGTTAATTACACCGCCGTTCCTTTGGGTGATGGGACTTATACCGTGCAGGCTCGGGTAATCGATGCGGCGGGTAACGTAACACTGGGCAACACTAATACCGTTTTCATCGATACCACAGCCCCTGTGATGACAGCAGTAGCGCTCACCGCGATCACCACCGATACTTCTCCTGGCTTAGTGGGGGGGGCGGGTAGCAACACTAACAGTGCTTTGGATACCAACCTGTACACCAGAGATCCATTATTGACAGTGTCGGGCACCTACGTTGGCACGTTGAACCCCGGCGAGTTGAAGATCAGTAGCGACGGGGGCCTTACCTGGATCAATGTATCCAGCTTCAATAATGCTACGCACACTTGGAGTTATACCGATCCTGTCGTGAGAACCGGTCTCACTACTTATCAACTTCGAGCTATCGACACTGCGGGCAATTTGGCCAGCGCTACAGCTTCGTTAGCAGTCACCGTCGATACCTCCGCGCCTTCGACTGCAGCACTGATGGCTCCGGTGGTGGCGGCAGCCTACGATACCGGAGTTCTTGGAGACAACATCACCACAACTGCAGCGATCGTCTTTGCGAGTGGCGCCAGCGTCACTGAGAGTGGCGTTCAAATAGCGCTGGTCAATGATATTAACAATAACGGTGTATACGAAGAAGGGCTTGATTATATTCTGTCCGCGGCTGTAGTCAGTGCCAATGGATCATGGTCGGTCACTACCGGTGCGCTGGCGGTAGGTGGCTATCATCTGGGTTATATGTTGGTAGATCAGGCTGGCAACCGCAGCAATCTAACCGCTACGACGCACTTGAGAGTGGTGAGTTCTGACTTAGCGAGCGTTGCTCTTAGCGGTAATTATAATGCTGGTTCTAACTCAATTAAGCTAGGTTATGATGGGCTCTGGCATACTGTTGTAACGAGTGGCGGCGCATATTATATATATGCGCAGCAAGCTCTATCCAGTGTTTCCTTTGTTTCGCAGACACAAACTTTTAATTCGTTTAATAGCTTTGCACATGCCGATTTTACCCGCGCTGGACATGCAGGCTTAGCCTCCATAGGTACTTCACCCGGGAACGCAATATTCATGTTAACGACGACGGATGATGTTACTTATACCCAAGTTACTTTGGGTGGTAACGCCCGCACCAATGGGGGCGTGGTCGCTTATGACAAAACCGGTGATGGGTACTTGGATTTTGCTTTTGGAGACTCGGCGAATACTTCTCTTAGTTTTGTTACTAACTCCAGTGGCGCGCTCGCCTGGATGAATGGCACCGCTACGACGGGTAGCGGCAGACCTAGTGGTGCTGGCCCAATCGCGACGATTAATAACTATGCAGAAGCATCTGCGGTTGACTTGGACAACAACGGCACGGTGGATATTGCTGAGCACACCAACGCCCTCGGACCATATACGCTCACGCTCTTCAAGAATAACCAACTTTCTACGAGTGATTTCGTGTTAGTGAGCGTGGCGGGTGTATTTAGTACGCCGGACTTTAAGGTTCCAATCGCTATGACGTGGGGAGATTTTAATAACGATGGTTTCATGGACCTTTATTTGAACGCAGGTTTAAATGCTGTCGCAAATAACGACGTGTCTTCCAGTCGAATTTACTGGAATAATCACAGTGGTGGTTTTGGAACCACTGCCGGCACGACCGGAGGGACAGCAACGTATTTCAGCGACGCCATATACGGCTCCGGATCTCTTGCCATCGACTGGAACCATGATGGCAAGATGGATGTCGTTGAAGTGCCTGCCAATGGGGTGAGCGGAACAATCGTCTGGTATCAGAATGAGGGGGACGGTGTGTTCCGCACAGGGTTGGCTATTTCAGGTTTAGTACGAAGTGACTTAATTGGAGTCACTTCTTGGGACTTGAACTGGGATGGTGCGCCAGACCTCATGGTAAATATTGTTGCCAACATACCTTCGAATACTCTTTTCAATAATATTTTGGTCGCTGATGGGGCCAGTCTGCATTTGCAAATTTTTGATAAAAATGGCTTGAATGTCTTTTACGCCAATACTGTCCAACTCTATGACCATCTCGGGGCATTGGTGTCCTCGCAAATCATCAACCCGCAAATGGGATTAACCAGCAATGACGCCTCCGCTTTGGTGTATTTCTACGGTCTGAGTGCTACCGAGACCTATACGGCGGTGTTGTTGAATAGTGTGGGCGGGGTTTCAACCGATACCAGCGGTCTTACGACCCTCAATGGCAATAACATCGAGCAGGTCAACGCCACTTGGACTGGGTTAACAGCGGGACTTGCGACCCACAACTACGTGTTGTCTGCCGAAGCAGGTGCTAACAACGCCAATGGTAACTTTATAGGTACCGGCTATAACGACACCTTCTTCGCTACGGCGGGGACCGATACCTATAACGGGGGGGCTGGTTGGGTGACCCATTATGGGACGCCAGCTTGGAGCATTACCGGGGGGGAGGATATTGTAGACTTTACCTTGGCGGGCAACACCTCTATCACCGTAAACCTGAATAGTACGCTTGCTCAAAATACCGGCTTTAACACTGTGACCTTGAGTAATATCGAAGGACTGGTGGGTGGTGCAGGTAACGACAACTTCATAGCTAACAGCACCGCGGGCGTCAACTCTCTGCTTGATGGACGGGGTGGTAACGATACCTACACCATCACTGGTGGTGGCCATACGCTGCTGACTTTCACCAATGTAAACAATAATGACGCCACTGGCGGCAATGGCAGCGACACGGCGATTGGCTTCGGCCTGGGCAATACCACCAGCGTCGCCGCCGCTGATGTCATTGATATGAGCGCTTTACTGCAGGGATACACCGGAACCGCGTACGTCTATCACGACACGACTACCAACAAGGATGTGCTGGATAAAGCGTCGGAAGGGCTGATGAACTACTTGAGTGTCACCAACGACGGGACCAATACGCAAATCACGGTTGACCGTGACGGTACCGGCTCGACGTTTGCCCCGACTCTGGTGCTAACCCTGAACAACGTGACGACAGATATGGAGACCTTACTGGTTAATCATCAATTGATTGTATGAATGAGAATAACGGGGAGTGCTGCCGTAACGCCGCCGCCCCGCTGATCCAAGGAGTAGGTTGGGCGACAAACTCAACTTTAAAGCGTTAACATTTATGCTGGGATCTTTATATGCGTAGTTATATTAGTGCGGCTGCTGCGCGCCCGCTTCTGTTAAAAATAAATTATAATGTTGCTTGCGAGAAGTGTGCGCTCTCTGGATTTTTGTTAGCGTTTATTCTATTCCAGTCTTCAGCTGTTTTGGCCGCCTATGAAAAAAGTGCGCAAGCGGTTGAGGTCACTCAGACGCAGCACTTGACCGTCGAAGAGGCTATTACTTTAGCATTCGTCCGCAGCCCTACTTTGGCTCAAGCGTTTGCGCAAATAAAAAAAGGCGAGGCGCGCAAAGATGAAGCAACAAGCGCATATTACCCGCAGTTGAGTCTGTCCAGTAATTATGGACTGCACCACGAATACGCCTATGGCCCGAAACTCAAACAACTGATTTATGACTTTGGAAAAACCTCTGGAGCGATCGACAATCAGACGTACTTGACAGAGTCCTACCGGGCCGGGCTGATGAAGACCATCACCGAGGTAACCGGAAACACCCTATTGGCCTACTCGAATGTCAAACGATATGAGGAAATTATCGCCGTCACACAACGTATGATTGCGTCTTTAGAGAATGTTAAGTCAACCGCGGAGCTGCGTTTGACAGCGGGTTTGAGTTCCTCTGCCGATGCGCTTCAAGCCTCTACCCGTATTGCTTCGTACCGCACCACACTCGAGCAATATCGTAGCCAATTGCAGAACGCCAGGGTTAGCTTGGCGCAGTTGACCGGCAAATACGCAGAGACGCTTTCTGAGCTCCCTCCTGCACTGGAACCGGATCTGTCGCACAATAACGGTCAGGTGGATTACAGTTCGGTACCGGCCGTCAGTTCAGCTGTTTCCCAAGTTAAAGCAGGGGAGGCGATTCTCAGCTCGACTAAAGCCCAGCATTTGCCCAGCATCAGTTTGGACGCGGGGTACCTTCGCCAATACAACCGTAACTTCACCAATGCCAACAATGGCTGGGACACTGAGGTCGGTGTTTCCGTGGACGTTCCCTTGTACAGCGGCGGAGCCATTTCAGCGCGTGTTTCCCAAGCGTATGAAGACCTCGAAACATCCAAGGCCAATGTCAATCAAGCGATGATAGATGCCGATCAACGTTCCGCTACCGCGTTGAGCAATTGGCGCGGGGCTGAGGCTCGCATGCAAAGCAGCCGTTATCAGACTGACATTGCTTTGAGAACTCGAGATATCTACCAAGAAGAATACAAGTTGGGGGAGCGCAGCCTCACCGATTTATTGAGTGTGGAACAAGACGTCTTTCAAGCGCTCAGTAACACTGCCTCTGCCAAGTTTGATCGTTATGACGCGGTCATCAACTTTGCCGTGATTCAGAACACGTTGTTATCGCTATTGGGTGTCGAAAGCCCTGCTGAACAGGCATTGCCCCATCTGTAACAGTACTAAGCGCAGACCTGAGTCGTTCGGGTCGAGTAACAAGAAGAACATAAGAAAAATTAAGGATTTATATGAGCGAAATCGACGGCAGTATTGACCTCAAGCAATGGATAGCTGCGTGGGTTCGTGTTTGTGCCTCTTACGGACATCCGGCGGACTCTCAGCATCTGGCCCACCAGATGACCTGGCACGAAACGGACACGCTGGAGCAGAAACTTTTGCGTTTGTCTTCGCTGGTGAATCTACAGGCCAAGATTAAAGATTTGAAGAAGGCCCATCTGACGCCCCAGATGGTCCCCTTTATAGTAACCCTCAATGACGGACATATCGCTGTTGTGGAGTCGATCAATAGCGACGGCGGCCTGACGTTCTGGCAGACGGACAGCAGCGACCTTTTGCATGAATTGTCGGCCGATGACTTCTGGTCCCATGCCAGCGGCATGGTGGTACTGCTAAGTCCTGCGCTACGAGGCCGAGACTCAAGGGTTGACGAGTTCGTTAAGCCTTACGAAAAGCATTGGCTGGTTCAGGCGTTTCGTGGAACCAGGCACAAGATCATTGAGGTTTCTCTCGCATCACTGGTGAGTAACGTCTTGGCTCTGGCCGGCATTTTGTTTTCGATGCAGGTGTATGACCGGGTGATCCCATCCGAATCGTACAACACCCTATGGGTGCTATTTTTAGGTGTGTTGATCGCCGCCTTTTTTGAGTTTCTGATCCGTATGGCCAGAACTCGTGCATCCGACCTGATGGGCAGGAATGCAGATCTTAAGATCTCCAGCTATCTGTTTGCTCGTGCAATGGCGATCCGAAACGAATCGCGGCCTAAATCTACCGGCTCTTTCATCTCACAGATTCGTGAGGTCGATCATGTTCGCGAAATGATCACCTCCAGTACGGTCGGCGCCGCTGCTGACATGCCGTTTGTGCTGATTTTTCTCGTTCTGATGGCCATGATCGGTGGTCCGCTGGTTTGGATTCCTTTGTTGGCCATTCCGTTGGTCATCATTCCCGGCCTGTTACTGCAATGGCCCTTGGCTCGGTTGTCGCGTGAAGGGATGCGCGAGAGTGCGCTCAAAAGCGCCGTACTGGTGGAAACCATTGAAGGCATTGAGGACATAAAGGCGCTGCAGGCAGAGCCTTACTTTCAGCGGGTATGGGAACAGAATCACGAGATCAGCGCGGACATCGGCATCAAACAACGATTCTGGGGGGGCATGCTGTCGGGCTGGGGCGGGCTTGTACAACAGCTTTCTTATTCGGCCATGTTGGTAATGGGGGTTTATTTCGTCCTCAAGGGGGAAATGACCACGGGTACGCTGGTAGCCTGCAGCCTGCTGTCCTCTCGCACCCTGGCGCCGCTCATGCAACTGACCATGGTCTTTTCCCGCTGGCAGCACGCCAAGGTCGCCATGAACGGGTTGGACGAATTGCTCAGAAAACCGGTCGATCTGCCCCCTGAAGAGTCGCGTGCGCATTGCCCCAATCTGCTGGGCGACTATCAGCTTCAGCATGTGCAATACGCCTACGATTACGGGCAAACCAAAAGCATCCTGAGCATCGATGTCTTGCGTATCGCCAAAGGCGAGCGCGTGGCCATCCTTGGCCGCGTCGGAGCGGGCAAATCCACCTTGCTCAAACTGCTTGCCGGCCAAGGTATGCCTACCCAGGGCAAGGTCACGCTTGATGGCGTGGACCTGAGCCTTATCGATCCGATGGACGTTCGTGCTCAGGTCGGCTATCTCGCGCAGGACTCACGGCTGTTCTTTGGCTCGCTGCGCCAGAACCTGCTCATGGGCCACCCCCATGCGACCGAACAGGAGATGCTCGAAGCGCTATCCGTCAGTGGCGCTCTGAATATGTTGCAGCAGGATGCATCGATCCTCGACCAAGTGATTCATGAAGGTGGCCGTGGGCTGTCCGGTGGACAGAAGCAAATGATTCTGCTCAGTCGCCTGCTCCTGCGCAACCCGAAGATCGTTCTGCTCGACGAGCCCACCTCGAACATGGACGAGGGCCTCGAGCAGCAGGTATTGAAACGCCTCGATGCCTGGGTCGGTGGTCGTACGCTGGTAGTCGTCACCCATCGTCCCGCTATTTTGAAGATCGTCAATCGGCTGGTCATCGTCGAGGGCGGCCGCATTATTGATGACGGTCCTCGGGACAAGGTGCTCAAGAAATATACGGCTCCGGTTGATGCGGCGGAGTTGGTTCCAGGTCAGATGGCAACCAAATAGTTCTATGCCCTCACATGGGGCTTATTGGCAGGTATCAATATGAGTAACGTTGTGACGAGTAAGTTGATGGCGGCGGAGAAGATTCCTTCCTCCTGGATTATCTGGCTTTCGCTGCTGGCGTTGGTGTCGTTTGGCGTGTGGGCTTATTTTGCCTTGCTCGATGAGGTCACTGTGGGTTCGGGCAAAGTGGTGCCCGCCTCGCAGGAGCAGATCATCGAGAGCTTGGACGGCGGGATTATCCTCCAGCTGCTGGTTAAAAAAGGTGATCTGGTTAAAAAGAACCAGGTACTCGCCAAGCTTGACCCGGCCTATTTTGAATCCACTGTGCGCGAGGCTAGCGTACGTGTCGATGCCCTGCAGGCCTCCATTGAGCGGCTGACGGCAGAAATCAAGAAGACACCTCTGATGTTCAGCAGTGATGTCCAAGCGGATCCGGAGCTTGTGCGCCAGGAAACCGAGCTTTACACGGTAAGGAAACTCGGGATCGAGGCCACGGTCGTCGATCTGAAAAAAACCATGGAATTGATCCGCTCTGAACTTGCCATGACCGATCCTTTGATCAGCAAAGGTGCGGCCAGTCAGGTCACTTCCATTCGATTGCGTCGCCAATTGTCCGAGCTGCAGAGCAAGGTGAATGAAGTCACCAGCAACTACTACGTTCAGGCGCATGAAGCGTTGGTGAAAGCCAAGGGCGAAATGGAGGCGCAGAAAGCCATCATGTCGGGGCGAGAAGGACAACTGGGACGTATGGTGCTCACTTCCCCGGTGGACGGGGTGATCAAGGAGATTCACGTGACCACGCTGGGTGAAGTTCTCAAGCCCGGCGAGAAGCTTATCGAGATCATTCCGCTGGGTGGCGAGCTGTTGATTGAAACCAAGATCAATCCTCGGGACATCGCCTACATTCGCCCGGGTTTGGCGGCAAATGTCAAACTGACCGCCTACGACTCCTCCATCTATGGCGATATCAAAGGCGTGGTCGATCTTGTCTCCCCCGACACCATTCGCGACGATGTTCATCAGGATCAGTATTTCTATCGCATTTACGTGCGCACCAGCAGCACTTCGATCAAAAACAAGGCGGGCGTTGAGTTTCCGGTGATGCCTGGCATGGTGGCGAGCGTGGAAATCAAGACTGGGGCGAAAACCGTTTCTGACTATCTACTCAAGCCTTTGAACAAGTTCAAAGAGTCATTGAGGGAGCGCTGAGTCATGACCTCATGCATTGAAGGAGGTGGTAGCCGAACCAGGTAAATTCAGAGAGAGCCTCAACTAGGCCAATAGATGTGTTTTTATTTTCGATAATGAGCCTAGGTTGATTTGACTTTAACCGGTTTAGGCCAGGTTCAATGGCAAGAGGAAATTGTATATGAAGCGTACTGCAGTTGTGGTTGCAATGACGGTCTTCCCTTTCTTGGCTTTTGCTGCCAGTCAAAACACGCTTACCTTCAAAGGAGAGGTGGCGGCCCAGACCTGTGCAGTAACTGTGAACGGGGGAGGTGCTACCGTCGTGTTGTTGCCTCTGGTATCCACAGCGTCGCTGCAAAAAACTGGCCTCACTGACGGTGAAACAAGCTTTACCGTCGAGCTCAGCGGGTGTGACGCACCCAAGGAAGAAACACCGATCGTTACCCAGTTCCTGGCCAATGACGTTTCAAAGGGTCATAACCTGAAGAATATGGGAACTGCCGAAGGAGTGGCCTTGCAATTGGTGGGACCGAATGGCAAGCCGATAGAGTTGAACGGAATCACACGTGTTGATGGATTAATGTTGGAGGGGGGTAAGAGCGAGGCCAGCGCTGAGTTCCACGTACGGTATATCAGTGAAGATAAAGTTAGTCCTGGTTCGGTGACAGCCTCCGTGCAGTACTCGATTACGTACCTATAGGAAATAATGCAATACTGCCGATCCCGCGGTTGGGGTCGGCAGCTTGAGGTTTCTGTTCTGGCTGGATGAATCTATGACCACTATTTTTCACCGGTTAAGTTTCTACTGCCTGCTTGTGCTGTCGATGCTATTTGCTTCGCCTGCGTTTTGCAGTGTGGTGCTGGTTGGTACGCGGGTTATTTACCCCGAGACGGACAAGGAGAAAAGCCTGCAGTTTAACAGCCAGGATGACTATCCGAATCTGGTTCAAATCTGGCTGGACAGGGGCAAACCGCAATCGGAGCCCGATACTGCCGATGCTCCCTTTGTTGTCACCCCTCAGATCTTTCGCATAAGTCCGCATGCCGGTCAGTTGGCGCGCCTGGTGTTTACCGGTGCTGATCTACCCAAGGATCGCGAATCGGTGTTCTATTTGAATTTCATGCAGATGCCGGCGATCAAGTCCAGCCAGGCTAATACCAACTTGCTGATGCTGGCGGTCACCAGCCGGATAAAGGTGTTTTATCGCCCCGAGGGGCTGTCGGGCAAGGCTGGTGAGCTGGGCAAAATGCTGAAGTTCAAACTGATCGGTAGTGGGGCCGACGCCAAGATTGAGGTAGAAAACGGCACCGGCTTTCACGCGGTGATTCGCGAGGCCAGCCTGCTGCTCGGTGAGCAGAAGACGCTGGTTGTATCCAGTGTCATGTTGGCGCCAAAAAGCACCGCATTGTGGCCGATTCGGGCCCCGGTAAAGTCGCCTTACCGGCTGCAGATTACCTTGGTCAATGATTTGGGCGGTGATGACGTCACTGTAGTCGGGCTGTAGTGAAGCACTAGGTTGGATGAGGTATGGGTAAGTATCGTAAGCCTCGCGCCTCGGGTAGCGGTCGCAGCAAGCTGGTGGTTGGATGGATGATAGCGTGGGCGGCAACCAGTCTTTTTTGCTTCGCTGTTCAGGCCGCTCCGGCACCACTATCGGCCGGTGAGAATTATCAATTTGATGAAAACTTGATGTTTGGTGTGGGCTCCGTGGCACGCTTCAATAAAGCCGATGCGATCGAGCCTGGTGAGTACACCGTTGAGCTCTACATCAATAACAGTTTCGTGCAACGCTTGGCTTTGCGTTTTTTCGCGGTCTCGGACAATGATGTTCAACCGTGTCTCTCAGCGGCACTATTGGAAAGTGCTGGCGTAAAACATGTGGCAATCAAGGCTCAGGCCACTGGCGAGTGCCTGAGCCTGCAGCAGGCAGTCGAAGGTGCCAGCCATTCTTTTGATATGGGAAAGCTGCGTCTGGACCTACGTGTACCGCAAAGCCTGATAAATCGTAGACCTCAAGGTTTTGTGCCCCTCGAGAGCTTGGACACCGGGGAGACCGTCGGTTTTGTGAGCTACAACGCTAACCATTACCACGTCAGCCGCACTGGCAGTGCCAGTGGCCGTACTGACTCCTCTTATGCGGTATTTAACAGTGGGGTGAACATGGGCATGTGGCGGTTACGCCAGCAGGGCAGTGTGCGTTACAACGCTGAAGGTTCGGACTGGAACAGCGCGCGGCTCTACCTGCAACGCCCCCTCCCTAGCCTGCAAAGTGAATTGACCCTGGGTGAGGGTTACACTTCGGGACGATTTTTTTCAGGCATCAGCTACCGTGGCCTGGAGCTCGGTTCCGACGAGCGCATGCTTCCGGAGTCCATTCGCGGTTATGCCCCGACGGTACGCGGCATTGCGCAATCCAACGCCAATGTACGGATCCGGCAAGGGGGCAATGAGATTTATCAGACCGTCGTACCGCCGGGCCCTTTTGAGATCAGTGATCTTTATGCCACACACTATGAAGGTGATCTTCAGGTAGCGGTGGAGGAGGCTGACGGGCGCATCAGCCAGTTCACTGTACCGTTCTCGGCGGTTACTGAATCCCTGCGTCCTGGCGCCTCGCGGTACAACTTTGCTCTGGTGCGTACCCGGGATATAGGCCGTGACACCCCCTTCACCGAACTGATCTTTCAGTACGGACTGAACAACGCCATTACCGTCAACAGTGGGGTGCGCCTGGCGCAGAACTATCAAGCATGGGTTATCGGCGGTGTTTACGCCAATTGGCTCGGTGCCTTTGGTCAGGACAATACCTATACCCGCGCCAAGGATGCCAAAGAGGGAAACCTTAGTGGCTGGATGTCACGCCTGTCGTACAGCCGTACCTTCGAGCCGACCAATACCCTGCTCACCGTGGCAGCTTACCGGTATTTTTCGGCCGGCTACCGGGATTTTGGAGACGTGTTGAAGGACAATGACTCCTCCTATTCAGGGTATGGCCGCTCCCTCGGCCGCTACCCGCCACACTCACGCTGGGACGTTTCGGTGAATCAGGATCTGGAGAGATTCGGTTCGATATATATATCAGCCTCGACGCAAGACTATCGTGGGGGGCATGCCCGGGATACGCAGTTGCAGTTGGGGTACAGCCGATTGTTCGGCCAGGCGGTCAGTTTCAACCTGTCGGTTGCCCGTCAGCGAACTGGGCCGTCACAGAGCGACTATGATGACGGCCGCGCCACCTTCGCACCAGACGCGCCGACCAACAGGGGTTTTGAGCAGGTTCGCGTGCCGGGCACTACCGAAACGCTGATGCTGCTGTCGGTGTCATTGCCGTTGGGCAGTCCAGCGAGAGTGCACGTGCCCATGCTTAATAGCTCCTATAGTCACAGTGCTAACTATGGCGACGTGTACCAAACTTCGCTCACGGGTGTAACCGGCGATGAACAAAGCCTAAGTTACGGATTTGCCGTCTCTCACGATGCTGTGCAGCGCCAGAATACCTTCAGTGGCAATCTGCAACAACGCTTGAGCAAAAGCGCGATCGGGATGAGCGCTTCCAAGGGGGTTGATTACTGGCAAGCGTCGGGCTCAGCTCGCGGCGCGTTGGTCGTGCACCCTGGAGGCCTCACCTTCGGTCCCTACCTGGGTGACACCTTTGCCCTGGTGGAAGCTAAGGGCGCGACCGGAGCTAGCATCTTGAACGGGCAGGGTGCGCGCATTGACGGTGCCGGTTTTGCGTTGGTGCCCTCCTTAACCCCTTATCGTTACAATACCATCGCTATTAATCCGGAGGGCATGGATACCGACACCGAGCTTGAAGAGGGCCAGCGCCGTGTGGCGCCGTTGGCGGGAGCGGCGGTGAAGGTCGAATTCAAAACCCGCTCCGGCGCAGCCTTGCTGCTCACTGCGCATCTGCCCGACGGGAAGATGATTCCCATAGGGGCCGAAGTCATCGACGCCAATAGCGCAGTGGTAGGCATGGTGGGGCAGGGCAGTCAGGCTTACCTGCGCATTGAAGCGTCCAGCGGGCAGCTTACGATCCGCTGGGGGGAAGAACCCGATGCCAGTTGTCTCGTGACCTATGATCTGGACGGGCTCGACCTCAAGCAGCCATTGCTGCGTCTGGAAAAGGCATGCCGTATGGCGGGGAGTGCACCATGATCGTTAAGGTACTTATTGGATGGCTATTTTTAGTAAGCCTGTTCTGGGCGAGTCAGGTTCGGGCCTCGTGTGAGCAGGTCTACAATGGTGTGCAAGCCTCAGGCGGCAGTTCGGCGCAGATCACCGTCGGTCGCATCAACCTGACCTCGACACACCTGCAACCGGTAGGCTCGTCCTTGGGCAGCGCTTTGGTCAGCGCTGCCAGCGCCCCCGGACTCAGTGCTGAAACCGTGCTGTGGCAATGTGACCTGAAGGACAAGAACCAGATTTTCGAACTCTTCGCGACCAATGGTGCGGATCGTGTTGGCGGCCACTGGGAGATCGGCGATGGCGCCGGCACCTCCGTGAATGACGGGTTGCCAGGCTATTTCGCCACCTACTTTGGTTACGTGGCCATCAAGCTGACCCACTTGAGCTCCGGCAAAACCTTTACTCGCTACTGGCAGGAAAGCCCAATTCGCCAGTTTGACGTGAGCGGGGAAAAGATCCAGATCAAGGCCAAGCACCTGAGCATGGTACAAGCCGAGCTCGCTCGTGTATCCACGTTGCCACCAGCCAGTGGCAGCAGCAGCGATCAGTGCGCCGGCATCGCCCGGGAACTTGGCAGCGGTGTCGCAGCCTACACCTGTATGGTGCCCAGCGCCTATGTCCAGTTCAAGGGGCCCGGAATCACCTCCGATCAGGCGGGATCCGATGCCAACACCAACCGCACATTTGTAGGAGCGCGCAATGGGGTAGCATTTGGCCTTCGTAGCGGCGCCTCAATCAGTTACAACGCAGCCTGCACGGTACGCAGCGTCACCCCGGTGGTAACCTTTGGGCGGGTCACTGCGCAGGAACTCAATACCGGTCAGACCAGAGAAAGCGACTTCTCCATCGAGCTTGAATGCGACGATTTGGCCCTCAATACGGCAACCGCGCAGAGTTTATTCGGCATTCAGGTAGCCCCCAGTGCCTATGAACAGGCGAAAAAACTGGGGTTGGTCACCAGTGACGGTGCGGTCACCTACCTGCTGTCCACAGGGTATGGCAGCGATTCCTCAATCGCCACTGGGGTGGGTATCCGTTTGCGTCATAACGCTACCGGCAGTGCGATGAACTTTGTCGGCGAGTCCGTAACCCCCGTCGGTCTTGCCGGCAGTCGCGGGGCAGGCGGCTGGTATCCTATTCGCGATGGCGATTTAATCAGTGGTACTGGTACCGGGGCGTCCATTTACGCACAGTCGATCACCGCCATTCTTTCGGCATTGCCGGGAATGAGGGCACGCTCTGGGAAAGTCGACGCTATGGCTATTGTGCGAGTGAGGGTGCAATGAGCTGCGATTTATGGAAGTGGACGTTATTTATTGTATTCGTTTGGTGCGGCAGCGAGACGGGCAGCCTTCAAGCGTATGCCGGGGTGATGGCCGAAAGCACTCGGGTGATTTATCTCGAAGGGCAAAAAGAACGTACGCTGATGCTGGCCAATACCAACGCCTATCCGGTGCTGGTTCAGGTATGGACCAACCATGGTGAAGATACGCTGGCACCGCAACAAGCCCTCACCCCTTTGATCGCCGTGCCGCCGGTGTTTCGGTTGGACCCCGGCGCTTTGCAAGGGCTGCGTCTGATTCTTAATAGCGATTATCTTTCCGTTGATCGCGAATCGGTGTTTTGGCTCAACATTTACGAAGTTCCCCCGACTTTCTCAAAAGCATCGGTACCCTCGCCACGCGTGGCAGTCGCGATGAACACCCAAATGAAAGTGTTTTATCGCCCCAAGGCCATGGCTGAGGTAGGTAATGACCTGATATCCACCCTGCGTTTTAAGCTACGGTCAGTCGGTGACCAGCGCTGCCTGGTCGTACAAAATTCCTCGCCCTACCACGCCTCCTTTTCTTCTTTGAAACTGGTTGAACAGAGCCATGAACTGTCGGTGATTGCGGCGAACGACATGATGACGGCGCCTTTGAGTGAACGGTGTTATGACCTGCCAAAGGATCGGCTATTCGAGGCCGCCAACTCCAACGTGCACTTCATCTTACTGAATGACAATGGGCATATGCAGGAAGGGAGAGCACAATTGGATAGTGCTCAATGAGCCTGGCGTTACCCTCCATGCCTAAGCGGTTCTATCGTTGACGCCAGCGCCTTGATCTGGGGAGTCACGCCGTTGCGCTCCTGCTGGAATTGGTTAACCAATCGACGCAGCGCGGACTCGACCACCCCAAGCGAGCCGCTATTTGCTCAGGGCTAAATACTCTGCTCCAGCCAGAGAGGGAGATGCGCCTGCAACCATGCCCTCGGCTTGCAAAACTTACGCGCACTGGCTCGATGAGCGTCACTTTTCTGCGTGGCAGCATCCGCATATAGGATTACACACCGCCATTGCGCCGACCCTCTCGACTGATCGGCGTAGGATGCACACCGAGCTGTATAGCAATGTTGGCTTGGCTCTATTTGCAAGCTAAACCCATCTCAATTTGGTAACGTTGGCCCTAAGTCAGTTGCTGGTAAGGCGTAGTCATATGCGCTTGAATCCTTCAGTGTGAGAGCCAGGATTCTACCGGTGGCTGGCTCTCTGCCTGATCCTCTGATTGGCGGATTTTCCGCCAGCTATTCAACCTCCACCAGCTTTGGCGGGCAAAGTTCGCAGCACCTGGCGGGCTCCTGGAACAAGAGCTTCGAATACTTCACGCTCAGTGCCAACTTTGTGCGCAGCATGAACCGCGGTTGGCGGGATTGCCGAAGTTCTGAGGCGTACAAGCCTAGCCAAAACGTAAGCGACAATGCTGTGTACCTGAGTGCCAGTATTCCTATGGGTAAAAGTCGCAGCCTGCGCACCTATGCCAACCAGCGTGACGGCCGTACACGCTTAGGCACCATCTTCAGCGACAGCGGACACGAATTCGGTAACTATCAGATGGCGGCCGATACTAATACTCAAGATCGACAGCGCGATTTCTCCGGTAACGTCAACCTGTTGCCGCGCTACACCAGCATGAACCTGGGTTACTTGAAAAGCGGTGACGACAGCATCAGCTACAGCGGTCAACTTGCGGGGGATGGCGCTACATGAGGACGGTCTCACGTTTTCGCCGTATCCACTTAGAGACACCTTCGCCGTGGCCCAAGTGGGGAATGTCGCCGGGGTCAAACTCAGCACCCCGAGCGGGCCGGTTTGGACCGACACTTGGGGTCGCGCAGTGATACGCCAGCTCAATGCCTACAGGCCTTCACAGATTGAGGTGGCCACCCAGACCTTGCCACGTAATGTTGACCTCAAGAACGGCGTCAAAGCGTTGAACGCCGGACGGGGCTCGGCCCACAAGATGGATTTTTCGGTGATTACCACCCGTAGGGTGTTGCTAAGGGCGCGTGATCCCGAAGGCAACATTTTGCCCAAGGGCGCAGGCATCTTCAGCGGCGACGAGCAGTTTCTGACCACGGTCGTGGACAACGGAAAGATCTTTCTTAGTAACGAGCAATTGAGTGACCGCCTGCTGGCGCGCCTCGAAAGCGGCAAGCATTGCCGACTGGACTACACGCTACCGGACAAGGCCGATCCCAATGTGTACTTCGAATCGGCTGATGCCAACTGCACAACTCTTTAAAATGCCCTGACGGGACCGGAATACCAATGAACACGTTAAAACGTTATCGAACTGCGTTCCAGTTTTGGCTGCTATTGTCAGGGGCTGTTGCGCTGAGCAGTCAACCTGTCCGTGCAGAGGAATCGTGTGGCATTCATCTCGGGCAAGCAGATGTGGATTATGGCCAGATCTACCATCCGGGAAATGCAACCAGCTTGGACAGTAGCAATCTATACGCGGTCGGCACACGTTATGTTTCGCGGAATGCCAGTTGCCCCGCCAGTTCGAGGCTGATGCTGATCTTGCGAGGCGAAAGCGTGGCTGAGCATTTTCGTTTTGCTTCTCGCAGCCAGATACAGATACGCCTGAGCAACGCTTCGCTAGATAGCCGTACGGTGGATTTGGCATTGATCCGGGCAATCGGTGAACTGCCCGGGCTCGCCGCGTCCACCGTCGATGTTGCACCGGGTGATCTGATAGTGCCGGTCAGCGGTGGTCTGGCGGCCGAGGGTAGTTTGCTGTCGTTGCAAATCGAGGTGAGCCTTGGGGTGAGCATGGATGAGCTTAAAATCCGCGACAGGAAGTTCCTGGAGGGGAATATGGGTTTGAAATACGCGAGTATTGATACAAAGACACTGTGTCCCTTACCGAATGAAAAGAGGCTTCCCCGTCCAAGTTCGCCGCGAAAGTCGCGAGGCTGCATTAAGATGCGATGATGCAGTTCAGAGCTGCAACAATTACTGGAGGGGTAGCCATTTCGGTTATCTCGATGGGAATCCATTTGGCCAGTACGGTGTTCGCCGTTCACGGCGTCAATGAGGCTGGCAACGCCATATTGCTAAGGATGGTCTGAAGTAGACCGCTATTTTTCGGCTACTGAGCCCATCGGCGCTTTCAAAAAACGACAGCCGTTCAAAATCGGCCAAATCTGCCTCATACTCCATGCTTTTTGGCTGCTGCAAGCGTCTCGCAGCAGCATTTTGCCCCATTAAGGGCGTACCTCTCCTACGTTCGAGAGCAAATGTCGACGCGCCATCCACAGGTTCGACAGGGCGAACAGCGTCATCCTCTGAGCGGTGTTTTTCACCAATCCTTGGAAACG
This sequence comes from Pseudomonas sp. D47, assembly GCF_045447305.1. Taxonomy (NCBI): domain Bacteria; kingdom Pseudomonadati; phylum Pseudomonadota; class Gammaproteobacteria; order Pseudomonadales; family Pseudomonadaceae; genus Pseudomonas; species Pseudomonas sp. D47. The sequence goes on along the minus strand of NZ_JBJGXU010000050.1, from coordinate 20,546 downwards.
CACCTTCGTATAACCAAACTGGCTCTTGATCGCCCGAAATGGATGCTCGACCTTGGCGCGAACCTAGGCCTTGGCTCTCTCGATCTTGCGTATCGCTTTGTACAATGCGCTGCGTTTGACGTGTTTTTTATAGGTGCTGCGCCGGGCCGCAACCTGCCAGATGATTTGGCGTCCCGCATGCTCTTTGCGCTTCTCGACACCGCTATAGCCTGCATCGGCGCAAACCACGTTCTCAGCACCATGCAGCAGTTTGTCGACCTGGGTTACGTCCGCGACGTTAGCCGCCGTAACCACCACGCTCTGCACCAGCCCTGACTCATCGTCGACACCAATGTGCGCCTTGGCACCGAAGTAATACTGGTTGCCTTTCTTCGTCTGGTGCATTTCCGGGTCGCGCTTGCCGTCCTTGTTCTTGGTCGAGCTGGGCGCATGAATCAGCGTGGCATCGACGATGGTGCCTTGTCGCAGTGATAAGCCACGGTCGCCCAGATAGCCATTGATCACGCCGAGAATACCAGCGGCCAACTCGTGCTTTTCCAGCAGACGACGGAAGTTGAGGGTGGTAGTTTCATCTGGGATCCGCTCCAGGCTCAGACCGGAAAACTGGCGCAAGATCGTCGTCTCGTACAGCGCTTCTTCCATCGCCGGATCACTGTAACCGAGCCAGTTCTGCATCAAATGAACCCGCAGCATCGCTATCAACGGATAGGCCGGACGACCGCCTTCGCCCTTCGGGTAATGAGGTACGATCAGGGCAATCAAACCCTTCCAGGGCACGACCCGATCCATCAGCTCCTTGCGAGTCTGCTTGCGCTTACCGGCGTACTCGGCGTCGGCGAAGGTCATCTGCTTCATCATCGAAAGCTCGGCGATTGGTGTCCGGAGATTTTGCCAAATCAGAAAGTCTTTTTCAGGATTTCCTTAAGACTCCAAGTCGGATAAACAAACATGAACGTGGTTTTAAACAGCGTTTTAAACGCGGACCTTGAAAGGAATGGCATTCAAAGTGGTTTAATTCTACCTGGTCATCATTACCATGCTGATCAACTTTACCCTGTTTCCGTTCTTCACCATCCTGCTCCCACTGTACGTCAAAGACGTGATCCAGTACCCGGTCACTTATTTCGAAGTTCTGGATTCGTGCTTCGGGTTGGGCATTCTGGCGGGCAGCTAAAAGATCATCGGCTGGCTAGGCGCGCCCAGCTCCTGTAGCTGACTTCCCTGTTTTTACATCGAAATTCAGTTTTCACATCAATACATACGGCTAAAGCTCAAGTTGTTGTTAGGTTCTCGTGTGGCGAATGACCGTGAAATTTCCCAGATAGGGAAAGCTATGCACACTAAAAAAATAGTGCGGAAAAAGTCACTCGGTCTGGTTGTTGCCATGGGCTCTGCTCAATTGTTTGCAAGCGGTTTTGCCCTCAACGAACAAAGTATCAGCGGGATGGGCGTCGGCTTCGCGAGGCGCTCTTCTTCTGCCGAGGATGCCAGTACAGTGTTTGGTAACCCGGCCGGTATGGCTCGCCTAGACGGTCAGCAAATCACGGGGGGTATTGCTCTTCTTGATGCGTCCACCGACATCAGCCAGGCCAGTGGCAGTTCCAGCGGGACGAACAAGGGCGATATGGTGCCTTTGACAGCTGTTCCGTTTGGTTTTTATACCAACAAAATCGACGACCAATGGGCTGTCGGTTTGGGCGTCTATGCGCCGTTTGGTCTGGTGGCGGATTATGAAAAAGGTTTCCAGGGAAAAGCGTCCGGCAGCAAGAGCCCCGTGAAGGTCATCACTGTGCAGCCGACAATCAGCTATGCCTTTAACGAACGGGTGTCCATCGGTTTTGGCCCGACCATTAACCGGGTGACCGGCATTCTGGAGTCGGACATCAATCTGCCAATCTCCGGTACCGGCTCCAATCACATCAAGATTGAGGGTAATGATACCGCGTTTGGTTTCAACGCTGGTCTCCTGGTCCAAGCGACTGACACGACACGTGTGGGCCTGACCTATCACTCAAAAGTGAACTACAAGCTGGAAGGCCACACCGAGGTCACCAAAGGCGCAAGCGTTCCTGCCACCTACCTCAACAATGGTCGCTACGACGCTTCGCTCAAGATCCAGACACCGGAGTCCTGGGATCTGTCGATGACTCAGACTTGAGTGATGCGTGGAAACTCTATGCGGGGGCGACCTGGACGCGTTGGAGCCGTTTGAAAGACATCACCGTCAACAACGCTGGGGTTACAGCGCTGAGTGGCGGCGCGTTTGCTCCACAACTCTTCGGCACCATAAAGGAAGAGCAAAACTGGCATGACACCTGGGCCTACGCGGTGGGGACCTCATACCAAGTCAACAAACAGTGGGTGCTGCGCACAGGTTTGACTTTAGACCAATCGCCTACCAATAACGTTGATCGTTCACCCCGCATTCCCACCGGTGATCGAACCATTGTCAGTCTCGGTGCCGGCTACGACGTGATGCCGAACATGACCATCGATGTGGCCTACGCCTACCTCAAAGAAGAATCGGTCAAGGTTAACCGTAGCAATGCCTTGGGCCAGTCCTATAACGCCAAGTTTGCCAACAGCGCCGATGGTTTTGGCTTGGGCGTCACTTACCGCATCTGATGAACGACCGGGTAAAGAGCTCGTTCTTCTAAATCGAGGGGGCTGTTAATGCCGTCGGTTTAAGCGAGAGTCCAGCGCCGGTGTGCGCGTTCGGTCGGCGGATGACCGATTGGGGGCTGCAAACCTTCGTTATCGGCGCGCGGGCTGACGGTCAATGGATTGGAAAATGCCGTACTAAGTGAGGACAAGAACAATGCAACCTGATTTCTGGAATGACAAGCGCCCGGCCGGCGTGCCTCTGGACATCGATGTCGCGGAATACAAGTCGGTCGCTGAGGTGTTCGAGCGTTCCTGCAAGAAATTTGCTGACCGCCCGGCGCTCAGCAACATGGGCGTCACGCTGACCTACGCCGAACTGGAACGCTACAGCGCCGCCGCCGCGTATTATCAAGCGGTCAGCGACAGCAGAAGGACGACCATGATTACATTGGCGAATATGTGCATTCAAATTCCGTTTTTGCTGATACTAGCGCCCTGGCTCGGAGTTACCGGAATATTACTGGCATTGCCGCTGTCGACCATTGTGCTGGCGACGGGCGTGGTCACGCTATTACGTCGGCAGTTCTCACGGCGCATTTGTGTAAATAAATAACAATTCGATAACCACCTACGTCGCCCCTTGAACGCTGAGACTTTGTAGCGTCTGCGCTTTCTGTGCTCGATAAAGCGCATTAAAAGCGCCGAGAAAAGAAGTGTCTTGTGTGAAAAGCTGTGAAAGAGCTTGTATTGATTTCATTATGTTTTGTTTGGCTGTCATATTTTATGTTGTCGGAGATCATACTGCATTGGTGTCCGCGCTCATATCAAGGGGGAGGCTTACACCCTTAATGACAATCAGTAATGGATGGAAATCAGTAATGGATGGAAATCAGTAATGAATAAAGGAATCTCGGCATTCTGTGGTGTGGTTTTAGCTATGTCTTGTGGCATGGTCAGCGCTGCCCCCACGAGCGTACCAGGAGGCACAATCAAATTCACCGGTTCCGTGGTCAACGCGGCCTGTGCAGTGAGTGCAGCATCTTCGCAATTAACAGTAAATATGGGGCAGGTACGACTCGCGTCCTTTACGGCGGAGGGGGTTGAGGCATCCAGAACACCCTTCACCATTGAGCTACTAGACTGCGATACTGATGCTTCGCAATATGCGACCATAAAATTTCAAGCAACTGCCAGCGCTAACTCTCAAGCTTTTGAAGCGGGTATAGGGAGCGGCAGGGCCAAGCACATTGGTCTGCAGATCAGGGACCAGAATGGCCTTGTTATTACTCCAAATACCGGGGTAAGTACGCAGACCCAGTTAATTCCGGGTCGTAACATTTTACCATTTCAAGTGAGCTATATTTCTGTGGGGGCTCCTGTTGAACCAGGCGATGCAAGCGCCAATATTGATTTCGTGGTGAACTATCAGTAACGAAGGCAAAAAGTGGTTATAAAGTGCCCGGGCGGGCATTTTATAACTAAACTAACTTGCTGGCAGGGAGTATATAAGCTTGAGCGTCTATAGAGTGTCTATATGGGTCAGCTTTTTGATAGCCTTTTTGACGATTTCGGCCCATTCAGTGGTCAATGCTGCAGGTGGCTCTAATACTGTCGTAACACTGCCTGGTGGAAGAGTCGCAGTGTTTGGAGCCGTGACCACTGGGGCCTGCTCCGTCAGTCTCAGTAATTCCGACAAGATAGTATTCATGGGTACTGTGAGAAGTAATCAATTTATGGGGGTTGGCAGTGACAGCCAGGCAGTACCCTTCTCCATTCAGTTGGATGACTGTAACAGTAATGTCAGTGAGTCTGTCGGAATTAGCTTTAGCGGCATCGCCAATGAGGAGGATTTGCAGGTATTGGCAATTACTGGAGGAGCTGACGCAGCGCAAGGTATTGGCCTGGCGTTATTTGATGCTGATAACCGTTTGCTAGCAGTTAATGCCGACCCCATTGAGTATGCGCCGTTGAGCAAAGGTATCAATACTTTAAGTTTTTTTGCGAAGTATCGATTAGTAGAGCAATTTTTGCGCCCTGGGGTTGCCAACGCGACAGCTGACTTCACGCTGGTCTATCAGTAAGTGCAAAAGATGTAAAAAAGCATCGTGGAAATTGATGAGGAATAGATTTTGGACGTTTTTAATGCGTACAAAAAAAAGATGGTTGCCTGTGCTGTACTCTTGTTGTCGTTAGTCTCGACCGCATCTTTCGCCGGAGGGGTAGGGCTGGGAGCGACACGGGTTGTTTATCCGGCAGACAGCAAGCAGGTTTCTCTGTCTGTTAGTAATACAGATAAAAATAATGTCTATTTGCTGCAATCCTGGATCGATAACGCTGAAGGTGGGGTCACGCAAGATTTCATGATGACGCCACCCCTGTTCGTTATCAAGCAAGCAACAGAAAGCGCACCCGCCGAGAATACTTTACGCCTGGTCTACGCTGGTCCGCCCTTGGCACAGGATCGTGAGACGCTGTTCTGGGTCAATGTCAAGGCGATCCCTTCGACAAAGCGGGATGCAGATGATGGGCAGAGCAAACTCCGGCTGGCGGTGGTCAGTCGGATCAAGCTTTTTTACCGACCTAAAGAGTTGGCAAACGGGCTTCAGGACTCCGCATCGAAAATAGAGGTCAAGCGTGTGGGTAACACCTTGGCCATCAATAATCCAACACCTTATTTCATCAGTCTGATCAAAGTATCAGTTGGCGAGCATGTGTTGGACAATACCATGGTCGCACCTTATGGACAAGGGAAGGTCCGTGTGCCGGAAAATACTAAAGGTGAACTTCACTATTCCTTTGTAAATGATTACGGCGCTTTGATAAAGCTGAAATAAGCCAGCGGTAAATCCTGGTCTTTCTGCATTTGTTGAATGACCATTCTTAATGGCGGCTTGTATGTGTATGTCCTTGAGTAAGGCATGTGCCACTACTGAATATGATACGGATTAAAGCCGTCCACTTCGTGTGAGGTGCCTGTCGGATAGTTCGCTGGATGAAGGTTTACAAACCTCGATATTTATATGGATAGAATAACTAGGGTGTGCGGAATGAGATGGTGTCCACGACCGGCTAATATGGATTTAGCCACTAAGCGTCCTGCAGTCAACGTGACGGCTTTTCGTTATACCAAGATCTATGTGTATCTGATTGCCTCAATTTATGGGGGTTGGGTACACGCCGATCAATACTTTGATCCGGCCTTTCTGTCCGACACCAAAACGAAAGTTGCAGACCTTTCCAGATTTTCAGCGGCGGACGCCATTCAGCCAGGCACCTATCGAGTCGACGTCTATCTGAATGGCGCGTTTATCAATACTCGTGATGTGGTGTTTGAGGAAAATACATACTCGAAAGACGTCGCTCCTACGCTTGCTGCGTGTTTCAGTGTTCAGGAGATCAAGGAGTTCAATATCAACCCTGCCGCTGTTCCGGGGGTGGAATCTGTATTACCGGGTAGCTGCGTTCAATTACAGTCGTTAATGGCTGAAGCGCAAAGTCGCTTGAACCTGGAACAGTTGCGACTGGACGTGAGCGTGCCCCAGGCAATGTTGACCGGCAAGGCCAGGGGCTTCATACCTGTAGAGGAGTGGGACAACGGCATTAGTGCACTTTTGGTCAGTTACAACTTCACGGGCGCCCACAGTACCGCTTCCAACAGTGCATCCAGTGATAACTATTTCTTGAGCCTCAATACCGGACTGAATATCGGTGCCTGGCGCTTGAGGAGTGATTCGACAGTTGACAAGGGCAATGGCTACTACTCGGATGCCGGCGTCAGTTGGAAAACCCTGAACAGTTACGTGCAACGTGCGCTACCGGGGATCAAAAGCAGCCTGATACTGGGGCAGACATCGACATCGAATACGGTTTTCAACAACTTCAACTTTGAAGGGGCGCGGCTGTTGTCGGATGACAACATGCTGGCGGACAGTGAAAGAGGTTTCGCTCCGGTCGTCAGAGGGGTTGCCAACAGCAACGCCGAAGTGACTATCCGTCAGGGCGGGAACGTGATCTATCAAACCTACGTAGCGGCCGGGCCTTTTACGATCAACGACCTCTATCCGAGCTCGTCCAATGGCGATCTGCAAGTCAGTGTGCGTGAAGCGGATGGTCGGGTGAATCAATACAGCGTGCCGTATTCTTCGCTGCCGGTTTTGCAACGCGAAGGTCGGCTCAAATACGATCTGGTTGCCGGTACGCTACGGGGCGCCGATTACCAGAGCAGCCCAACTATCCTCCAGGGCACCTTGGCATGGGGGCTACCCCACGGCCTGACCCTATACGGCGGTTTACAGAACGCAGAGAAATACAAAGCGTACTCCTTAGGCGCGGGCCAGAACCTGGGAGACTGGGGAGCGTTGTCGCTGGATGTGACTTCGGCCCACAGCATTCTGGCGGACGATAGCCAGCATACCGGTTATTCGATTCGCATGTTGTATGCCAAAACCCTGATAAACTCCGGTACCAATTTCAAGTTGGCGGGTTATCAGTATTCCACTCGAGGCTTTTATAACTTCAGTGACACGGCCAGTAAAATGATGGAAAGGCGACCATCGGTTATAACTCAAGACGGCGAGGTTTATCAAAAACCTGAATTCTACGATTATTACAATTTGAATTACCCAAAGCGCAGCAGTGCACAGCTTAATATTTCTCAACCATTGGGCAGCTTTGGTTCTGTATATGTCAGCGGTCATCGTCAGACATTTTGGAACACCCAGGAAGTTACCGACCTGCTGCAGGCTGGCTATCACACGTCACTGAAAGGGGTCAATTATTCCCTGTCGTATAGCTATAACAAAAGCGCTTGGGTTGACAGTACGGACCAGATCTTTGCGCTGAGTGTCTCACTGCCATTGGGCGACGGCGCATGGGCGGGTAAAAGAGGTACGCGAAACAATTCTGCGTATGCCAATTATGGGCAGACACTCAATAACAAAGGTCATGCGCTATACAGCGCTGGTGTGACCGGCACTGCTCTGGAACACAATAATCTGAGTTATGGCGCACAACAGAGTTATAGCGACAAGGAACATGTAGCCAGCAGTAACGTGAATGCACATTATCGGGGTGCTTCCGGTAACGCCAATGTCGGCTATAGCTACAATAATAGCAACAGCAGTAGTCGGCTTAATTATGGTTTCAGTGGCGGTATCGTGGCTCATGAGGATGGTATGACGTTCAGTCAGCCGCTGGGGGAAACCAACATCCTGGTTAAAGCTCCGCTCGCCAAGGAAGTGAAGCTTGCCAGCGGTGTGGGGATAAAAACCGATTCTCGCGGTTATGCCGTGGTGCCTTCAGCTTCGAGCTACCGACAAAACAGGATAGCCCTGGATATCAATTCCCTGGCCAATAACATCGAGTTGGACAACCCGGTCGCCTACGCCGTGCCGACTCAAGGTGCTCTGGTGCGTAGCACATTCGCTGTGCGAGTAGGGGTGCGTGCACTTATGAATATTACCTATAAAGGTATGCCCGTGCCTTTCGGTGCGAGCGTGACCCAGGCGGCGACCCCTGGCGATAACATTGTGGGTAACAACGGGCAGGTGTTCCTGTCCGGACTTGCTCTGGAGGGGCAATTGAAGGTGTGGTGGCAAGACGGCCCTGAAGGGCAGTGCACGGTTAACTACCAGCTAGACGAGGGCAGTGAACTTAAAGACATCAGCAAACTGGCTGGGGAGTGTGTGTAATGGAAAAACGCTTTCTTTGGGTGATTGCAGGGTGGATCTTCTGTCATTACGCCGCGGCCTATGACGTGCTGGTGAATATCAACGGGGCGATCGCTGCTAACGGTTGTATGGTTTCGTTCGCTTCGCAGCAAATGACGTTGGACTTTGGTAATGTCGCCACTAAACAGTTTTATGCACGTGACATCCCTTGGGGTAAGCAGAAGTTCGTGATTGGCCTTGAAAGATGTGGTGGTGATGCAACGGCGGTGAAAGTATCTTTTCAAGGCGCTGCCGATACAGATAACGCCGATCTTCTGAAACTTACCCCGGAAGAAGGCATTGTCAAGGGCTTGGCGATTGAAATACTCGATGTGAACAGTGCAAGCATTGCAATTAACACCCAGACATCGGCTTTTCCCATCAGCCAAGTAGAAGGGAACAATAAACTGTTGTTTTATGCGCAGTATCGTTCCACTGCGAGTACGGTTACCGCTGGGCCCGCCAACGCGACCGTAAATTTTGTTTTGGAGTATCAGTAATGAGGACTTTCATGAGGCCGATAAACAAAGGCAGTGCTCTTGTTCTTTCGATGCTACTGTTATTTATATCTAGCAGTGCTTCGGCGGGAGCCCGTAGTTCATCCATAGGTACCCAGGACGTTGTCATACGAAAGCCTGTGCTCAATAACTCGATAATAGGTGAGGCGTTAACCGGTTGGATTAATAGTGGTCTGCAGCAAGTGATGAATAGTCAGGGTGTTACTTATGGGTCGTTTGGTCTGATCATTAATTCGCCCGTGTCAAATATATCTTACTCTGAATCTGGATATAACTATACCGTATACAATGTGTACCTGCCTGGGGGAGAGCCATCAGGTATTGGATTTATCTTGAGAACATACTCGCAAGATTGTGGTATTGTAATAGGTTGTGCTAACACAGGGCCGCATATACAGAATACAGGTAATGACTACAAGCAGTTTCGAGATGTTGTTGCAGCAAATTTTAACGTGGCTTATGCATACGAAATAAAGTTTATAGCAACAAGTGCGAATATAACGACTGGTTCATATGACCTGGGTGGGAGTCTTGTCGGATACTCTAGTTTTTTTACTACCTTTAAAGCTGATGGTGATGTGGGTTTAGGTTCGTTCAGACTGACTTATGAACAGAGCGGTTGTACAGCGAGTCTTTCGCCGGCTGTCATTAATATGGGAGTCGTTTCCCCTCTAGGGTTTAGCGGGGTCGGCACTACAGTCGCTTCAAACGCGCCGGTAACCGTCAGCCTTCAATGCAGCACTCCTGACATCGGAGTTTTGGCAACCATGACGGATCAAAATAATACAAGTAACTCTACACAGACACTGCAGTTGACACCCGGAGCCACTACTACGGCCACCGGAGTAGGCGTTCAGTTTCTCAGGGATGGTAGCTCACTGGTGACTTATGGACCCGATTCGAGCTTTGTCGAATCAAGCTCCGCAGCCCAATGGCGGGTGAAGGATAAATCCACGCTGAGCAACACTGCCCAGTTTGTCCTGACGCCGCAGTATATTCAGACTGCCAGTTCTATTACCCCTGGCGAAGCCAACGCAGTAGCCAGCATTACCTTTGCCTATGATTGATTCGAGGTTTGGCCTTGGTACGCTCTTGTCGAACGACAATATATAGTTACCAGTGCAGCGGATTGAAGATGCGTAGGCCTGAGTATGGAGGGTTAACTAAGCAAGAAGAGCAATCTGCGGCTCACGTGCCATCATCCTGCAAGGGGAAAACACCCTTCCTGGTCGATTAACGACCAAGATAGGGTGCAAGGCTAAGAAGCGGCTATTCGGAGCTTACACCCTTTAACTTATCGTTTTGCCGCTGGCGTTTTTCCGGCGCCAGGACCAGCTCTGCGCGATAAATAGGGATATCTCTCGGTGCTTCTAACCCTAATTGGATCTGCTTACCTTGGATCGTCAGGATCCGGATTTTGATTTCGCTACCTAGGCAGCCGGCGTCACCGACCTTGAGTGTAATAATTTTCACGTGTGATTCCTCCATGACATTTTTTCGTTCGCACATGATCTACCTGGCTATCGTTTAACTTAAGTCAAAAACCGTGAAAAACCTGGCATGCGCTCGGTTGATCACCTCGCGCGCTGACGTGATTGGATTTGAAGTGAGACTCAAGGTGAATGAGTCAAAACAAGCATATTTTAGGTTAATCGCAGCGTATGTTGAATTAGGCTGACCGTCTTGTCGAGCGCTTGCCTAGTCACGGGGCAGCACACTTATATTGTTCTCGAAAAGTATGTGTTAGAGGCGGAAAGAGTGATGGAAACAATATCAGCCGTTGTGCTGTCGGGCCGTTGGTGTATGGGCGGTGAAATGGCCGATATTTTAGAGTCGGAATCTGTCAACGTATTGATCAACACCGAGTGCGCGGCACAGGTTGTCGAGGCTGCGCGAACACGGCTTGCGAGTATTGCAATCCTGGAGCTTGCCACCTTCAATATTGAGGGCCTTGAGTTGATTAGGCAGCTGCGTACCGGCAACCGCGAATTGAAAATTATTGTGCTGACACTGCAAGATTCCAAGCATTTTTCTGCGCGTTACCGCCGTGCGGGGGCGACGGTGTCGTTACGTGTCTCAAAGGATGTGCGGGGGCTAGCATTTATTCTTCGGGCCATACGCTCGGGCTACACCTATTTTGACTTTATTAACGCACCCATAAAAACGCGAGAGTGGTCGTTTGCCAATGAAACTGATTTGATTGCCACGTTGACGGATCGTGAGCTAATGGTATTTCAAGGGTTGGCGAGGGATTTGAATAATAGGCAAATCGCCGAACACATGAATGTTGGCAGGCGTCATATCTGTGTGCATAAAACCAATATCTTTGGAAAAATGTTATTGCAGTCGATATCGCAACTGCAAGCGTTAGCGGCTCGCAATAAGCTGGGGTAATCACGCGTGATTAATCGCGAATCACTTTTCTTCATTGGCGGTGTGCTGGTTGAGGGATAAAGTTGTGCCTAACAGCCTGCTAAACGAAGCGTTTAAATGCAGCCAGGGAGGTATAGTGATGATATATAAATCCGGTGTAAGGGTTTTGGCGCTAATAGCGACGTTGATTTTGCTTGCCCAGCCAGGAGTAGCCGCACCGGTTGCCGGTGAAGGTACCCTTAACTTTGGCGGTAGGTTGGTGGCGCAAACGTGTACGATCGCTGTAAATAACTCAACATCTGTTGCGCCTTTAGTTCAATTACCTAGAGTGAGCGGTAAATGTCGGTGGAAGGAGAAACCAAGGGAGGCACAAGGTTCACGTTTAAATTCTCGGGGTGCTCGTCCAGTTTGGTGACTAAGGCGCGTGTGTATTTTCAGGGTGGATCGAACGTGGGCGGGAACGGTACTCTGGAAAACAAACTGACTTCCCACGCAGCTACCGGGGTCGCACTCCAGTTATACGACGCGTCGATGAACCCCATTAGGGTAGGAGACCCCTCTCAACTAAATCAGACCGCTATGCCCTTGGCTGATTTGCTGGAGTATTACGTTCGGTATATCGCAGATAGTGATGCGATAGGTTCTGGTCCATTTCAAGCCAGCGTGACGTATTTAATTAGTTACGAGTAAGCGGGGTATGAGTGTCGCATGCTGATCAAGGTATAAATGCTGCACCTTTGCGCTTAGGGAGGGGCGAGTTCGGAAGCGTGTGAAAAACATGTTTTATAGCTTTTGAGTTGTTTGATGCTATTGCATTTGTTTGGCTGATTGTGTTGCGCAGTAGGAAGTGCGTATGTCTGACTTATGTTGCGTCGCACCCGACTTAAGTTTAATCAGGGAAGTTGTTAGAGTGAATGTCAAGTGATTGCTGTCTCGTTGTTGATGATAGCACCGTCTATCCAGGTCGCGAATGTAGCCTCCGACGGTACTATTAATTTTAGCGATGGTATCAGTTCTACCACCTGCACCATCACAGTGAATGGTGCTGCTACGGGTACAACAACCGTTACATTGCCGACGATAAGTTCGACGGGAATGGATACCGTAGGTGCTATCAAAGGCGCTACGTTACTAAATTTTGCGCTGACGAATTGCTCGTTTACAACGGGAACAGCAGCAGGGAGTGCCGCAATCGCTTTCCAGGGTGGTGACGGCATCGCGGGCGGTAATGTGCTTAATACATACACGCCAGCGGCTTCTGCTGCGAAGGGCGTCGTGCTGCAAATTAAAAATTCCAATAACGAGGCAGTGGTTATTGGTAACGCACCAGCGTTCTCTAACTATAGTCCTCTTGCCGGCAGCGGTATGACGAAGTCATACACTGTTCAATATCTAACCACCAGTATACCGGTGCAGGCGGGTAGTTTCGCGGGTGCTGTCACGTACTCAATCAGCTATCTATAAGCTATAACCGCTCGTATTCTCAGTGCTGCCTTTATAAGTAAAGATAGCACTGGGAACTTGATCAGCCAAGCAAGGGATTCTATGGCTTACCTTATATCGATACGCTACGGAATGGCTGTGGTGCTGATGTCAATGGTGTGTTGTCAGGTGAGGGCCAGTTTGGTCATCACCGGTACACGCTTGATCTACCCAGCACAAGAAGCAGAAATTACCGTGACGCTGGACAATAACGGAGCGCTGCCGGTACTGGTGCAGACTTGGGTTGACAGTGGAGACCCTAACTCCAGCCCCACCCATTCAACTGCTCCTTTTTTTAACCCCCCCCCGTCTTTCGCATGGACCCAACCAAGGCCAAAGTGTGCGGTTAATGTTTACCGGTGCCAGCCTGCCCGAAGATAAAGAGTCGGTTTATTATTTCAACCTTCTCGAAGTGCCCACCGCGCCTGCGGCGAAGGACACACCGGTTAATTTGTCGCAGATGGCTTTTCGCTCGCGAATCAAGATTTTCTATCGTCCTGAAACGTTGAGCGGCAACGTATCCGACGCCATTGATCAGGTTCAATGGCGCATCATCCACCAGACCGGTGGTCTGGCACTGGAAGGGTATAACCCCACGGCGTTTTATGTGACCGTAGCCAAAGTGGGTGTGGTGGATTGCAAGCAGCGGTTTATGGCCGGTAGTGAAATGCTCGCGCCGAAGTCCAAGCATTCCTTTGCTTTGCCCACGCTAAAAAACCTGCCGGGGCCTCAGGCTCAAGTGGAACTCAGCGCTATCAATGACTATGGCGCGGATGTGTTGATCAAGCGCCCGCTAACGCCTTAGTCGCGGTAGTAGCGATCGCTGCGAACAGTGCATACGAGTAATCCATGAACACTTTTTTTGACTCCTGGGCTGAAGTGGCTCGGTACTTCTGTGCCTCGCGTTTATCCAAACCTGTTGTTGGTTGGCTGTTGGCTTTGGGCATGTCGTGTGGGCAAAAGATTTTCGCAGAGGAGGTGCTTTTTAACCGTGCTTTTCTGCCTGAAGGCTCAGAGAGACTGGACTTGAGGCCTTTTCAAAAGGGTAATGCGGTGTTGCCGGGGCAATACAGGACGGACGTATTTGTTAATGAGCAGCCCATCGGGCGTAAAAATATCCTTTTCTCCCTATCGGAGGGGGCGTGCAGCCCTGCCTCACCTCGCAATTGCTGGATGAATTGGGCGTCAGCCCGACAGCCTACCTGACGCCTTTAGGAGGCCCGTCCTGTCTGGTGTTACCTGAAACAGTGAGGGGCGCCAATGCCACGTTCAACCTGCAAGACCTGATGTTGCGCGTGAGTGTTCCCCAAGTCGCATTGCGCCGTGATGCCCAAGGGTATGTCAGCCCTGAGTTATGGAGCCGCGGCACCACCGCAGCGATTTTCGGCTACTCCGCTAACGCAACCCGCAATCTCAAGGGGCATGGCCAAGACTCAGCCTACCTGAGCTTTGACACCGGAATAAACCTGAGCCACTGGCGTGCACGCCATAATGGCTCAGTGAGTTGGCACCGACTGATGGGGCCGCGTACCAGGCGCTGAACACGTACCTGCAACGTGATCTGGCGGGCCTTAAAAGCCGACCCACGCTTGGGGAAACTCATACCACGGGCGAGTTATTTGACGGCTTGCTCTACCGGGGCGTGCAACTGGCCTCGGATGATCGGATGCTGCCGCAATCGCTACGCGGCTACCTATCCCACCAACCTTGCAGGCATCGGGGTGCGCTTCCTGGATGTCGATAACCGCGCCTTTCCATTCACTGCAAAACTACCTGACTGCCCAGGACCGGAAGCCTGCGTGTTTCGTGATACGAACCTGGATAAGACCCTGTCGTTTGTCAAGGTCAGTGCGCATGTCGAAGCGGGGCCCGTCTTGAGTGCGTCGTTGCCAATCGTGAACATCGGCTACGAAATCCGTGGGCGGGAGTTGCCGGTGCGCAGGGTGCGACTGTCGGGCCAGTTGAGGGTTGTGTCGCAAACCTGCCAGGCGCCGAACATTCAGGTCAATCTGGGCCAACACTCTGTGGGTATCCTTGAGAAAACCGGCTACACGCCCTGGCAAGACTTTTCTATCGTGCTCAATCAGTGCCTTGGGTTTTACGGGTACTACTCCGCAGGGGTCAACGTACTTGAGCCAGGCGTAGTATTCAAAACCAATAAAATTGCATTCCGTATCGATCCCACCCAGCGGGCGGTCTCCACTGACGAGGGAATCTTGAGTCTCACAGTGCAGGGCCCAGGGCTTGAGAGGGCGGCGCAAGGTATCGGTGTACAGCTTGCTCTGGAGAATGCCTGGCCGATCAAGCTCTCGACGTTGCTCGACAGTGGTATTTCACTCCAGCCCAAAGAGGGCGGCAGTTATGTCATTACGCTCAAGGCACGTTACCTCCGGCTGTCTAACTCAACGGTACACAGTGGCCCGGCGAATGCGACGGCGATTTTTACAATCAACTATCAATAAACAAAAGCAGCACTTAGAGGCCCGTTTAAACCTGTCTATACGCCCGCTGATACGTCGGCTATCGAGTGCTTCTGCGCAAGCGTAGTCCATTGACGTGGTTGAAAGACAGACGCGGGGTATTGACAGTAATGCAACCCATTGAAAGTGCCGATGGCAGTGCTCTTCCGTCGGTGGTGCCCATAAAGGTTATACTCAGGCTTCATGAGGTTTCACGGTATGCAGAGTTTTCCGCCAGCCAACACCTGTTGAGGGTAAGTGAGGGGGGGCGTTATCACTGGACACGAGTTGAGTTACAGCTCAAGCCGACTGCTTGAACTGCTGATCTGCCGCGCTGACCTGATCGTCGGCCGCGAGGAAATGTTTGCCTACGGTTGGCCGGGCAGGGTGGTGGGGCAGAACAGCCTGAACCAGGCAATCTCCAATATTCGTGATCTGCTGGGCGATGATGTACAGCGAACGATCATCCAGACGATCCCTCGGCGTGGGTATCGATTTAACTCGGCATACTTGAGCGAGGACCGCGAAGAGTTTCACCTCAGCGATGACACTGCCCCAGCGCCTCCGGTAGCAGCAGATGCGGCTGAAGGTATCACCCTGCCGACGCAAGCCCAGGCGTTTTTTGCATCAAACCGTCTGCCAGGCTCTACCAACCTACTGCTCGCTGTGCTGACGATTGCACTGGCAGCAACGTTAGTCTGGCGTATCGACTGGGCGCTTTGGTTGCAGCATGGCTTGTTCAGTGCAAGTGAAACACTGGGCGAATTAGACGTTCAATATGTCTCGGAAGGCCCAGAAGAGCTGACGCAGTTGCAGGCCGATATCAAGCCTTTACGTGATCGTCTGCAGGCGTTTGTCAAACAACCGGAAACCATCATTTTCAATAAAATGCATGGTTTTTATGAGATCGTCTGTATTGATCAGGGGCGATCGGTGCAGTCTGTGACGGTGCATAAAACCAAATTGTCCCAGTTGACAGATGAACAACTGAGCAGGTGCGTCAATTGAAGCCATTAAGTATTCGATGGATGATCACTTGGTCTGGGTTAGTTGTGATATTGGTAATTTTTGCATATTGTTTATTCGACTCAATCGAGTGGACAGATATTACAAGGCGCGTTTTTTGCCTCTGGAGTGCTGATCATGAACATCGGCGCTGTGTATGACAGCAGCCAGCGCTTACAGTCCCATAGTTATAAACTGTACGACTTCGAAACGATTATTAATAGCCAGGATTTTTCTCTGACTCAAGTGAGTAGTCTATCAGGTAATGCGCGATTTGTGACGAATCAAGAGCGGGATGGCGAATGGATTAAAGATAAGATCAGCATGGATCGGGATGTTGCCTTTAATTACGCCTACTATTCGAACGAATTTTCTAGATTAAGCTTATATAAAATAAAGGCGCGTATAGGTAGTCAGTGCTTCTATGTGAAAGAGCTGGAGACAGTACGTTGCTTTGGTGCCGAACGCTAACCTTTTTAAATTCAGGCGTACCCTCCGAGTGCTCACTGATAGCTGGCCTATTTATTAAGTTTTGCTGAAAATCCACTCATGACTGTGGTGGGATGGGCGGCCTTCGCACGGCGCCGCGTCATCTAGGCTACGCGTATAGCAAGCTTGAGCGGTGAATAATTATTAATTCACCACTCATCACCTCCGCACTGCGTCGATCTGCTTTATCCTCAGCATTCAGATCGGGCAGTCAATAAATCATTATCATAGCAATGAAGTGATTTGTTCACTTCATTCGCCTGCTTGTGAGTGTTATTCAGATTTAGCCCCGCAGTTATAGAAACGACTTTACCTAACAGGTTGATACGTGAAAGCAATCAAGCGCGTTCTTAAGCGTGGGCGTTCTGTAGAGCGCTCACGGGCAAACTCTATGTCTTCAATGTGGTCTCAGATAGCTGTCGCGCAAGTCGCGCTTTGGTTAATCGTCGCACTACTGATGGTCTGGGCGTCGCTATACTCGGCGGAACATTTGGCGCACATGTATGTTTTTGAGCGCCTGAGCGGTATTGTTGATTTGAACAATGGTAACTTCGCTGGTTTTGAGCTCGGCATGTTGAGTGAGTTGAAAACCTGGGATAACTATGAGGCTACCTCTGAGGGGTGGCCTTCGTTATTGGCTAAAAGCTATGCCTTTATAGAGTATTGTATTTTATTGTTTCTGGCGGCCGCTGGGGTATGTGCCATTATGGGCCTCTATAAGGTTTTCAGCTCGGTCTATACGTATTACTTTTCGATACAAGCGAAATTTTGCAGAGGCTTGGTTAACGGTGAGTTGAGCGTGCACTATCGGCCGATAGTAAATATGAATACTGGCCTGTGGATCGGCGCTGAGGCATTACTACGCTGGACCCATAAGGGACAGCCGATAAGCCCTACGGTGTTTATCCCGTTGATCGAACGATCTGGAATCATGCCGATGACAACCCGTTGGATATGCCAGCGCGTTATTGAAGATTACTCGTGCCTGCTATGGGCATGTGACGGGTTTTACATCAATATCAACTTGTCCTCTCAAGATGTATCCGACCCCACGTTTCCCGCGTTTATTCAACAATTATTGAGTCAATATCGCATCCCCGCGTCACGCATTGTATTTGAGGTGACTGAAGGCGTCGTGCTTGATACACGAGAGGCCACCCTGCATTTGAATCAATTACGCGCCCAGGGCCATAAAATTGCCTTGGATGACTTCGGTACGGGCTATTCCAATTTGTCTTATCTGGATTGGATGCCTCTGGACATTCTTAAAATTGACCGTTGCTTTGTGGGCAAAAAAGATCAAGGACGCGCCAATACGATTTTGGTCCATTTGCTGAATATGGCCAGGCACCTGGAGCTCAACGTAATTGTCGAAGGGGTCGAGACACCTGAGCAAGTGGAACGTCTGCGTGCTTTAGGGGCAGTCACTGCCCAAGGTTGCTTTTATGCAAAGGACTTGACTGCAGAAGGCTTGGTGCACGGGTATTTTTCGTTGGCTCACCCGGATATGAACCGAGTGATCTAAAGGAATAGGTACTTACAGTTATCGTTGCAAGGAAAAGAGCATGCAGTCATCGATTGACCCGACGTCGAGCGATAAGGGTATTCAAGCGGAAGCTAAAAAAGCGTTAATCCTAAGTGCTTCTGAAGGACGGCACGTTGTATTTTGGCCCTCGCTCAATATGTTGGTTATTCACGAGCATAACAAGCAGCGCAAAGTTGAGTTGGGATACAGTTCCAGTCGCATCCTGGAAATTCTGATTGACCGGGCGGACACCATTGTCAGCCGCGATGAAATCTTTGCCTTTGGCTGGCCTGACCGTATCGTTGGGCAGAACAGCCTGAACCAGGCTGTTTCAACGATTCGGGAGCTGCTGGCCGATGACGAGCATCGTGAAATCATCCAGACCATTCCGCGAAGGGGTTACCAGTTCAACTCCGAATTCTTGGTTGTGCCCGGGCAAGTTAGCGACATTAGCGCTTCGGCGCCTTTAACCTTGGGCGCCGCATCAAGTCCGGAAATGCTGCAGGCTCGGTTTTCATGGCTGACAAGGCGGCTAAGCACTGAGAATATCTTGATGGGCGCGACGCTGATATTAGCTATGAGCTTTCTTTGGCGGATTGAATGGAACCTTTGGCTGCAGCCGGACTTCGTCAAAGAAACAGACACGCAGGGCTTGCTTACAGTGTGGTACACCGGTGCAAATACGCCGGAAGTCGAGAGGCTAAAAGTGAGCATGGCACCGGTGGTACGGCGCATGGAGAGTTTGTTGGAAGCGCCCGGCACGGTGATTTTAAATACGATGCACAGCTTTTACGAAATCATTTGCATTAGTGGCAGCACGGTGGAGTTTGTTTCAGTGCATAATTCGAAGTTGGGCCTCTTGACCGATGAACAGTTAGACAGGTGCCTCAAGTGAATAAGCGCAGTGTTGGACTATCGGTGGGCATCGGGCTGCTCGTCGCCTTGCATTTGATGTATTCATCAGAATCGCGTAAGGATCTGCTTAAAGGTGCTTGTTTCACCACCGGCTCGATGATCATGAGCAGTGGTGAAGTCTTAAATGTGTTGATCAGGCTTCAGTCGCATGGAAATCAAATTCATGATTTTGAGAAAATCAATTCTGATGGCCAGAAGTTTTTGTTTGTGCTGGTTGACAACTTCTTCGGCAGCGCACGATTTGTGACTAACCCAGTAGGCGGCAGTGAGCTGCTTAGAAACATGTCGATGCGTGATCGAGACGTTGCCTTTAATTACGCTTATTTATCCAGTCATGCGTCACAATTGACCTTTTATAAGTTAGACCTGAATCCGGACACGCCGTGTTTCTATATCAAAGAGCTGGAGCGAGTATTGTGCCTGGGGGGCGAGCGCAGTCGAGATATTCCATAACGCTGAGCTCGTCAGCACTGGCAAAGTTTCCGCAGATATTGCTGCTCGCCGTGTTCAAGAAGGGTTAGATAATGGTTAATCAACTCAACGTTCTGTATCGGTGAGTTATGTCCTGCGATAATCGATTCAACGGGCAATTCACCGCCGCGGATCAGCCCTTGCAATTTCTTCAGGGTTTTCGGGTACTCGCTGCGATTGGCGTACGTCATGTTACCCAGCTTTTCCTTGAGAATGCAGTTTCCATACAAGACACGTTCTTCTGGGAAGTACACAAAAATCCCATCTTCGGTGTGAGGCGCGCCTAAATACAGCGCTCGAACATGACCGTTTTGGAAGGCAAAGTTGCCCGGGTATACCTGGTCTGGCAGGCTTTGTTTCAGGACCGGATAGTGCTCCATCCCTTGCCTGGTAAAGTCGACAATACTACGCCACTGGCTTTTTTCTAGGTCATAGGCCATCTGCGTGGAGACAATACTTGCGCCGAGCTTCTTCCAGTAGGCGTTACCTCCCGCACGGTCGGTGTGGTAGTTGGTGTTGATCACCATCCTTGATGGGCAGGGGGTTGACTTTCCTGATTTCCTGTTCAAGCTTTTCAGCGGTGGCTGGGGTCCAGGTTGCGCCGATAACGGGGATGTGTTGCTCGCCAATGTAGGCCATTGAGTTCTCCTGCACATACTCCTTGTCTTCAACGATGTAGAGCGGGCCTTTGAAGTGGATAGGGTCAAGTCACTCTGGTTAGCGAAGACCTGGGAGGTAATGCAGGCCAGTCTGATGACTGACAGAATATTAATAAGCTCCATAAGTTTCTCAGGTAATGAGATATACAACACAGGGGCATGCCCCCACCTGTTCTGATCGGCAGTGAGGACGCGCCGTAGAGTCAGCCACATCCCACCCATTGCGAAGTAAATAACCGTAAATTAAGAATTAATGCGGGGTTGGCACGCGCCTGGCTCAACTGCAAATTCCGGGCGTCAGTGCAGGCACCGTATTGGCCTGGGCGGCTTTGAGGGTT
>NZ_JBJGXU010000005.1:0-169691 GCF_045447305.1 Pseudomonas sp. D47 | reverse complement strand
TCCAACCCATAAAAAGATGTGTAGATACCTATGCTGCGATGGCGGTGAGTCAGCAACACCATTATCGACTGACAGACCGCTATCGCAGGCAAGCCAGCTCCCACAGGTTTAAATCTCAACCGTCAGGTGGGATTGTGCAAATTTCTGCAACTCAGGATAGAACAGCCGAAAGTCTTCACTCAGCGGCTCATACAGAATCCGCAACTCGTGCATGGCATGCCTCAATTCCTCGGGCTGGGTCAGGCGCCGCGAAATCCCGCGCAACACCTGCTCCATCACCGCGAACTCACGGTACGAACCCAGCCAGTCATCCTCCGCCATATACGGTGCAATCTGCGCCAGCCGCCCAGGCAGCTGCGGTTCGGCCGCCAGCACGCGGTACACCTGCGCAGTAAAGTGTTCCAGCGGCTGGTTGGCATACAGCGCCCAATCCCGCGCCAGGCAGTGGTCGAAAAACACATCGAGGACAATCCCGGCGTAGCGCTTGCGGGTCAGGCTGAAGCGTGACAACGCCTCGCAAACCAGCGGGTGGCTGTCGGTGAAGCGGTCGATGGAGCGATGCAGTTGGATAGCCGACTCGATTTGCGGGCTGAACTGGCCCTGCAGGCGGCCTTTGACGAAGTCACCATAGAGGCTGCCCAGCAGTTGTGCAGGAAGTTGGCCGCCCAGGTGCAGATGTGCGAGATAATTCATGCCGCGCAGTCTAGCACTGCCATCCACGCATCGTTATAACCCGATATACCGAAATAGCCGGTCCTAAGATCAAAAGCATATTGGTGTATCGGAATGTAACGATTTAAAGTTCGCCTCATCGCGATATAACGTTTTACGCAACCGAGCACCCTGCCATGCCCATCGACCTCGACGAAATAATAAAAGCCCTGGCGCACCCAGTACGACGAGACATCCTCACCTGGCTGAAAGACCCGAAAGTGCAGTTCCCCGAGCAAGTGCACAACCATGAATACGGCATCTGCGCCGGGCAGATCGACCAGCGCTGCGGCTTGTCCCAGTCGACCGTGTCGGCCCACCTGGCGACCTTGCAACGGGCCGGGTTGATCAGCAGCCAAAAGGCCGGGCAATGGCACTTTTTCAAACGCAATGACGAAGTGATCCAAGCCTTCCTCGCAGCGCTCACCACCGAACTCAGCGCTGATATCAGCGCAACGTTGTTATAAAGGAAAGATAATGCCCCTCTCGCTACTCATACTGGCCCTGAGCGCCTTCGCCATCGGCACCACCGAGTTCGTCATCATGGGCTTGCTGCCCGATGTGGCGGCGGACTTGGGCGTGTCGATTCCCGGCGCTGGCTGGCTGGTCACCGGCTATGCCTTGGGCGTGGCCATCGGCGCGCCCTTCATGGCACTGGCCACCGCCAAGCTGCCACGCAAGGCCGCCCTGGTAGCGTTGATGGGCATCTTTATTGTCGGCAACCTGCTCTGCGCACTGGCCAGCGACTACAACGTGCTGATGGTTGCCCGTGTAGTCACTGCGCTGTGTCACGGCGCGTTCTTTGGGATTGGTTCGGTGGTTGCGGCCAACCTGGTACCGGCCAACAAGCGTGCTTCGGCTGTGGCCTTGATGTTCACCGGCTTGACCCTGGCCAACGTGCTCGGCGTGCCACTGGGTACCGCGCTGGGCCAGGAGGCCGGCTGGCGCTCGACCTTCTGGGCGGTGACCGTGATTGGCGTGATCGCCTTGATCGGCCTGATCCGCTTCCTGCCGGCCAAGTGTGACGAAGAAAAACTCGACATGCGCGCCGAACTCGCCGCCCTCAAAGGCGCCGGCATCTGGCTGTCGCTGACCATGACCGCACTGTTCGCCGCTTCCATGTTTACCCTCTTCACCTATGTCGCCCCACTGCTCGGCGATGTCACCGGCGTGTCGCCCAAAGGCGTGACCTGGACGCTGCTGCTGATCGGCCTGGGCCTGACCGTGGGCAACATCATCGGCGGCAAGCTGGCGGACAAACGCCTGGCGGCCACCTTGATAGGCGTGTTCATCAGCATGGCGGTGGTCTCCACCGTGCTGACCTGGACCAGCGTCGCGCTGATCCCAACTGAAATCACCCTGTTCCTGTGGGCCACTGCGTCGTTCGCCGCCGTACCGGCGCTGCAAATCAACGTGGTGACCTTCGGCAAGGCCGCACCGAACCTGGTGTCGACCCTGAACATCGGCGCCTTCAACATCGGCAACGCCCTCGGCGCCTGGGTCGGCGGCAGCGTAATTGCCCACGGCTTTGGCCTGACCAGCGTGCCTTTGGCGGCTGCGGCCCTGGCGATTCTGGCCCTGCTGGTCACCCTGATTACTTTCCGTCAGAGCGGCGATGCCGGCCTGGCCCCTGCGACCCACTGAGCAATTCACTTAAAGAGAAGGGTGTTATCCCATGACGACTATTTTCGATCCAATCAAACTGGGCGACCTGGAACTGTCGAACCGCATCATCATGGCGCCGCTGACCCGCTGCCGCGCTGATGAAGGTCGCGTACCCAACGCGATGATGGCTGAGTACTACGTGCAGCGCGCCTCAGCCGGGCTGATCCTCAGCGAAGCCACCTCCGTGACGCCGCTGGGCGTGGGCTACCCGGACACTCCGGGCATCTGGTCCAACGACCAGGTACGCGGCTGGGCCAATGTGACCAAGGCCGTGCACGGCGCGGGTGGCAAGATCGTTCTGCAACTGTGGCACGTCGGCCGGATCTCCCACGCGTCCTACCTGAACGGCGAAACCCCAGTGGCACCGAGCGCCATCCAGCCCAAAGGCCACGTGAGCCTGGTGCGTCCATTGGCGGACTACCCGACCCCACGCGCCTTGGAAACCGCTGAAATCGCCGACATCGTTGACGCTTACCGCATCGGCGCCGAAAACGCCAAGGCCGCCGGTTTTGACGGCGTGGAACTCCACGGTGCCAACGGCTACCTGCTCGATCAGTTCCTGCAAAGCAGCACCAACCAGCGCACCGACAACTACGGCGGCTCCCTGGAAAACCGTGCCCGCCTGCTGCTGGAAGTGACCGACGCGGCCATCGAAGTCTGGGGCGCCGGCCGTGTGGGGGTGCACCTGGCACCACGCGCCGACTCCCATGACATGGGCGACGATAACTTGGCCGAGACCTTCACCTACGTTGCCCGCGAATTGGGCAAACGTGGCATCGCGTTCATCTGCTCGCGTGAAAAAGAAGCCGGCGACAGCCTTGGCCCACAACTGAAAAAAGCCTTCGGCGGCGCGTACATCGCCAACGAACGCTTCACCAAGGACAGCGCCAACGCCTGGCTGGCCTCGGGCAAAGCCGATGCGGTGGCCTTCGGCGTACCGTTCATTGCCAACCCGGACCTGCCGGCGCGTCTGAAAGCCGATGCGCCGCTGAACGAAGCGCATCCGGAAACCTTCTACGCCAAGGGTCCGGTCGGTTACATCGACTACCCGACGCTGGCAATTTGATCTAATCCGCTGATTGAGAGGGCCACGGCGTCATAGCCGCGGCCCTTTTTTGCTCCGACACTCTCGCCTCCTTCCCCCGCCTCCCCCGCACTTACAGACATCTCCTATACACACCTCGCACTTGATTACCCAGGCTGGCCTCCGCCTATTTTCAAGTGAAGGATCGTTACGGATGCCGATTAAAAAGAGCCTCTTGTGCGTATTAAAACGGTCGAAAAACCGTTTTCCAATCTCGAGGATGGCCAGTGCCCTTGCCCTGTTGGGATGTCTAGCGTTGATGCCGACAGGGGTTCAGGCGTACGTCGAACAGGGTCGCCTCAATGATGCCGCGAGTTGGCGCAGCGATGAGTTCAAGCTGGATTGGGGGTTGGGCGCGGTAGGGGCGGACTATGCCTATGCGCGGGGGTTGAGTGGTAATGGAGTGCGGGTCGGTATTTTCGATTCAGGGGTTAATTTGCGTCATAGCGAGTTCGCCGGCAAGGCGCCTCTGAGCCTTCTGGCTGCCGCCCCAGGTTGTGCCAGCGAAGTGGTTCTGGGCAATAGCGCAGGGTGTTTTTTCACCGAGGGCGACAAACCCCAAATCAACTACGTAGGCTTCTCGCAGCAATACTTGGAATTCATCACTGAAATACTCGCCAGCAGCGAAACTGCGCCTGAAATAAAAAGGACATATCAGGAGATCCTCGACGCTAACGGGGCGAGCTATTCCAATCATGGCACCCATGTCGCCGGAACGATGGTGGCAAACCGAGATGGCTCGGGCATGCATGGCCTGGCCTACGGCGCTGAACTCAGCACAATGAGGCCCAACAGCAACACCCTCACCCCGTACTACCTCGAAAGCGACACGCTATTCACCAACGTCCCTTCCGACACCTTGAGGGGAGTCTATGCTCAGATGCGGGCGCAGAATGTGCGCGTCATCAACAACAGTTGGGGAACTGCCTACGGAGAGCTCACTCCCGAACGGTTTGACGAGCTGATGCTGAGCTACTATTTGAACGATGCGCTGGCCCAAGGCTCAAGGGATTTCGGTCTGCTGCAAGTTTGGGCCGCTGGTAATACAGCTAACAACCTCTCACCGCAAGACGCACCGATCGCGTCAATAGAGGCCTCCCTGCCTCGTCTGAGGCCAGAACTTGAGCCCTACTGGCTGAGTGTGGTCAATCTAAACAATGACTTGAGCCTCAGCGATCAGTCCAATCGTTGTGGCCTGAGCAAAGACTGGTGCCTCGCTGCACCGGGCACAAACATTACCTCCTCCATTGTCGGTGGCGAAATCGACGTCGAATTGAACGTCGACGCTAACGGTGAGGTGAATGGCTTCCGTGTCACTGCAGAACGCCCAACCTTTGGCTACGGCGCGTTATCCGGCACCTCCATGGCCGCCCCGCATGTCACCGGCGGCCTGGCCCTGCTGATGGAGCGCTTCCCCTACCTCGACAACCCACAAATCCGCGACGTGTTGCTGACTACTGCCACTGACCTGGGCGCACCCGGTGTGGATGACGTGTACGGCTGGGGCCTGATGAACCTGAAAAAAGCCATCGACGGCCCCGGCCAGTTACGGGTCGATACCCACGTCAACATGGACCGCTACGCAGGCGGTACAAAAGTCTGGCAGGGCGGCGCCTGGGACGATTGGCGTAACGACATCGGCGGCCCGGGGCGCCTGGGTAAAACCGGTGTGGGCTGGTTGCGACTCAGCGGTGAAAACAGCTTCGCCGGGGCCACGCTCACGCAAGGCATCCTGGAGCTGGACGGCGTCAGTCGCTTGAGCAGTGACGTCAAGGTAGAAGGCGGCGCGCTCATCCTCAACGGCACCTTGCAAAACACCGACCTCAACGTCAACGGCGGCATTGCCCAGATCAACGGCAGCCAGTTCGGTGCCAGCACCACCGTCGGCGAAAAAGGCACGCTAACCGGCGCAGGCGTACTGGCCGGCACTCGGGTCGAAGGCACGATCATGCCAGGCACTGATCGCCAGGCATTAAGGGTAAATGGCGATTATCAACAGGTCGCCGGTTCAACGCTGGTCGCCGTGACCCGTGCCACCGCAGAACAATGGGCGTTGCGCGTCACCGGCCACGCCAACGTCGAGGGCGGTACGCTGCGCATGGTGCGCCAGGAAGGTGTTTTCCCTTTGGGCCAGCGCTACAACATCCTGCACGCCAACAGCGGTTTGAACGGTGGGTTTAGCGCAATTGAGCACAGTGCATTTTCGCCCTTCCTGAGCTTCAACCAGGTGCGTGATGCCAATGCTCTGCGGGTCGATGTGGGACGGGGCCGCTCCCTGGCGTCCGCCGCCAGCACGCCGAACCAGCGGGCCGTCGCCGGTGCCGCTGACGGTGAGGCGATGTCCGGGGCCTTGCCCCAGCGCTTGACTGCGCTGTTCCCGGAGCAAGCGCCGCAAGCCCTGGACCAACTCAGCGGCGAACTGCATGCCAGCAGCCAGGCGGTGATGGTCGAAAACAGCCGCATTATTCGCGACGCGGCCCTGGACCGGGCCCGCAGCACACCTGCCCCTCGCAACCGCACACCTGCAGATTCACGATCGGGCGCCTGGGTGCAACTGCCCCGCCAGTCCGCCACGTCAGGGGGCGATGGCAACACGGCCCGAACCGCAAACACCACGACCGGCCTGCTGGTGGGCGTTGATCATGCGCTGGAGCAAGGCACGCGAATGGGCGTGGTACTCGGCAGTGGACGCTCGGAGGTGAAAGCAGGCTCGCGCGGCAAGGCCAGCATCGACACCTACCAGATCGGCCTGCATGTGGGGCATACCTGGGACGCGTTTGGACTGTATGGCGGCGCGGCGTACGGCCAGCACGAGATCCAGACCAAACGCCGGGTCAATTTCTCCGGTATCAACGAGCGATTGTCAGCTGATTACACTGCCCGAACCCTGCAAGTGTTCACCGAGGCCAATTATCGTTTCGACCAAGGCGTGTGGGATTGGCAACCCTATGTGCAACTGGCCCAAGTGCGCCAGCGCAGCAAAGGCTTTAAGGAACGCGGCGGTGTCAGCGCGCTGAAAGGCCAGCGCTCGAAAGAGACCATCAACCTGGCCACCAGTGGCGTGCGGTTCAACGTTGACCTGAGCAAAGCGCAGATCAGCCCATCATGGCTGAGCCTGCGTGGCGGTGTGGCCTACACCCTGGCCAGCGGCGACCTGCAACCCACTACTCAGGTTGCCTGGGATGGCGGTTCAACTATGCAGGTGAGCGGTACGCCACTCAATCGCCGTACCACCCGACTGGAACTGGGCGCCACCGCCCGCCTGACTCGCGACAGCTCGCTGGACCTGGGCTTCAGCCAACAACGAGGCGAACGTTTTCGCGATCAAAACATCACCGCGCAGTATTCATTGCGGTTTTAAGCAGCGTCATCTGGATGTAGAAACTTTGCCCACGATCAGCGCCTCCAGCGTAGCAACGTGCTGAAACGAAAAAGCCCCAGTTCGCAGGAACTGGGGCTTTTTCATTGGGGCCTTGATCGTTCCGCCCTGGGCGCTTTGCGTCTGCTGCTAAAGCGTGACGCGGAGCGTCACAGGATGCATTCCCACGCGGAGCATGGGAACGATCGTACAAAGGTCGGGAAACATTCCTTCACAGCATTGCAACAATATCGCTACAAAATACTTAGTCGGCTACCTATCAACCGCCCGCGTGCACGTATATAAAGTCACCCCACAAATCCTGCGAAGGGACGATTGACTGTCTCTGGTCTTTACTATTGACACACTTGGATGTAATTACGCATTTTGTCTTAATTGCGTAGGCTGGGGCTCAAGCGCAGCATGTCCAGCCCCGCATCAACCCAGCGTTCGGCATCCTGATGCAGTTGGAAGCTGTCGGGTACCAGTAGCCACTGGCCAATCAAGCCGTGGATGAAGGCATGGATGCACACCGCGCCACGCGTAGTGTCCAGATTTTCCGGAAGTTGCCCGCGATGGACCGCGTTGCGCAAGGTCAGGCCGATACGCAGGTTGCATTCCAGGCTGTGGGTTTGACGTTGGTGCCGCATGTCACACATTTCATCCGTGAACTCGCACTTATGAAACAGGATTTCGTTGATGCGCCGGGTTTTCGGGTCCAGGGCCACTTGATGATAAAGATGAATCAACAGCTTGCGCATACAGCCCAGCGGGTCGGCTTCTTCCTCACTTTCACTGGCCCGGGCCAATTCATCCAGGGGTTCGTGCAGCGTGTCGAGCAGTGCCTGCAGCAAATCGGACTTATTGCTGAAATGCCAATAGATAGCACCGCGCGTCACACCCGCCAGCGCCGCAATGTCCGCCAACGTGGTCCGCGCGACGCCGCGCTCATAAAACGCCTGTTCGGCGGCGGCAAGAATTTGGCTGCGCGTTTCCTGAGCTTCCTCTTTGGTGCGACGAACCATGGCAGTAAAACCTCAATCAGAATACTTGGGACGCTCGGTAACGCTGCTTTAATAGGCGGTAACGATCATCTGAATAATTGTGGGACGACACCGTCATGGGCACCGAACGTACTAAAATCGAGGCTTTGGCAGCTGCTTTGTCAACAATCTGCGAAGCCTGTCAAGAGTTTACAAACAACCATGAACGTAAGTATATTGCGTAGCAAGCTACTTATCCACTCACACCTTGATTTTTACCCTTCCACCCTTCTTGTGCGCATTCTGCGCGCCTGACCCGAGGATCTTCATGCAACTTAAGCCAGCTGTTACCGCTCTGGTCACTGCCGTCGCCCTGGCATCGCTGCTCAGCGGATGTAAAAAGGAAGAAGCGGCTCCGCCCGCTCAAACCCCTCAGGTCGGCGTGGTCACTATTCAACCGCAAGCCTTTACCCTGACCTCCGAACTGCCGGGCCGCACCACGGCCTATCGCATTGCGGAAGTTCGGCCGCAGGTCAACGGCATCATTCTCAAGCGCCTGTTCAAGGAAGGCGGCGACGTGAAGGAAGGGCAACAGCTCTACCAGATCGACCCGTCGGTGTATGACGCTACCCTGAAAAGCGCACAAGCGAGCCTGACCCAGACCAAATCCATCAGCGACCGCTACAAGCAGTTGGTCGATGAGCAAGCCGTCAGCCGTCAGGAATACGACACCGCCGTCGCCAATCGCATGACCGCCGAAGCCAACGTTCAAACCGCCCAGATCAACGTGCGTTACACCAAAGTATTCGCGCCGATCTCCGGGCGGATTGGCCGTTCTTCGGTCACCGAAGGCGCGCTGGTCAGCAATGGTCAGACCGATGCCATGGCCGTGATCCAGCAACTGGACCCGATCTACGTCGACGTCACGCAGTCTTCGGCTGAAATGCTGAAACTGCGCCGCGACCTGGCAAGCGGTCAGCTGGAAAAAGCCGGCGACAACGCTGCCAAGGTCAAGCTGACCCTGGAAGACGGCACCGCTTACGGTCTGGATGGCAAGCTGGAGTTCTCGGAAGTGTCGGTCGACCAGACCACCGGTTCCGTGACGCTGCGCGCCGTGTTCCCTAACCCTGAGCACACACTGTTGCCAGGCATGTTCGTACACGCCCAACTGCAAGCCGGTGTGAACAGCAAGGCCATCCTGGCTCCGCAGCAAGGCGTGACCCGTGACCTGAGAGGCATTCCAACGGCGCTGATCGTCAACGCCGACAACAAGGTCGAGCAGCGTGAACTGGTGGCCAACCGCACTTACGGCGCCTACTGGCTGGTGGAAAAAGGCCTGAACGCCGGTGACCGTGTGATCACAGAAGGCTTGCAGTACGTCAAGCCGGGCGTCGAGGTCAAGGTCAAGCCGGCCGACAACGCCAAGCCTGCTGATGCTGGCAGTGCTGCTGCTCCTGCTGCCGCTGCCGGTAAAGGGGAGTAACCCATGTCGAAATTTTTTATCGACCGCCCCATTTTCGCCTGGGTAATTGCCCTGGTGATCATGCTGGTCGGGGCACTTTCGATCATGAAGTTGCCCATCAACCAATACCCGGCCATCGCGCCGACCGCCATCGACATCCAGGTGACCTACCCAGGCGCGTCTGCACAAACCGTGCAGGACACCGTGGTGCAGGTGATCGAGCAACAGCTCAACGGTATCGACAACCTGCGTTATGTTTCCTCGGACAGTAACTCCGACGGCAGCATGACCATCACCGTGACGTTCAACCAGGGTACCAACCCGGATATCGCCCAGGTTCAGGTGCAGAACAAGCTGAACCTGGCGACCCCACTGCTGCCGCAAGAAGTGCAGCAGCAGGGTATCCGCGTGACCAAGTCGGTGAAGAACTTCCTGATGGTGATCGGTCTGGTGTCGGAAGACGGCAGCATGACCAAGGACGACTTGTCCAACTACATCGTGTCGAACATCCAGGATCCGATTTCGCGGACCGCGGGTGTGGGTGACTTCCAGGTGTTCGGTTCGCAGTACGCCATGCGTATCTGGCTGGACCCGGCCAAGCTGAACAACTACCAGCTCACGCCGGTGGATGTCAGCACGGCGATCTCGGCGCAGAACGTGCAGGTGGCTACCGGCCAACTGGGCGGCCTGCCAGCCCTGCCCGGCACTCAGTTGAACGCGACCATCATTGGCAAGACCCGCCTGCAGACTGCGGAGCAGTTCGGCAATATCCTGATGAAAGTCAATACCGACGGCTCACAGGTACGCCTGAAGGATGTCGCGCGTATTGAACTCGGTGGTCAGAACTACAGCATCGCTGCGCAGTTCAACGGCAAGCCGGCTTCCGGTATGGCGATCAAGCTGGCCTCGGGCGCCAACGCCTTGGACACCGGCAAGGCCATCCGCGCCACCGTAGCGTCGCTTGAACCGTTCTTCCCGCCAGGCATGAAGGCGGTGGTGCCGTATGACACCACCCCGGTTGTGACCGAGTCGATCTCTGGTGTAGTCGACACCCTGGTCGAAGCGATCGTGCTGGTGTTCCTGGTGATGTTCCTGTTCCTGCAGAACTTCCGCGCCACCATCATCACGACCATGACCGTACCGGTGGTGCTGTTGGGCACCTTCGGGATCCTGGCCGCGTTCGGTTTCACCATCAACACCCTGACCATGTTCGGCATGATCCTGGCCATCGGCTTGCTGGTGGATGACGCCATCGTCGTGGTGGAAAACGTCGAGCGGGTGATGGCCGAGGAACACTTGTCGCCCAAGGAGGCGACGGTCAAATCCATGGGCCAGATCCAAGGCGCCCTGGTGGGTATTGCCCTGGTTCTGTCGGCGGTACTGTTGCCGATGGCGTTCTTTGGCGGCTCTACCGGTGTGATCTACAAACAGTTCTCCATCACCATCGTTTCGGCCATGGCGTTGTCGGTACTGGTTGCCCTGATCTTCACCCCGGCCTTGTGCGCCACCATGCTCAAGCCGATCGACCCGGAAAAACACGGCCAACCCAAGCGTGGTTTCTTTGGCTGGTTCAACCGCACCTTCGACCGTGGCGTACTGAGCTACGAGCGCGGCGTGGGTAACATGATCAAGCATAAGATCCCGGCGTTCCTGGTGTACGCGCTGATCATCGTCGGCATGATCTGGCTGTTCATGCGCATCCCTGCTGCGTTCCTGCCCGATGAAGATCAGGGCGTAATCTTTGCCCAGGTGCAGACGCCGGTCGGTTCTACGGCTGAACGTACGCAGAAAGTCATCGACGATATGCGTGCGTACCTGCTCAACGACAAAGAAGGCGAGCCAGGCGAAGGCAAAGGCGTGAAATCGGTGTTTACCGTAAACGGCTTCAACTTCGCCGGTCGTGGCCAAAGCTCCGGCCTGGCATTTGTGATGCTCAAGCCGTGGGGCGAGCGTGACGCCTCCAACTCGGTGTTCGAGATCGCCAAGCGCGCCCAGGGCTACTTCATGCAGACCTTCAAGGACGCCATGGTATTTGCCATCGTACCGCCGTCTGTACTGGAACTGGGTAACGCCACCGGCTTCGACGTGTTCCTGCAAGACCAGGGCGGTGTTGGCCATGACAAATTGATGGCGGCGCGTAACCAGTTCCTCGGTATGGCAGCACAAAGCAAGATTCTGGCAGGTGTGCGCCCCAACGGCGTGAACGATGAGCCGCAGTACGAGCTTACCGTCGACGACGAGAAGGCCAGCGCCCAAGGCATCACCCTGTCGAATATCAACCAGACCCTGGCGATTGCCTTGGGTGGCAGCTACGTCAACGACTTCATCGACCGCGGTCGTGTGAAGAAGGTGTACGTGCAAGGTGACGCCGCCAGCCGCATGTCCCCTGAAGACTTGGAAAAATGGTACGTGCGCAGCGACTCCGGGAAGATGGTGCCGTTGTCCTCCATCGCTTCGGGCAAGTGGATCTTCGGTTCGCCGAAACTCTCGCGCTACAACGGTGTAGCGGCGATGGAAGTCCTTGGTACGCCGGCTCCGGGCTACAGTACCGGTGACGCCATGGCCGAAGTCGAGCGTATTGCCAAGCAATTGCCGGCGGGTGTTGGCTATGCATGGACGGGTTTGTCGTATGAAGAACGTCTGTCCGGCTCCCAGGCACCTGCGCTGTACGCCTTGTCGCTGCTGGTGGTGTTCCTCTGCCTCGCAGCACTGTACGAAAGCTGGTCGATCCCGATCGCCGTTATCCTGGTAGTGCCGCTAGGGGTTGTGGGTGCGTTGATTGCAACCAGCATGCGCGGGTTGTCCAACGACGTGTTCTTCCAAGTGGGCCTGTTGGTAACGGTGGGCCTGGCCGCGAAGAACGCCATCCTGATCGTGGAGTTTGCCAAAGAGCTGCACGAACAAGGCAAGGGCATCGTCGAGGCAGCCATTGAAGCGTCCCGCATGCGTCTGCGACCGATCATCATGACCTCCATGGCGTTCGTCCTCGGCGTATTGCCACTGGCGATCTCCACCGGTGCAGGTTCAGGCAGCCAGCACGCGATCGGTACCGGCGTAATTGGCGGTATGATCACCGCCACCGTCCTGGCGATCTTCTGGGTGCCACTGTTCTTCGCAACCGTATCGGCTGCTGGCGAGCGTAAAAAGAAAGTTACTCCTGAAACTCCTAAAGAGGCTGGCCAATGAGCAAGTCGCTACTTTCCCTAGCCGTCACGGCATTCGTGCTCAGTGGCTGCTCGCTGATACCTGACTATCAGCGCCCTGAAGCACCGGTGGCTGCCCAGTTCCCGCAAGGGCCGGCGTATTCGTCGGCCCAGGCGCCGGGCCAGGCCGCTGCCGAGCAGGGCTGGAAGCAGTTTTTCCATGACCCTGCCCTGCAACAGCTGATCCAGACCGCGTTGGTGAACAACCGTGACCTGCGTGTCGCGGCCCTGAACATCGACGCCTACGCGGCGCAGTACCAGATCCAGCGTGCCGACCTGTTCCCGGCCATCTCGGCCACGGGCAGCGGCAGCCGTTCGCGCACCCCGGCCAAACTGTCGCAGTCTGGCGAGGCGACCATCGCCAGCCAGTACTCGGCTGGCCTGGGAATCAGCTCGTATGAGCTGGACCTGTTCGGCCGCGTGCGCAGCCTGAGTGAAGAAGCACTGCAAAAGTACTTCGCCACTGAAGAAGCGCGACGCAGCACCCAGATCAGTTTGGTGGCCAGTGTGGCCAACGCCTACCTGACCTGGCAGGCCGACAAGGAGCTGCTCAAGCTGACCCAAGACACCCTGGGCGCGTTCGAACAAAGCTACAAACTGACCTCGCGCAGCAACGAAGTCGGCGTGGCCTCGGCCCTCGACCTCAGCCAGGCGCGTACCTCAGTGGAAAACGCCCGGGTTGCACTGGCGCGCTACACCCGCCAGGTGGCCCAGGACGAAAACAACCTGACCCTGCTGCTGGGCACCGGCCTGCCGGCGAATATCGCCAGCAAGCCGCTGTCGGATAACCTGCTCAGCGAAGTGCCAGCCGGGTTGCCATCGGACCTGCTGCAACGTCGTCCCGACATTGTGCAGGCCGAGTACAACCTTAAGGCCGCCAACGCCAATATCGGCGCGGCACGTGCAGCGTTCTTCCCAAGCATCAGCCTGACCGCCAGTGCCGGTACTGCCAGCCCGACCCTGGGCGGCCTGTTCAAAGGCGGCTCGGGCACCTGGTCGTTTGCCCCGCAGATCAACATCCCGATCTTCAACGCCGGTAGCCTGCGCGCAAGCCTGGACTACTCGAAGATTCAGAAAGAGATCAACGTGGCGACCTACGAGAAGGCGATCCAGACCGGCTTCCAGGAAGTTTCCGACGGCCTCGCCGCGCGTGAGACCTACAAGCAGCAGTTGGATGCCCAACGTGGCTTCGTCGCGGCCAACCAGGATTACTACCGCCTGGCTGAGCGTCGCTACCGCATTGGTGTCGACAGCAACCTGACGTTCCTCGACGCCCAACGCCAGCTGTTCAGTGCCCAGCAATCGCTGATCACCGACCGCCTGGCGCAGCTCAACAGCGAGGTCAACCTGTACAAGGCCCTCGGCGGTGGCTGGAATGAGCAGACCGCGAAGAACGAGCCGTTGAAAGAAGAAGCACCGGCACTGAAGTTGTTCTGATCGTGCTGTCGTAAAAAAACCGCTTCCCTCACAGGAAGCGGTTTTTTTATGTCTCGGCTTTTTGTTCACCCTCAAAATGGGTTCATGTACTCAACTTAAGCGTCGAGAACTTGACCTCCATTTCCTCTCCATAATAGAGAGAGAAACTCACAGTCAAACCAATCTTGCCATTCTCGTCCTCAGAGATGTCTTCGATACTCAAACTCCCCGAGTAGTCCGGCGGGAGGTACTCGATATAGCCCTCCCACCCAAAGCTGGCCTTTATGGGCAGTTTTGGACCGATGGGGTATGTCTGCCTCGGTTCAAGCTGGAGCTTGCCCGCTTCAAGGGTCAGTTCATTTTTCGAACCAGGATTGTCCTCAAGGCCTAAGCTAACGAAAAATTGATAATCCTCAATGTAGCTCAACTTGACGCTATCGAAATCAAGCGCGATCTTCTCGCCATCTGCGTTGATCAATTCCCCACTGAACTTATTCACAGTGGTTAAAAAACTCCCTATACCTGATCCAAAGCTCATGATCCATTCTCTCTTCAAGACCTGATAGTAACTGCCACCCTCCACAAAATAGGCCTTTGAAAGCGGGTGTCTACTGTCAACCCTGACAGTAGACACCTGCCCCTGAACACCTGAACCTGACGAGTTGAGTGCACCTTGCGCTCCCTTCAACCTTTCAGGGTAAAATTGGTAACAGATTCTTACAGACCACAGAGGGAGCTTGTCGTAATGATCGTAGGAATCGACCTGGGAACGACCAATAGCCTGGCCGCCGTATGGCGCGGCGATGCCGCCGAAATGGTGCCCAATGCCCTTGGCCAGTTGCTGACCCCAAGCGTGGTCGGCCTGGATGATCAAGGCCGTATCCTGGTCGGCCAAGCCGCCAAGGAACGCCTGCACACCCACCCGCACCTGACCACGTCGCTGTTCAAGCGCTACATGGGCAGTGCCACCGAAGTGCGCCTCGGCGACCGCTCGTTCCGCCCCGAAGAGCTGTCGGCGCTGGTCCTCAAAAGCCTCAAAGAAGACATCGAGCGCACCTACGGCCACACCGTCACTGAAGCGGTGATCAGCGTGCCCGCCTACTTCAGCGACGGCCAGCGCAAAGCCACGCGCATCGCCGGTGAACTGGCGGGGCTCAACGTGGAAAAGCTGATCAACGAACCCACCGCCGCTGCCTTGGCGTATGGCCTGCACCAGCGTGACAAGGAAACCTCGTTCCTGGTGTTCGACCTCGGCGGCGGCACCTTTGACGTCTCGATCATCGAGCTGTTCGACGGTGTGATGGAAGTACGCGCCAGCGCCGGCGACAACTTCCTGGGCGGCGAAGACTTCGACACCCTGTTGCTGGAACACTTCGTCGACAGCCAGCGCAACGCTCAGGGTTTCCCGCCCACCAGCAGTGTGTTGCAGGCCCTGCGCCGCGAAGCCGAGCGCGTGCGCAAAGCCTTGGGCCAGGACGACAGCGCCGAGTTCGCCCTGCGCGTCGACGGCCAGCAGTGGGCCAAAACCATCACCCAGGCCGAACTCGCCAAGCTCTACACGCCGCTACTGGAACGCCTGCGCGCCCCCATCGAACGCGCCCTGCGTGATGCACGAATTCGGGTGGGCGACCTGGATGAAATCCTGCTGGTCGGCGGCACCACGCGCATGCCGCTGGTGCGCAAACTGGCCGCTGGTTTGTTCGGGCGTTTCCCGTCCATCAGCCTCGACCCGGACCAGGTGGTTGCCCACGGCGCGGCGATTCAGGCGGCGCTCAAAGCTCGTTCGGCGGCACTGGAAGAGATCGTGCTGACCGACGTCTGCCCCTACACCCTGGGCATCGAAACCTCGAACCAGTACGGCGGCCATATCGAAAGCGGGCATTACCTGCCGCTGATCGAACGCAACAGCAGCGTGCCGGTGAGCCGGGTCAAGAGTGTGGTCACCCTCTACGACGACCAGACCCGCGTGTTGCTGAAAATCTACCAGGGCGAAAGCCGCCTGGTGAAAGACAACATCGAACTGGGCCAGTTGGAAATCACCGTGCCCAAGCGCAAGGCCGGCGAAGTCACACTGGACGTGCGCTTCACCTACGACAACAACGGCTTGCTCGAAGCCCAGGTGAACATCCCGCTGACCGGCGAGCAGCATTCGCTGGTGATCGAGAACAACCCCGGCGTGCTCAGCCCGCAGGAGATCCAGCAACGCCTGCAAGCCTTGGCGCTGTTGAAGATTCACCCACGCGACCAGCAGGTCAACACGGTGCTGACCGCCCGCCTCGAACGGCTCTACCAGGAAAACCTCGGCGAATTGCGTGAGCAGCTCGGGCACTGGGCCGCACAGTTTCAGCAAGTGCTCGACACCCAGGACGAACGCCGGATCCGTGAGGCCCGCAGCGAGCTGACCCGTCAACTTGAGCAACTCGACAACGGGTTCTGGCGCTGAGAGATAACGACATGGACTGTTGGACAGTGTTGCAACTGGCAGACGATGCCGACGAGCGCACCATCAAGCGCACCTACGCGCGGTTGCTGAAAAGCTGCCGCCCGGACGATGACGCCGAGGGTTTCCAGCGCCTGCGCGAGGCCTATGAACAAGCGCTGAGCGAAGCGCGCTGGCGGGCCGACAACGAGGAGCTGGAAACCGTCGAGGCGCCGGTGGCCGAACAGGCTCACGGCAACCTCAGCGACCTGGCTGAGCTGATGGACGTTCGCCCCTTGAGCCCTGCGCCGTTCGAACCGCCGGTGGTGAAAAACGCGTATGACCTCGCCGAGCTGATGAACATCAGCCCGCTCAGCCCCGCCGCGTTTGAAGCGCCAAAGCCAGACCCGGCCCTCGCGCTGCTCACCGGCCTGAACGTGCACAACCTCGATGAACGCTGGGCCCAGGCCCAACAGCAGGGCTGTGAAGAGGCGTTCCAGGCCGGCCTGCTGCGCCATTGCTTCGAAGCCCCCGGCGAGCGCAGTGCAATCGTCGGTTGGGCGATGCAACACCTGGAATGGCTGACGCCCTGGCAACGGGTGACCATGACGCCCTGGCAGCACGAAGCCCTCACCAGCGAGCTGCTCCAGGACTATCGCAGCACCTTGCAGGAACTGCTGGAGCAAAAAGCCGAGCGCGAGTTCGTCAACCAACTGACGCAGTACAACAGCCAGCCCTGGCTGCGGGTGTTCGACCAGCAGCAACAGTGGCAGCGCATCGTCTTGCAACTGCTGCACGAAACCCAATGGAGCGTGCCGCTGTTCGAACGCGTGTGCCAGGCGTTTGGCTGGGACGACCAGAAAGGTGTGTACCCGGAACCGGCCTGGATGTGGCGTGGCCTGGTGTCGCGCTGCGAGCAGGAAAGTTTTTACACCAACCTGCAAGACAAGGCCCAGGACACCCGCCGCACCAGCGCTGATGCACTGGCTGCGCGCTTGCTGCTCACGCCCATGACCGCGACCCAACAGATGCGCATCATCGAACGGTTTGGCGAAAACGAGTGGAACGCCTGCCAGCAATTGGGGGACACCCTCACGTGGCGCTACCCACAACTGACCGAGCGCCTGCCCCAGAGCGACGTTTTTTCTGGCGAAAATTTGTTGCAAGGCCGATCTACACCCAGGTGTTGATCCGGCTTTGGGCTATCTTCGTCTTGGCCGTCGGCCTGAACCTCGTCCGTGACAAGCCCGAAAAACTGGACGTTGGTGTCATGTTCATCTTCCTGGTGCTGGCGATCGCGCCGGCGTTTATTGGCTTTCGCATCACGCAGATGTGGGCCGGGATGAGTTCGTCCTTTATCGTTCAGGACCTATGGCTGAGCCAGTACTTGATCCCCAAGCGGCTCAACCCCAACCAATACTGGCTGGTGTTACGCCATGGCGTGCCGCAGTTGGCCATGCTTCTGGCCTGCGCGCTGATGCTGGGAATATTGGGCATGGTGACCTATGCCGGGATGTTGCTGATCAACCTGCTACACAAAAAACGCATCGGCCACATGAGCCATACCTTCAGCCACAACTACCCGTGGCTGAACGGTTTGCACTGGGCGTTCTGGAGCCCGCTGCAAGCCGTGTTCCTGGTGGTCATGGTGGCGGTGATTATTGCCGCCCAGCACTACTTGCCCGCCGTGCCCTGGACCCACTTCGATTGGTCCAAACGCTGACCCTGCGCACCGGGCCTGAGCGCAATGCACAGGCCCGCCAACTTGCGTTCGATCATCGCCCACAACCCGCCTCTCCCCACTTTCATCGCACCCACACTGCCAAGCAACATGGCCGGCACCTGCATAACCCCAATAACAACAGGTCCTACACCATGAGCACTTTCAACCCGCGCCGGCTGCTGCTGGCGACTGCTGTCGCCAGTCTTGCCATGCCCGTCGTCGCCGAAGAACACGGCTTTCTCGAAGACGCCAGCGCCAACCTCAACCTGCGCAACTTCTTCTTCAACCGCAATTACACCAACCCGACCAAAGCCCAGGGCGGCGCACAGGAGTGGACGCAAAGTTTCATCTTCGACGCCAAATCCGGCTTTACCCAGGGCACCGTGGGTTTCGGTGTGGATGTGCTGGGGTTGTACTCGCTGAAACTGGATGGCGGGCGTGGCACCGGCGGCACCCAGCTGTTGCCGCTGGACCACGATGGCCGCCCGGCGGATGAGTTCGGACGCCTCGGTGTGGCGTTCAAAGCGCGGATCTCCAAGACCGAAGTCAAGGTCGGCGAGTGGATGCCGGTGCTGCCGATCCTGCGTTCCGACGATGGCCGCTCCCTGCCGCAAACCTTGCGCGGCGGGCAGATCACCTCCAAGGAAATCGCCGGCCTGACCCTCTATGGCGGCCAGTTCCGCGCCAACAGCCCGCGCGACGACAGCAGCATGACGGACATGTCGATGGTCGGTAAAACCGCCTTCACCTCCGACCGCTTCAACTTCCAGGGCGGCGAGTACGCGTTCAACGACAAACGCACCCAGATCGGCCTGTGGAATGCCCAACTCAAGGACATCTACCGCCAGCAATTCGTCAACCTGACCCACAGCCAGCCTGTGGGCGACTGGACCCTGGGCGCCAACCTTGGGTTCTTCTACGGCAAAGACGACGGCAGCGCTCGCGCGGGTGACTTGGATAACAAGACTTTGTCCGGCTTGTTCTCCGCCCGCTATGGTGGCAACACCTTCTACGTCGGCCTGCAAAAACTCACCGGCAACAACGCCTGGATGCGCGTCAACGGCACCAGCGGCGGCACCCTGGCCAACGACAGTTACAACTCCAGCTACGACAACGCCCAGGAAAAATCCTGGCAGGTGCGCCACGACTACAATTTCGCCGCCCTCGGCATACCCGGCCTGACCTTGATGAACCGCTATATCAGCGGCAGCAACGTGCACACAGGCACCGTCACCGACGGTAAGGAGTGGGGCCGCGAGAGCGAATTGGGCTACACGGTGCAGAGCGGCGCGCTCAGGGACTTGAACGTGCGCTGGCGTAATTCCAGCATGCGCCGCGACTACAGTAACAACGAGTTCGACGAAAACCGCTTGATCGTCAGCTATCCTATTTCGCTGCTTTAACACCACTAAAACATCAGTCGCCATAACAGGGCTATATTCATACAGCCTCAATATATGGCGACCTGTTTTCTAACGGCACACTGCCTACACTGCTTGAGAATATAAACCTTCAGCCATTGCTATGAATCATTGAAGTAAAAACCCCCAACCTTAATCGTTCATCGCACCGCTCCCTGTAAGAATATGAAATAAGCCACGCAGGAACCGAATCTTCTGTCGGACCAATTACAGGGAGCAAGACGGAGCCTTACTGTCGAGCCAGCGACATCACTCAACGATTAAACAGGGAACGAATTCATGACCATCAATGCTTCTAGCAATCCAGTTAATCCAATCTGGCTTGCCTGGCAAGAATCAATTCAAAAACCTTCAACAACTACCCCCGCCGCTGCCATTCAGGACACTCAACCACACACTCAAATGGAGAGCAGCAAAAATACTGGCCGCCTCCGTCCACAGCAGCAGCCCGCCAACAGCCTTACTCAGCAAAAACTTAATCAGCCCCAAGCCGGCGCGGCCGAGCCCGTCAAGGAACCTGCAGCTATTTTTACAACCCTTGTAAAAATACCAAAGTCGCTGACGGGTGCACCGGTTACGCATGAGTTTGACAATGGCAACGTCAAGATAACGTCCTCTCCCCTGCACCAATGGAGTTTCAATGGCATTGAAATTCAGCGAAACAAAGTCACCATTGAAACGGGTAATAAAGATGACCTTGTTGAAATCAAGACACTTACCACGGGCGGCGTAGTTGCCGAAATTAATGGGAAAGCTTATGAATTGCCCATTACAAACATAGGCGCCATGAGCCAACATCTCGAAATAAAAACCAACGATGGTAACGATGAGGTTAACGTCGCTGACAATATATGGTTCGAAACCACCGTCAGCCTCAATAACAACCATCGGGTCGCCGGGGTCAATGGCTACATCTCCGCGCCGGAATCTGCCAACAAGAAAACCTTCCTGGAGCCGGGTGTCATCCCGGTACTCTCGCAGATGCGACCAAAAGGTGATGACTACGTATTTAAACACGGT
Organism: Pseudomonas sp. D47; assembly: GCF_045447305.1. Taxonomy (NCBI): domain Bacteria; kingdom Pseudomonadati; phylum Pseudomonadota; class Gammaproteobacteria; order Pseudomonadales; family Pseudomonadaceae; genus Pseudomonas; species Pseudomonas sp. D47. The sequence continues at coordinate 149,226 of NZ_JBJGXU010000005.1, read as the reverse complement.
GATGTAATCATCAATTTCACCCCGAATACAGACGCCCTCCAGTTCGGTGACGGCGTTGTTTACATCCAGACCGGCAAAGAAGCAGACAACGTCCGAATTATGGCGGCTGAAGACGGCTCCATGGTTGCAGACATCAATGGCGAGAAATTCTTGCTGCCGATTAAAAACGATGCAACCGGTCACTCAAGGCTATTCATCTCAACGCAGGACGGTGAGGATAAAATCATCATCGATTCCAACGTCAAAAACTATTCGTACATCCTCCCGGGCGAAGACAAAAGTGGTTCGCTGTACAGGGGCGGTGGTTTCACTTCCCGGGCCGAGGAGGATCGCCAGGCTCAACGGTACACGTTCCAGAACTACAACCCTGTGTCGTAAATACTACTCGGCTGTTCAGGGACCGTGCCTGGGGGAGCAGACGAACCGAGTGATCGTCAGCTGCCCGATCAGCCCGCGCTACAGCCGCGCACGTTAATTGTTCGCGGCTGTTTTTGTAGCAAATAGCCGCCCTTAGAGCAGGAACGTTTCCTGCCCATAGCTCGACTGAAGGATGTGCACCTGTGCGGCAAATGCCGACTCAGAAAATCACACCATCCGACAAGAGGTTAACCGCCTATGACCACAGTCACTTCACATCACAGCCACTCCATGGCGCCCCCGCTGCCCCCAACCGACAGTCAACCTAGCTCGCGCCCCGGCCCTCCCCCCATTCGTACCAACACACAGATGTTGGTGGATGACGGCTACCTGCGTGTCAGCCAGAAGCTGATCGAGGGTCTCAAAAAACCTGAGCATCCTGAGACCCTAGCGAATATTTTGGTCATCGAAACAGGTGACAAAGCTGACCATATCCATATCAGCCAGCGCCCTGACGGCCAGCTGTACGCGCGGATAAACGGGCGCGACTATGCCTTCAATACCTTCGACGGCCGCTCTAACGTTCCGACCTTTCTCCACATCAAAACCGGAGCGGGTGACGATCGAATTACCCTTGACCCCAATGTCACCGTGCGAGTGGAGATCGAGGCCGAAGATGGCGACGACTTCGTCCAGGCAGGCGGCGGCCCCACCAGCATCTATGGCGGGCGCGGCAATGACCATATTCGTCTTGGCAGCGGCATAGGCTATGCAGAAGGCAATGAGGGCGACGACACGATAATGGGTGGCACCGGCCACGCGGTCATGTACGGCAATGCTGGCAAAGATCGCCTGTACGCAGGCAGCGGGCCGGCGAGTAAACGCAGCCACCTGGATGGCGGCGCCGACGACGACCAGCTGTACGCGGGCAATGGGCATACGGTGCTTAATGGTGGCCGGGATAAAGACCTGATGGTGGGGTACGACCAGACCACTTTTTACACCGGGCCGGGCCGCGACACTGTGCGAGCCAACGCACTCAAGGCGCGTATCTATGCACAAAAGACGGATCGCCTGATCGGTACTCAAGGTTCAACGATTACCCACGTAACGCCGACCGAAGCGGGCCGACAAGCCTTCAAAATCATAGGGCCACCCGATTTCATCCAGCGGGTCGAAGATGACCTGGAACTACTTCGCGCATCGCCCGCAGGGCAGAAACTGCTGGAGGCGCTGGATAAAGCAGCAGAGAGAAATGGCGCACCCATCACCCTCGAAAATATGCCCCTGCCCACCAATTTTATCCTGTTCATTAGTACTCAACTGCAAGCAATGAGCGAAGAGGAGAGCAATGCCCTCGAAGACTTTGATCCGAAACAGGGCTTTATAAAGGATGGGGTGGCGGGCGCCCACATGGATCAAATTAAAATTCTCTACAACCCAAGCCTAATTAATAAAATCGACAACGAAGTAACGGTGTCTCCGATTGTCCAGCTCTTCCATGAAATGGTACATGGCTGGAACGCCTCCAACGGAACGTTGCTCCCAGGTCTGAGTGCACCGACGCCCGATGAACCTGAGCATCCCGGCCCACCCAATTTCGAATTGCAGGCTGTCGGCCTGCCCACTGACGCGCCGGGATTCGATTTCGATAACGACCCTGCTACCCCACCCACTGCTACCAACCCCGCCCCCTTTACTGAAAATAGTCTGCACGCAGAAATGGGCAATCCACTTCGAACACGCTATGCATGACACCTGAAAAGCGGGCTGAGACAACGGCCCGCTACCCTTAAGACAAGCGGCAGCATTTACCCGTTATAGCCGGCGCAATCATGCTGTATCGTGCACGCGCCCTTCACCCGGCACACGGACCTCAACGAAACGGATGACTCTCTCTGAACCCAGGCTGCCATGAAATACCTGATTGTCATTCTGTCGACTCTGCTCACCGGCTGCATCAGCGCGCCCATTGCCCTGACTCCGCAGACCGCACAACGCCTGCAAACCCAAGCGCCGATCCGTTTCCTGCTGACGTTTGATGACGGCCCCAGCGCCTCGGGCTACAACAACCCGAGCCGCTCGGTGATCGCCGACCTGGCGAAAAACCCGGTATTGCCGAGCATCAAGGCGGTGTTTTTCCTGCAGACCGCAGCGTCCCGTTCCGGCGGCAGCGCGCGCGGGCGCAAGACCATGGAACGCGAGTACGCGGCCGGGCACGTCCTGGCCTTCCACACGGCCACAGGGTTTCATACCAATCACCGCTGGCTCAGTGATGCCGAACTTGAACGCGCCCTCAGCCTGGGCGCGGCGGATATCACCTCGATCACTGGCGCGCCGCCCACGCTGGTGCGCCCGCCCTTTTGGAACTACGACAGACGCACCTTCGCCGCCTACCAGCGCCACGGGATGCACGTATTGCTGACAGATTTGAGTGCCAATGACGGCAAAATCTGGGGTTTCAACGGCAGCCCGCGTCGACGGGCGAACTTGTATCGGCAACTGTCGGTGGTGCGCGAACGCATAGCCTTGGGTGAACTGCCTACCGTGGATGGCGTGATACCGGTGGTGGTGACCTTCCACGATATCAACCGCTACACCGCGCGGCACTTGCAGGAGTACTTGCAGATCCTGATGGACAGCGCCCGCATCAACGGCATGAAAACCGCCGCCGAGCCGTTCTACACCGACCACGCCACACTGGAACGCGCAGCAATGGCGCGTACGGTGAAGGATGTGAGTGAAGAGGTGCACTTGCCGGGTGTGTGGAACTGGATATGGGATGCGGATTCTCGCTGATCCAGCAGGCCCATGTAGATCTAATGTGGGAGCTGGCTTGTCGGTGATGGCCTCAACTGGTTATGCCTGATACACCGAGGTGCCCGCATCGCAGGCAAGCCAGCTCCCACAGAAAAGCAAAGCACTGCGGTGCTGGCAGCCGAACTCGGTCAAATTGAGGGAGCGGCGGTGCGACGATTCGACTAGCTCCCACATTTAGATCTCGGTACATCAGACAGAGAGTATGCTGCTGTGCTGTTGCCCTGCTTTTGCTTCAACCACTCAGGTCGGTCAACCTGAAGAAAATGGCCAGCCCAGAGCCCGTCACGGGAGCAAGCTCCCTAGCCACAGGTCTACTCGTGCAACACCAAAGAGTTGCATAGATACCTTTGGCTATCGTAGGCAAGCCAGCGCCTACAGTTGAGCGCATTTCAGGTTCAATCTTGCTGACGCGACTCCACGCCCAACTCATCCCACACCGACTCCGCCAGGTGAAACGTCGCGTTCGCCGCCGGAATCCCGCAGTAGATCGCGCTCTGCATCAGCACTTCCTTGATCTCGGCGCGGGTCACGCCATTGCTCGCGGCGGCACGCAGGTGCAGCTTGAGTTCTTCACTGCGGTTCATGCCGATCAGCATGGCGATGGTGATCAGGCTGCGGGTGTGACGAGGCAGGCCGGGGCGGGTCCAGATATCACCCCAGGCGTGGCGGGTGATCATTTCCTGGAACTCGCTGTTGAACTCGGTCAAGGCATTGAGGCTGCGGTCGACATGGGCATCACCCAGCACTTCACGGCGCACTTGCAGGCCGTCGGCGTAACGTTGTTTCTCGTCCACAAAAAGCTCCTGGTTCAATTAGATATCAGCCCGCTCATCTGTAGTTGTGGCAAGCGGGCTTGTTGTGGCGAGTGGGTTTGCCACAAGGGTCAATCAGCCAGCAAGAATTCCAATACACGCTCGCTGAACTCAGCCCCGGCCTGGACGTTGGACAGGTGCGCCGCGTAAAACTCAGCGTATTCGGCACCCTTCACGTTGTTCTGGATAAAGTGACCACCGGCCGGCGGCGTGACGGCATCTTCAGTGCCGGCAATCACCAGTGTCGGCACTTTGATCGAGGCCAGTTGCTCACGAAAATCGGCATCACGCACCGCTGCGCAGTTGGCGGCATACCCCTGGGGCGATGTGGCCGCAAGCATGTCGGTAATCTGCTTGGCCTGGTGCGGGTTGGCAGCAGCGAAATCGGCGGTGAACCAACGTGCTATAGACGCGTCACGCAGCGCCACCATGGCCGCCGCGCCATCGCGCAGGACCGTCTCGATACGCGGGTTCCACACATCCAGTGTGCCAATCTTGGCCGCGGTGTTGCACACCACCAGCCGCTGCAAACGCTCACCGGCATTGATGCCCAACCATTGGCCGATCAAGCCGCCCATGGACAGCCCGCAGAAATGCGCGCGTTGAATATCCAGCGCATCCAGCAGCGCAATCACGTCGTGGCCCAGTTGCTCGATGCTGTACGGCCCCTCGGTCACCAGGGATTTACCATGGCCACGGGTGTCGAAACGCAACACGCGAAAATGCTCGGTGAACGCCGGGATCTGGATGTCCCACATATGCAGATCGGTGCCCAGGGAGTTGGAGAGCACCAGTACCGGCGCTTCCACAGGCCCATCCAGTTGGTAATGCAGTTCGCCCTCGGCGAGTTGTACAAAAGCCACAGCGTTCTCCTTACGCGATCAATGCAAAATGGTCGGTCACCGCGCGAGTGACCCAAGTGTGTGCCTGGCCCAGGTAGTGCGCCGGGTCAAGCAGGCGATCCAATTCAGCCGCTGATAGCTCGGCGGTCACGTGCGGTTCGTCCGCGAGTACCGCGCGCAAATGGCGGCCCTCTGCGACGGCGCGCTTGCAACATTGCTCCAACAGATGGTGCGCGGTGTCGCGGCCCAGGCGCTGGGCCAGCACGATACTGACGGCTTCGGCCAGCACCAGGCCTTGGGTCAGATCGAGATTGTGCGCCATGCGCTCAGCGTCGACTTCCAGCCCTTCGCTCACCACCAGCGCGTGCTTCAAGGCGCCGGACACCAACCGGCAAATCTGCGGCAAGGTTTCCCATTCCGCGTGCCACAGGCCCAGGCTACGCTCGTGCTCCTGAGGCATGGCGCTGAACATCGTCGCCACCAACCCTGGCACACGGGTGGCGGCGCTAATCAGCACCGCGGCGCCCACCGGGTTGCGCTTGTGCGGCATAGTCGACGAACCGCCCTTGCCTGGCGCCGAAGGCTCGAACACTTCCGCCGCTTCGGCCTGCATCAGCAGGCTGATATCGCGGCCCACCTTGCCGAGGCTGCCGGCGATCAGGCCGAGCACGCTGGCAAATTCCACCAATCGATCCCGTTGGGTGTGCCAGGGTTGCTCGGGCAAGCTCAGTTGCAACTCAGCCGCCAAAGCTTCGGCCACCGGCATAGCGTGTTCGCCCAGCGCCGCCAAGGTGCCGGATGCGCCGCCGAATTGCAGCACCAGCAAGCGCGGTTTCAACTCGGCAAGGCGCTGGCGACTGCGCGTCACCGCCCCCAGCCAACCGGCGATTTTCATTCCCAGGGTGACCGGCGTCGCGTGCTGCAACCACGTGCGCCCGGCCAACGGCACGCCGGCATAACGTTGGGCCTGCGCAGCGAGAATCTCGCCCAGCTGCGCCAAGTCCGCTTCGATCAATTCCAAAGCACGCCGTAATTGCAGCACCAGGCCGGTGTCCATCACGTCCTGGCTGGTCGCCCCCAAGTGCACGTAACGTTCGGCGCCGGCATCTTCACTGGCGATCAACTTGCCCAGCGCCTTCACCAGCGGAATCGCCGAGTTGCCTGCCGTGGCAATCGCCACGCCGAGGGCATCCACGTCGTACAAAGACGCCAGGCACGCCTGAGCAATCGGAGCGACGGCGGCCTGCGGAATCAACCCGACCTGGGCCTCGGCCCGGGCCAGCCCCGCTTCGAAATCCAGCATGCCCTGCAGGCGTCCCTGGTCGCAGAACACCTCAGCCATGCTGTCAGCGGTGAAGTAAGCGTCGAACAATTGGTTGCTCGTGCGCAGTGTCATAACTCATCCCTTACAAATCGTGGTGCAAGTACGCCGCCTCTTTCGGCAGGCGCAAGCTAAACAGGAAGGCCACCGCCATCATCACGGTGACGTACCAATAGAAGGCGTTTTCCAGGCCGATGGATTTGAGGCTCAGCGCGACGACTTCTGCCGAACCGCCAAACACCGCATTCGCCACCGCATAGGCCAGGCCCACGCCCAACGCACGCACCTGCGGCGGGAACATTTCCGCTTTGACCAGGCCGCTGATGGAGGTGTAGAAGCTGACAATCGCCAAGGCCAGGGTGATCAGCACAAAGGCCAGGAACGGGCTGCTGACGGTTTTCAAGGTCAGCAGGATCGGCACGGTGCACAGGGTGCCGAGCGCGCCGAACCACAACATGGAATTACGCCGGCCGATCTTGTCCGCCAACATGCCGAACAAAGGCTGCATGCACATGTACAGGAACAGCGCGCCGGTCATGATGTAGCTGGCCGTCTTGGCATGCATCCCGGCCGTGTTCACCAGGTACTTCTGCATGTAAGTGGTGAATGTGTAGAAAATCAGCGAGCCACCCGCGGTGTAACCCAGCACCGTGATAAAGGCTGCCGTGTGGTTGCGCAGCAATGCGCGAATGCTACCGGCGTCTTTGTGCTCACGCATTTCCTTGGTAGTGGTCTCTTTCAAGGTGCGGCGCAGCAGTAGAGAGATGAGCGCTGCGACGGCACCGACCACAAACGGAATCCGCCAGCCCCAGGCGCGCAGTTCATCTTCGCTGAGGAATTGCTGCAGGATCACCACCACCAGCACCGCGAGCAATTGCCCGCCGATCAAGGTCACGTACTGGAACGAGGCAAAGAACCCGCGCTGGCCCTTGAGGGCCACCTCACTCATATAGGTGGCGGTGGTGCCGTACTCGCCGCCCACCGACAAACCCTGAAACAGGCGCGCCACCAACAGCAGCGCAGGTGCCCAGATCCCGATGTCTTTGTAGGTCGGCAAAAACGCAATAACCAGCGAGCCGGCGCACATCATCAGCACCGAGATCATCATCGAATTTTTTCGGCCGTGCTTGTCGGCCAAACTGCCGAACACCCAGCTGCCAATAGGTCGCATCAGGAAACCGGCAGCGAACACCCCGGCGGTGCTGAGCAGTTGTACGGTAGGGCTCTCCGACGGAAAAAATGCCGGGGCAAAATAGATCGCGCAGAAGGCATAGACATAGAAGTCGAACCACTCGACGAGGTTGCCGGAGGATGCGCCGACAATGGCAAAAATCCGTTTGCTGCGTTCTTCTCCGGTGTAGTGAATCGTTTTTGTTGTCATGTTTTTTCACTCAGTGGAAACGGTTATAGCCTAGACATACTTTGCAACAACCATGTTCCGCAAGCAGACTTTTCGATATTTGATGATCGTTCCCACGCTCCGCGTGGGAATGCCTCTTGTGACGCTCTGCGTCACGCTTTGGGACGCGGAGCGTCCTCGGCTGCATTCCCACACAGAGCATGGGAACGATCAGATCTCAAGCCAACTCAATAGTCGAAGAACACCGTTTCCTTATCTGTGCCCTGCAAAACCACATTCCACTGATACACACCGCCTGCATCCGTCTTGGCAATCAACGTGCTGCGCCGCTCAGCAGGCACACACGCCAACAACGGGTCATCCGCGTTCAACGCCTCACCGTCAAAATAAATCCGCGTCAGCAAGTGCTTCACCAACCCACGCGCAAACACCAACACCACCAGATGCGGCGCCTGGGTCGTCCCCGCCAGCCCTGGCACGCTGCCCGGCTTGATGGTGGTAAAGCGAAAACGCCCTTCGGCATCCACCGGCACGCGGCCAAAGCCTTCGAAGTTGGGGTCGACGGCTTTGTCCTGTTCATCTTCCGGGTGGTCGTATTTGCCGGCGGCGTTGGCCTGCCAGACTTCGAGCATGGCGTCGTTGACGACATCACCGTTGCCATCCACCACTTGCCCGCTGATCGCCACGCGCTCGCCCAAGGTCGCAGGCACGGTCAGGTCTTCGCGGTTCAGCCAGGTCAGGCCGATGTGGTAATACGGCCCGACGGTGTGGGACGTGGTCGCATAGAGTGTCATCTCATTTCTCCATCGGCGTGGCGTCGCGGCCGCGCAGGACGATGTCCCAGCGGTAGCCGAGGGCATAGGAAGGAATGGTTTTTTCCAAGTCGAAGCTGGCGATCAGGCGCTGCTTGGCCGAGGTGTCCGGCACACAGTTGTAGATCGGGTCGTATTCCAACAGCGGGTCGCCGGGGAAGTACATCTGCGTGACCAGGCGGGTCAGCACGCTTGGGCCGAACAGCGAAAAATGGATATGCGCCGGGCGCCACGCATTGTGGTGGTTGCCCCACGGGTAGGCGCCGGGCTTGATGGTCTGGAACTGATACCCGCCATCGGCGTCGGTCACGGTGCGGCCGGTGCCGGTGAAGTTTGGGTCCAGCGGCGCGTCATGCAGGTCGCGCTTGTGGTTGTAGCGGCCGGCGGCGTTGGCCTGCCAGATCTCCACCAGAATGCCCGGCACCGGCAGGCCGTTTTCATCCAGCACGCGGCCGTGAATGATGATGCGTTCGCCCACAGGCTCGCCTTCATGCTGGGCGGTCAGGTCATTGTCCTGCTCATTGACGCGCTCGGCGCCGATGCTCGGGCCGGTGATTTCCGACAAGGAATGCGGCAGGAACACCAACGGCTGGGACGGCGAACGCAGGTTCGTCGACTGGTAGGCCGGGTGCAGGTAATCAGGTTGAGTGCCCGCTTGCGGGCGCCGATATCCGGGCTTGTCACTCATGGAGCAATCCTCTCTTATTAGATGCGTTCAATCGCCAGGGCCAAGCCTTGGCCGACGCCCACGCACATAGTCGCCAGGCCTTTGCGGCCGCCGGTTTTTTCCAGTTGGTGCAGTGCCGTCAATACCAGCCGTGCGCCGCTCATGCCCAGCGGATGGCCGAGGGCAATGGCGCCGCCGTTCGGGTTCACCTGCGGGGCGTCGTCGGCGATGCCCAGCTCACGCAGCACCGCCAGGCCTTGGCTGGCGAAGGCTTCATTGAGTTCGATGACATCAAAGTCGGTGACCGCCAGGCCGAGGCGTTCCACCAGTTTGCGCACCGCCGGCACCGGGCCGATGCCCATCACTCGCGGCGCGACACCGGCACTGGCCATACCCAGCACACGGGCGCGGGCGGTCAGGCCATGTTTCTTTACCGCGTCGGCGCTGGCCAGTATCAGTGCCGCCGCACCATCGTTCACGCCGGAAGCATTACCAGCAGTGACAGTCTTGTCCGGGCCATTCACTGGCTTGAGTTTAGCCAGAGCCTCCAGAGTGGTGTCGGCGCGCGGATGCTCATCCTGCTCGACCACGGTCTCGCCTTTTTTATGCGCGACGCGCACCGGCACAATTTCTTCGGCAAAGAACCCGGCGGCTTGCGCGGCGGCAGTCCGTTGCTGGCTGCGCAGCGCGAAGGCGTCTTGGTCGGCGCGGGACACGTTGTAGTCGTCGGCGACGTTATCGGCGGTCTGCGGCATGGCATCCACACCGTATTGGGCCTTCATCAACGGGTTGATAAAACGCCAGCCGATGGTGGTGTCTTCCAGCTTCATGTTGCGTGAAAACGCTGCGTCGGCCTTGCCCATCACAAACGGCGCACGGGACATCGACTCGACGCCACCGGCAATCGCCAGCTCCATTTCGCCGCTGGCGATAGCGCGGAAGGCGGTGCCGATGGCGTCCATGCCCGAGGCGCACAGACGGTTGAGGGTCACCCCGGGAATGCTTTGCGGCAGGCCCGCCAGCAACAGCGCCATCCGCGCGACGTTGCGGTTGTCTTCACCGGCCTGGTTGGCACAACCGAGGAACACTTCGTCGACGGCGCTCCAGTCAACCGACGGGTTACGTTCGATCAGCGCCTTGATCGGCAGTGCCGCCAAGTCATCGGCGCGCACCGTGGACAAACCACCGCCAAACCGGCCGATGGGCGTGCGGATGGCATCACAGATAAATACGTCACGCATCAGGCGTCTCCTGGCGCTTGGCCATGGGCGGCGGCGGTGCGGGCTTCGAGATCACGCAGGGCCGTCAGTTCGACGTCCGTCGGTTCGTCGGTGGTGCTTACGTGGTCTGCAAACCGAATTGCCCAACCGGTGGCCGCGACCACTTGCTCGCGCGTCACGCCAGGGTGCAGCGCAGTGACCACGAATTCATGGCTGCCCTCTTCCGGCTCCATGATGCACAGGTCGGTAATAATCCCTACGGGACCTGCGCCCGGCAGGCCCAAGCGTTTACGTGAATCGCCGCCTTCGCCATGGCCGACCGAGGTGATGAAGTCCAGTTTGTCGACAAACGAACGCGCCGACTGCTTAAGGATGATCAGCACGCTCTTGGCCGAGCCGGCAATCTCCGGCGCGCCGCCGGCACCCGGCAAGCGCACTTTGGGCTGATGGTAATCGCCAACCACGGTGGTGTTGATATTGCCGAACCGGTCGACCTGGGCCGCGCCGAGAAAGCCCACGTCGATGCGCCCGCCCTGCAGCCAATAGCGAAAAATCTCACCGGTCGGCACCACGGTGTCAGCGGTTTCCGCCAGCTCACCGTCGCCGATGGACAACGGCAGTACGCTGGGCTTGGCACCAATCGGGCCGGACTCGTAGATCAGCACCACATCGGGCGATGAGGTCAGGCGCGCCAAGTTGGCGGCCTTGGAGGGCAAGCCAATGCCGACGAAGCACACCGAGCCGTTCTTGAGGCGGCGCGCGGCGGCGACGGTCATCATTTCATTGGTCGAGTAAGCCATTACTTGGCCTCCTGCGCGGCGGCCAGCTTGGCCTGGAATTCACTGAAGTCGGCGGTGCCGTGGATGTATTCGTCGATCCAGGCGGTAAAAGTCCCACGGTCGCGGGCGATCGGGTCCCACGCCTGGTAGAAGCGGTTATCACGCTCGTTGTAGCCGTGGGCGTAGGACGGGTGTGCACCACCGGGTACATGGCACACCGCCGTCAGCGCCCAGGTCGGCAGCACGCAGCTGTTCATCGGTGCATTCAGGTCGTCGACGATTTCTTCGACAGTGACGATGCAGCGCTTGGCCGCCAACGCCGCTTCCTTCTGCACACCGAGAATGCCCCAGAGCAACACGTTGCCCTTGCGGTCGGCCTTCTGTGCGTGGATCACGGTGACGTCCGGGCGCACCGACGGCACTGCCGCCAGCACTTCGCCGGTGAATGGGCAGGTCACGGTCTTGATCAGCGGGTTGACCTTGGGCAGGTCGGAACCGGCGTAGGCGCGCAGCACGGCGAACGGCAGGCCCGATGCACCGGCAACGTAGGCATTCGCCAGGTCGGCGTGGCTGTGCTCTTCGATCTCCAACGGTTGCGGCCAGTGTTTTTCCACCGCATCACGCAGGCGATGCAAAGAGCCCACGCCGGGGTTGCCGCCCCAGGAGAAAATCAACTTGCGCGCGCAGCCGGCACCGATCAACTGGTCGTAGACCAGGTCGGGCGTCATACGCACCAGCGTCAGGTCTTTCTTGCCCTGACGAATGATTTCATGACCCGCTGCCGTAGGGATCAAATGGGTGAAGCCTTCCAGTGCGACGGTGTCGCCGTCATTCACGAATTGCTTCACCGCGTCACGCAGCGCAAGAATTTCAGCCATGGGGGTTGGGCTCCCGGTGTTGATCGAAAAAGGCGCTGAGGTGGCGCCGAAGTGCTTGAAGATTAAGCCGGGGCAATGGGTCGAACAATCCGATAATCGACTCAGTGTTCGATTATCGAACAGATTGTTGTCTAGCTAATCTTTTGTGCAAAACCGTCAACTCAACTGGGCACGGACAATGTGGGAGCTGGCTTGCCTGCGATTGCATCAACTCGATTTACCTGTTGGGCCGAGTCGTCTGCATCGCAGGCAAGCCAGCCCCCACATAGCCTCCTGGCTGCCACAAAATGGGGTCAGGCCTCAGGTCGCATCCGCATGGCTGACCATGCCTTTGATCAACACGGCTGCCGTGGCCAATGCGGCTGGAATCACCAGTGCAGTCAGCACTTGCTCGAAGTTCCAGCCCAGGCCCAGCAACGTCGCGCCCATCCACGCACCCAGGATCGCGCCGAAGCGGCCGATGCCGAGCATCCACGACACACCGGTAGCGCGGCCCTGGGTCGGGTAGAAGCGCGCGGCCAGGGACGGCATCGCCGATTGCGCGCCGTTGACGCACATGCCGGCCACCAACACCAAGGTCGCCAGTACCGTGATATTGCCCAGGCTCTGCCCTACGGCGTAGGCAAACACCCCGGCCAGCAGGTAAAACGTGCCGATGACTTTATGCGGATTGAAGCGGTCCATCGCCCAACCCACGCCGACCGCACTCAGCACACCGCCGAACTGGAACAACGCACCGATAAAAGCGGCCTGTTCCATGCTGGCGCCGCTGTCGCGCATCAGGGTCGGCAGCCAACTGGTCAGCAGGTACACAATCACCAGGCCCATGAAGTAGGTGAGCCACAGCAATAAGGTGCCGGCGCTGTAGGTACCGGAGAAGATCACCGCAAACACGTTGCGCGCCTTGACGGTTTTTTGCTCGGGCACGCTGAAGCTGGTGGCTTGGGCGACGAGGTTGGGCTCGATGGGTGACAAGGTCTTGCGCACTTTGTCGGTGCCGCGGTTGCGCACCACCAGGTAACGCGCCGACTCCGGCAGCCACACCAACAGCACCACCGTCAGGATCAACGGCAGGATGCCACCGATCAGCAGCAGGCTGTGCCAGCCGAACGCCGGGATCAGCTTGGCGGAAATGAACCCGCCACCGGCCATGCCCAGGTTGAAACCGCAGAACATGCTGGTCACCAGCAACGATTTGTGGCGCTCAGGGGTGTATTCGGACAGCAGCGTGGTGGCATTCGGCATGCCCGCGCCCAGGCCCAGCCCCGTGAGAAAGCGCAATACCAGCAACTGGTCGACGTTAGTGCTGTAGGCCGAGGCCAGGCTGAACGCGCCAAAGACCAACACTGCACTCACCAACACCACTTTGCGCCCGAAGCGGTCAGCCAGCGGTCCGGAACCCAGCGCGCCGAACACCATGCCGATCAACGCGGCACTCATCACCGGGCCGAGACTGGCGCGGTCAATGCCCCAATCCTGGGACAGCGCGGGGGCGATAAAGCCCATGGCCGCGGTGTCGAGGCCGTCGAGGAAGACGATGAGGAAACACAGGATCACCACGCGCCACTGATAACGCGACAGTGGCTGGGCATTGATAAAGGACTGCACGTCCAGGTTGGTACCGACAGAGGGTTGATTCATTATTTTTATTTCCACACCGATGGCGGGCTGACGACCTGAGGTCGTCATTACTTATTATTGGGCGGCGCTAACAGCGCTGCCGCACATTAATAAGCCAGGGGAATCACCGTCAATTGATCAAGCCGGGATCTGTGCGGTCACCGAACACTTAGGCAAACAGCTGCGCACTCAACTCGCGGCTGGCGCTGAGCATGCTCGGCAGGAAACGTTGCTCAAGCTCACTGCGACTGACCCTCCCCGCGTGGGTACTGACATTCAGCGCGGCCAACACCTGGCCGGACGCGTCGTACACCGGCACGGCGATGGAGCGCAGGCCCTGCTCCAGTTCCTGGTCGACGATGCACCAACCTTGCTGACGCACTTGTTGCAGGCATTCGAACAAGGCTTCGGGGGTGGTCAGGGTGCGGCTGGTCTTGGTTTGCAGGTCAGCGTGATCGAGGTAGTCCTGCAGCGAGGCATCGTCCAACGCCGCGAGCAGGATACGGCCCATCGACGTGCAATACGCCGGCAAGCGCCCGCCCACCGACAGGTCCACGGAAATCAGGCGCTGGGTGGTGGCGGAACGGGCGATATAGAGAATGTCGTCGCCTTCCAGGGTCGCCATGTTGCAGGCTTCGTGCAGTTGTTCGCTCATGCGGTCCAGGTACGGCTGGGCTGAGACCGCCAAGGGCGTGGAGGATAGATAGGCATGGCCCAAGGTCAGGACTTTGGGCAACAGCGAGTACGTACGCCCATCGGTGGTGGCGTAACCGAGCTTGATCAAGGTGTGCAGGCAACGGCGCACGGCGGCGCGGGGGATTTCGGTGCGGTGGCTGATTTGGGCGATGGTCAGGTGGCGCTTGCGCTCCTGAAAGGCCTGCACCACGGCCAGGCCACGGGCCAGGGAGGTCATGAAGTCCGGATCACCGGTAAACGCCTGGATGCGCTTGGCCGGGGAAGCCACGATCGGCGGCGCCACTGACGCGAAGGAGTTGCGCAATTGATCGTTCATTTCAGGGTCCTTTCTCTTATTTTCAACCGCTGGGAGGGTTGGCCGCTATTACAAGCCGCGCAGACATTGATGTACAAGGCGGGGCCGGCAACATTGGGCGATTATCGGACGATCATTCGATTATCGCAATTTGCGCGACACGTCACGTTTTCACCCGCGCCGTAGGATTTATCAAGTTGGAGTAATCATGCTGACATTTAGAAGAGTACAGATTTTAAAACGCTGACGTTTCCAAAGACTGACGCCTGCATGTAACAAAAGCCTCACTCGGCGTTGACGCTTTTTAACTTCACGGTGATAGTGTTATTCAAATGCGCCGCTATAATGCAGCGTGTGCAGAGGTCAGCCCGGTACCACAATCGGGATTAGAGCTCGCCAGACGTTGCGGGCTGTATGCAGCGTCGGTCACAAGTAGTCGCTAAAAGTTTTGCCCTCCGGCCCCTCTTTCAAACTTGGACGGCTGCACTGTTCAATGTGAAATAACCCGAGGACGGCTTTCAGGCATGACGCTGCACAATCTATAAACTCAACTCAATTAGGTAAC
Source organism: Pseudomonas sp. D47 (assembly GCF_045447305.1). Lineage (NCBI taxonomy): Bacteria > Pseudomonadati > Pseudomonadota > Gammaproteobacteria > Pseudomonadales > Pseudomonadaceae > Pseudomonas > Pseudomonas sp. D47. The sequence goes on along the minus strand of NZ_JBJGXU010000005.1, from coordinate 134,182 downwards.
ACTGTGACGAAAGACGAACTGCGCGCGGAACTTGAGCGCCAGGAGCAACGTTACAAGGACGTTTACGGCGGGGAAGTCACCACCTACGCCGCCCAGCCTGAGCCTGAGCGCAAGCCATGGCGCAAGCGAGCCAGCTTGCTGGATCAGGCATTTGCCCAGGAAATCCAAAAGATTGAACAGGAACTCAAAACCGAAGAGCCATAAGCGCTTCGATTTGGGCTTCAAGGTTTTGCCACCACTGCTGGCGCATTGCCAGCGGTGGGCAGCCTGATTTTCGCCAGGCTCCTACCACCCCGAGCGAAATTTCGTACAAATGTTTCAAACGTCACATTTCGGTCAGAAAAAACCGTCTTTACGAGACCTCGCTTTATAAATCAAAGACTTGCCAAAGCCCCGAAAACCCTGGGATGCGTGCCTGTGCGCCATGATTTTTCAGTGAAGATTGTTACCGATGAGCAGCTAATGCATCGATTACTGAGGTTTTCTGGCATAATCGCGCCCCCTTACGAACGGGTCAGAAAACCTTCATGATCGATTTATTCAGCGGACTGGATGCTTGGGTTCTCGTGAGCCTGTTGCTCGCCCTCGCCTTTGTCCTCGCCTTCGAGTTCATCAATGGCTTTCATGACACCGCTAACGCGGTGGCCACAGTCATCTATACCAAAGCCATGCCGCCGCATCTGGCCGTGTTCTTCTCCGGGGTGTTCAACTTCCTCGGCGTGTTGCTCGGTGGTGTGGGTGTCGCCTACGCCATCGTGCATTTGCTGCCGGTGGAGTTGCTGATCAATGTGAACACCGGCCATGGCTTGGCAATGGTCTTCTCTTTATTGGCCGCGGCGATCACCTGGAACCTGGGTACCTGGTACTTCGGTATCCCCGCCTCCAGCTCGCACACCCTGATCGGATCGATCCTCGGCGTAGGCCTGGCCAACGCCCTGATCAACGATATTCCCCTGGCTGACGGTGTGAACTGGCAGAAAGCGATCGATATCGGCGCGTCCCTGGTGTTCTCGCCGATGGCCGGTTTCCTGGTCGCAGCCCTGGTGCTGCTCGGCCTGAAATGGTGGCGCCCGCTGTCGAAGATGCACAAGACCCCGGACCAGCGCCGCAAGGTCGACGACAAGAAACACCCGCCCTTCTGGAACCGCCTGGTCCTGGTGATTTCGGCGATGGCCGTGAGCTTCGTGCACGGCTCCAACGATGGCCAGAAAGGTATCGGCCTGATCATGCTGGTGTTGATCGGTATCGTGCCGGCGCAGTTCGTACTCGACCTGGGCAGCACCACCTACCAGATCGAGCGCACCCGTGACGCCACCGTGCACTTGAGCCAGTTCTACCAGCGCAACAACGCCACGCTTGGCGAGTTCCTGGCACTGGGTAAAAGTGTTAAGGATGACCTGCCGGGCAAGTTCCGGTGCAACCCGCAGCAGACGGAGCCAACCATCAGCGCGCTGATGGACACGTTGAAAGGGGTTTCCGACTACCACTCGTTGACCTCTGATCACCGTATTGAAGTGCGCCGCTACCTGCTGTGCCTGGACGACACTGCGAAGAAAGTCGGCAAGCTGCCGGGCCTGGATGCGCGTGAGAAGTCCGACCTGGACAAGCTGCGCAAAGACCTGACCGCCACTACCGAGTACGCGCCGTTCTGGGTGATCCTCGCGGTCGCACTGGCCTTGGGCCTGGGCACCATGGTGGGCTGGAAGCGCGTGGTGTTGACCATCGGTGAGAAGATCGGCAAGCAAGGGATGACGTATGCCCAGGGCATGTCGGCGCAGATCACCACGGCGTGCATGATCGGCCTGGCCAACATTTTCAGCCTGCCGGTTTCCACGACTCACGTGTTGTCTTCGGGTGTTGCCGGGACCATGGTTGCGAACAAAAGCGGCCTGCAAGGTGGCACGGTGAAGACCATTCTGATGGCTTGGGTATTGACCTTGCCGGCGACTGTGGGCCTGTCGGCCGGGTTGTTCTGGCTGGCTTCCAAGGCGTTGGGTAGCTGATAGGCTGCGGCTGAGAAAGAAGGCGCGATCTCTTTGGGGGTTGCGCCTTTTTTTATGGGCGGTTGATTGAGTACATATCCGTTATTTGGGTGATGGCTGATAAGGCTTCCCCTCTTACAGCGGCTTACTTTTGGCTGGGCCGGCATTCCGGTCTTTCCAAAAATGAGCTGCTGTAAGAGCGGAACCCTAAGCCGCCGTTACCGCAGCAACGGGTATGTACTCGCTAAAACAAAAAACGCAGCCCAAAAAAAGGGCGACCGAAGTCGCCCAAAATGCCTTGCGTGCTCATGTAACCCAGAAGAACTTACGGTTCTTTACGCTTATTAGCGTCCTTCCAGATAAAAATCCCAAATCCTACAAAAAACAGCACCATGAGGCTGACAGTCAACACTCCGGCAAACACCACATTATCGAAAAACATGACCGGCCTCCTGCTCGTGCCCTGTTGCGATAGGGCTAAGTTAACGGAGAAGGCCGAGTGGAAAATTGACGGGGATCAATGTCGCCCGCAACGGGGCGTAAAGAAGGGCAATAACTGACCTGCATCAACAGATTCAGGTCAGTTCATCGCTTTTTCGGCTTGTTTTTCGACTTTTTCTTAACCTTGCCCAGTGGCATCGCCTGTTCAAACGCCTGGCGAACTTCATTCAGGCGTTTGTCATTCAGGTCATGCACACGTTTGGCACGTTCGGCATTCAGGTCGACCAGCTTGTCGTCATCACTCATGGCTTGGCTTACGTAGTGGCGGGAATACCTCAATAATGCGGCCTCCCCCGCCCGACGGCAAATACCGGGATAAAAATCCCCAACGCGCCCCACCCATTGGCTTACTTATCGCGCTCAAACGTGATGATGGAACGCGTGATCCCCGGCCAGTTCGGCATTTGCCGCCAAGGCGTCAGCACTTCAAGCGTGTCGCCCTCGATGTGAAAGTCGCGACACTGCACCGTGCCGACCCAATCCGGGTTCCAGGCAGCATCGACTTGCGTGCACCATTGGTTCCCCTCAACCCGCTCAATACCGGTGTAGGCAACCAGGGTACTCAACAGCGCTGATTTTTCCGCGTCCGTAGAGCCCGCCTGCCTTCCCTCGCCGGTCAACACGAACGCCACCCGATGATCCGCCGTAAAAATAACCCGGCCGGCAGGACTGCTGCCCATCGCGGGGATTTTCTTACGGGTCTCCTGGGATTCGACCTGATAACCGATCAGCTTCCAGGCGCCGACCAGCGGTGATTCACTCGCTGCTGCGGCCCCGCAAAGGCCGACAGCCATGGCCAACCCGATCACATTTGCCTTCATAGGGTTTTTCATCGCTCTACCGTGTCAAAAAAAGACACAAAGCTTTGCGCACTAATGCCCGAGGGGATGTAAGAAATATCGACTAGCTTCGACAGCAGAATCAGAGGGCGACAAAAGGTAGGACATCGCCCAAAATCGAAACTTCCCCCCTTTTCTGTAGGCGCATTCAGTTGGCACTGCACAATGACCTTCCGCCGCTGCTGGCCCTGCGCGCTTTCGAAGCCGTGGCGCGGCACTTGAGTTTTATCAAGGCGGCGAACGAGTTGTCGGTCACCCAGAGCGCCCTCAGCCATCAGGTGCAAAAACTCGAACAGCATCTGGGCAAACCGCTGTTTATCCGACGCACCCGAGCGATTGATCTGACCGCCGATGGCCAACGTTACTACGCCGAAATCCGCCCCGCCCTCGACGCCATCGCCGCCGCCACCCGCGCCCAGAAAGTAGCACCCAGTACCACCGTGCTTCGCGTCGGCCTGCTGGCATCCTTTGCCACCCTGTGGCTGGCGCCGCGCCTGGCCGGGTTTCTCAACCGTTACCCGCACATCCAGGTGGAGTTGCTGCCGGCGATTCAGTTTGCCAACGTGGCCGCCGCCGAGGTCGACCTGGCCATCCGTTACGGCAAGGGTGATTGGCCCGATGTACAGGCCACGAAGCTGATGCCTGAGGTGATCTCGCCGGTGTGCAGCCCGGCGTTCAAGGCCAGCCAAGTGCACAACGGCGCATTATTGATGGCCACCTCGCACCGCCCGTTCGAGTGGACCGATTGGTCCGCGCATTATCAAGTCGACCTCGAGCGCCACCCCCGCGTGATGCTGCACGACTACAACATCGTGGTCGAAGCCGCCGTGGCCGGCCAGGGCATCGCCATGGGCCGCCACTGTTTGATCGAACGCAAGCTGCAGGACGGCAGCCTGGTGGAAGCCTTCGACTGGCCGCCCTATCACAGCGAAATCGCCTACTGGCTGATCGCCCCCCAAGGCCCCGCCAGCGATGCGGCCGAATGCTTCAGCCAGTGGTTGAAGGAAGCCTGCAGCGACGCATAAGTTTTTTAGATACGTCAGATGAGATCTATCCGTTTGTCGCCCATCGTCGCAACCAACATGCTGAAAACCTCTCAACCCTCGAGGATTCAACATGAGCGACTCCATCCGCCAACGCGTGCAAGCCCTTGGCCTGACGCTGCCTACGCCCAGCCAGCCGGCGGCCAATTACATCAATCATGTGATCAGCCAGAACCAACTGTTCATCTCCGGGCAAATTCCCATGGTCGAAGGCAAACCCGCCTACGTCGGGCGGTTAGGCGACACCCTCAGCGATGAAGAAGGCGCCCAGGCGGCGGAACTCGCGGCGCTGGGCCTGCTCGGGCAGTTAAGCGATGCAGTGGGTGATGACCTGTCGCGTGTGGTGCGCATTCTGCGCCTGGGTGTGTTCATTGCCAGCAGCGGCGACTTCCAGCACCAGAGCGTGGTCGCCAATGGCGCATCAAACCTGGTGGTCAACGCCCTCGGCGACAAAGGCCGACATGTGCGCACCGCCGTGGGTGTTTCCAGCCTGCCGGCCGGTGTGGCCGTGGAGGTTGATGCGATTTTCGAGTTGCAGCCGTGAGCCCGCTCGACGTCCAGCACCTGCGTGACGACACGCCCGGCTGCCAGTCGGGCATCGTGCACTTCAACCACGCCGGCGCCTCGCTGCCCAGCCAGGCCACGCTCAATGCGATCATCGACCAGTTGCAACGCGAAGCCCGCGACGGCCCGATGGAAGCCAGCGAGCATGGCGCCATCCTCGTCGAAAAAGCCCGGCGCGCAGCCGCGCAATTGCTCAATGCGCCAACCGCGTCCATAGCCTTTGCCAGCAGCGGCTCAACCGCCTGGAGCATGGCATTTCAGGCACTGGGCCCATGGCAACCGGGAGAGCGCATTCTGGTTGGTCGTCATGAATGGGGCGGCAACCTAGCGAGCATGCAACTGGCGGTGCAAGCGGGGGCGCGGATAGAAGTCATTCCCTGCGATGCAACCGGCGCAGCCTGCCCGGTGGCGTTGGCGTCGATGATCGATGCCAACGTCAAGCTGATCGACATGACTTGGCTGCCGGCCAACGGTGGGCTGATCAACCCCGCCCAGGCGATCGGCGAAGTGGCCCGGCGTCACGCCATCCCCTATTTCATCGACGCCGGCCAAGCCGTCGGCCAATTGCCGGTGGATGTGCAAGCGCTGCACTGTGATGTGCTCAAGTCGGCCGGGCGCAAACACCTGCGCGGGCCACGCGGCACCGCGTTGTTGTATGTGCGGCCGGAGTTTCTCCAGCGGCTGAATCCCGCCCAGCGCGACGTATTTTCGGCGCCATGGAGCGCCGAAGGCTACAACCTGCGCGACGACGCACGGCGCTTTGAAACCAGCGAAGTGTCGTTTGCCTTGTTGGCAGGCTTGGGCAATGCGTTGCAGGAGGTTAACCGACTGGGCGTGGCGCGGACGTGGGAAAGGGTCTTGCAGCTCAGCGAGGGAATCCGTGAAGCGTTGCGTCAGATTCCGGGAATTTCCCTGCATGATTTAGGCGCGAGTCACTCAGGGCTGATCGCCTTCAACCTTGAGGGTTGGGACGCCTTTGAACTCAAGCGGCGCCTGGGATTGCAGCGCATCAATATCGGCGCGAATGGCGTGGCGTATACGCCGTTGGACATGCAGGCGCGTGGCCTGAGCAGCATTGCACGGATTTCGGTGAGCCCGCTCAACACCGAGCGCGACATTGAAGTGCTGATCGCGGCGCTGCGCGAATTGCGCGATTAAACCTCGACGTCCACCCACAAACCCTGGCGCGGCGCATCTTCGATCAATGGCACCACCGGCACGGTGTTGTCGGCGTTGAGCACATCGCCGGGGATCGCCAAGTGTTCCTCAGGGTCTTCGTCGGCTTCACGCCGGCGTTTCTGCTGTTCCTGCTGGCGGCGTTGTTCTTCGCGCAACAAGAACGTCGACTGCTCGGCGTCGCCCTTCTTAAGGTCGATCGTGCTTTCATTCGAGCCTGGCTGTACTGGCACCACGGGCGGGATATCCGGCTTCTGGCGCACCGGATCAAGTTGCGATGTGACCGGCACAACACTCAAGGGCAGCATGGGTGGCAGCATGGGGTTTAGTCTCCTGTTCAGCAGACTGTCGGCTGCGAGGGTGGCGACTTGAGCACCAAGCCGCCAACTTGTGAACCAATCGTCATCTATAGGGCCAACCTAACACCCTTTTTCTTGCCGCTTGTAGCTTAAAGCTCGAAGCTGCACCTAATCCTTTTGGTCTGGAAGCCGTGTTCCGTTAGAATAGTCGGCTTTTTCACGGCGGGAGTCAGGCAGCATGGCGCAGCAGTATCAACCGGGGCAACGCTGGATTAGTGACAGCGAAGCAGAGCTGGGGTTAGGCACCGTTCTGGCACAGGACGGGCGCTTGTTGACCGTGCTCTATCCGGCCACTGGCGACACTCGTCAGTATGCGCTACGGAATGCGCCCCTCACTCGCGTGAGGTTTTCGCCGGGTGACAGCATCACCCATTTCGAAGGCTGGAAAATGACCGTACAGGAAGTCGACGACGTCGATGGCCTGCTGGTCTACCACGGCCTCAATGGGCAGAACGAGCAGGTCACCCTGCCGGAAACCCAACTGTCCAACTTCATCCAGTTCCGTCTGGCCAGCGACCGTCTGTTCGCCGGGCAGATCGACCCACTGGCCTGGTTCTCGCTGCGCTACCACACGTTGGAACACACCAGCCGTCAGTTGCAGTCCTCGCTGTGGGGCTTGGGTGGCGTACGTGCGCAACCGATTGCTCACCAACTGCACATCGCCCGTGAAGTCGCTGACCGTATCGCGCCACGGGTATTGCTGGCGGACGAAGTGGGCCTGGGCAAGACCATCGAAGCCGGCTTGGTGATCCATCGCCAGCTGCTGTCGGGCCGCGCCAGCCGCGTGCTGATCCTGGTCCCGGAAAACCTGCAGCACCAGTGGCTGGTGGAAATGCGCCGCCGCTTCAACCTGCAAGTTGCGCTGTTCGACGAAGAACGCTTCATCGAAAGCGATGCCACCAACCCGTTCGAAGACACCCAGCTCGCGCTGGTGGCCCTGGAGTGGCTGGTCGACGACGAGAAAGCCCAGGACGCGCTGTTCGCCGCCGGCTGGGACCTGTTGGTGGTCGACGAAGCGCACCACTTGGTCTGGCATGAAGAGAAAGCCAGCCCTGAGTATTCGCTGGTCGAGCAGTTGGCCGAGGTGATTCCCGGCGTGCTGTTGCTCACCGCCACCCCGGAACAACTGGGCCAGGACAGCCACTTCGCACGTCTGCGCCTGCTGGACCCGAACCGCTTCCACGACCTGCACGCCTTCCGCGCCGAGAGCGAGAACTATCGCCCTGTAGCCGAAGCCGTGCAGGAGCTGTTGGATAAAGGCCGCCTGTCGCCGACCGCACACAAGACCATCCAGGGTTTCCTCGGTGATGAAGGTGAAGCGCTGCTCACCGCCGTCAACGATGGCGACACCGAAGCCAGCGCGCGCCTGGTGCGTGAACTGCTCGACCGCCACGGCACCGGCCGCGTGCTGTTCCGTAACACCCGCGCCGCCGTGCAAGGTTTCCCGGAGCGTAAGCTGCACGCTTACCCGCTGCCGAACCCGGACGAATACCTCGAGTTGCCGCTGGGCGAACACGCCGAGCTGTACCCGGAAGTCAGCTTCCAGTCGCAGCCGGACGTTGAGGAAGAAAACCGCTGGTGGCGCTTCGACCCACGCGTCGAATGGCTGATCGACCAGCTGAAAATGCTCAAGCGCACCAAAGTGCTGGTGATCTGCGCCCATGCCGAAACTGCGATGGACCTGGAAGACGCCCTGCGCGTGCGTTCCGGCATCCCGGCCACGGTGTTCCACGAGGGCATGAACATCCTCGAGCGTGACCGCGCCGCCGCTTACTTCGCCGATGAAGAGTTTGGCGCCCAGGTGCTGATCTGCTCGGAAATCGGCAGTGAAGGCCGCAACTTCCAGTTCTCCCACCATTTGGTGCTGTTCGACCTGCCGTCCCACCCTGACCTGCTGGAACAGCGGATCGGGCGTCTGGACCGGATCGGCCAGAAACATGTGATCGAACTGCACGTGCCGTACCTGCAAACCAGCCCGCAAGAGCGCCTGTTCCAGTGGTACCACGAAGCGCTGAACGCGTTCCTCAACACCTGCCCGACCGGCAACGCCTTGCAGCATCAGTTCGGCCCACGCCTGCTGCCGCTGTTGGAAAACGCTGACGACAGCGAGTGGCAAGCCCTGATCGACGAAGCCCGTGCCGAGCGCGAGCGTCTGGAGCAGGAGCTGCACACCGGCCGCGACCGCTTGCTGGAGCTCAATTCCGGCGGCGCCGGTGAAGGCGATGCGCTGGTGGAAGACATCCTGGAGCAAGACGACCAGTTCGCCCTGCCGATCTACATGGAAACCCTGTTCGACGCCTTTGGCATCGACAGCGAAGACCATTCGGAAAACGCGCTGATCCTCAAGCCCAGCGAAAAAATGCTCGACGCCAGCTTCCCGCTGGGCGACGACGAAGGTGTGACCATCACCTACGACCGCAACCAGGCGCTGTCGCGCGAAGACATGCAGTTCATCACCTGGGAACACCCGATGGTGCAGGGCGGCATGGACCTGGTGCTGTCCGGCTCGATGGGCAACACCGCCGTGGCGCTGATCAAGAACAAGGCGCTCAAGCCAGGCACCGTGTTGCTCGAACTGCTTTACGTCAGTGAAGTGGTTGCACCGCGCTCGTTGCAACTGGGCCGCTACCTGCCACCGGCCGCGTTGCGCTGCCTGTTGGATGCCAATGGCAATGACCTGTCCGGGCGTGTGTCGTTTGAAACCCTGAACGACCAACTGGAAAGCGTGCCACGCGCCAGCGCCAACAAGTTCGTCCAGGCCCAGCGCGACCAACTCACGCCGCGCATCAATGCCGGCGAAGAGAAGATCACCCCGCGCCATGCCGAACGTGTGGCCGAGGCCAAGCGCCGTCTGGCGGCGGACACCGACGAAGAGCTGGCACGCCTGACCGCGTTGCAAGCGGTCAACCCGACCGTGCGCGACAGCGAGCTGGTTGCCCTGCGCCAACAGCGCGAGCAAGGGTTGGCCATGCTCGACAAGGCGGCGCTGCGACTGGAAGCGATTCGGGTGTTGGTGGCGGGCTAATCACTGCCCTGCCCTGCTAATAAAAAGGCCCGCGCAATGCGGGCCTTTTTTTGTTTGGCTTGCGGGCCTCATCGCGGGCAAGCCCGCTCCCACAGGGGAATGCATTTCCAAGCTGCAACTCAGTCACCTGTGGGAGCTGGCTTGCCTGCGATGGGCATAGGTATCTACACATCTTTTTATGGGTTGAATTCTTTGGTTGTCGCGGGGGCGCTGGGTACATATCCGTTATTTGGGTAACGGCTGCTATGGGTTCCGCTCTTACAGCGGGTCACTTTTGAAAGAGCGCAAAAGTAACCAAAACGCTCTTGCCCCACCACTCGGCACCTCGCCTAGGCTCGGTGTGCCCTCACGCAGGCTTTGGACCGTGGTTTAACGGGGCGCCTAAGATCAAGATCAAAAGCAAGAGCACGGCGGCCTAGTAGCCGACCTGAGTGGTTAGATCAAAAGCGAAGCCAAAGCGGCCTGACAGCCGACCTGATCTCTGAAACTGAACTCAATCTAATGTGGGAGCTGGCTTGCCTGCGATGGCATCAACTCGGTGTACTTGATGGACCGAGGTGTCTGCATCGCAGCGGTGCGGCGATCCGACAAGCCAGCTCCCACAGAAAAGCAGATCTGCTTCTGCTGTGCTTTTGCCCTGCTTTTGCTTCTACCACTCAGGTCGGCTACTAGGCCGCCGTGCTCTTGCTTTTGATCTTGATCTCAGGCGCCCCGTTAACCACGATGGCCGAACGCAGGCTTGAATCCGTGGGTAACCCGGCAGGACGCCGGGTTAGCCGCGATGGGCCAAGGATGGCCCATCGCGGCGGCCCACGGATTCAAGCCTTCGTTCTGGCATGCCGAGCCTAGGCGAGGCACCGAGTGGTGGGGCAAGAGCCCTTTTGGTTACTTTTGGCTGGGCCGGCATTCCGGGCTCTTTTCCAAAAGTGACCCGCTGTAAGAGCGGAACCAATAGCAGCCGTTACCGCAGCAACGGATATGTACCCATATCTACCTAACCCCGAGTTGCGTAGATACCTATGCTGCGATGGGGTCACCTCGGTCTCAAGCGGTAGCCGCAGCCGCTGGCACCTCCACCGCCCCCAACCCATCCTTCATCCGCTTGGCATCACGCACAAAACTGCGCGACGCCTGAAACAGAAACAACATGGTCAGGAACAGCGCCACCGGGATCAGGTACATGGCGTCATGCAACCCCACCGCTTTATACGCCTCAGTCATCTGCGCCGCGCCATCGGCATACATGGCCGAATGGGCAAAGTGATCAGACAGCCCGCCCACCACAATCGGCCCCATGCCACCGCCGAGCAAGTACAGCCCGGCAAAGAACAGCGCCATCGCCGTGGCGCGCAGGCGCGGTTCAACCACGTCTTGGATCGCCGTATACACGCAGGTGTAGAAGTTATAGGCAAACAGCCAGCCGACACTGAACAGCGCCACAAACACGCCAATCTCGACTCGCCCGGCATGCAATGCCCAAGCGGTGGTGACGGTGGAGATGATCAGGCTGCACGCCGCGAACAACAGCCGGCCATTGGCGACGCGCTGATGGATCTTGTCGGCAATCCAGCCGCCCAAGGTCAGGCCTACAAGACCGGTGATACCCACAATGACGCCAGTGGCGACGGCCGCATCCTGCAACGGCATCAGGAAGTAACGCTGCAACATCGGCACCAGGAACGAGTTACACGCATAGGTGGCGAAGTTGAAGCACAGCCCGGCCAGCACCAGCCACAGGAAGGTCGGCACCGCCAGCACGCGGCGGATCGGGCGGTCGACGCGCTCCTGGGAGACTTGCACGGTTTCCGCCGCGCCGCGCTTGGGTTCTTTGATATAGAACATGAACACCGCCAGGATCATCCCCGGCACGGCGGCGATGAAGAACGGCGCGCGCCAGCTGTCGAACGCCTTGACCATCCAACCGATGGTAAAGAACGCCAGCAACAGCCCCAACGGCAGCCCTAGCATGAAAATGCCCATGGCGCGGGCGCGGCGGTGGGCGGGAAACAGGTCGCCAATCAGCGAATTGGCGGCCGGCGCATAGCAGGCCTCGCCGATGCCGATGCCCATGCGCACCAGCAGGAAAGTCCAGAAACTGCCGACCATGCCGTTGATCGCTGTCAGCCCGCTCCAGGCAAACAGGCCCCAGCCCATCAGTTTGCTGCGCGAGCCGGTGTCGGCCATGCGCCCCAGCGGCAGGCCGGCGATGGCGTAAACGATGGTGAAGGCGGTGCCGATGATGCCGAGTTGGAAGTCGCTCAGGTGCCACTCCATGCGGATGGGTTCGATGATGATCGCGGGAATGGTGCGGTCGAAGAAGTTGAACAAGTTGGCGAGGAACAGCAGGAACAGAATGCGCCAGGCATTCGCCGCTTGGGTCGAGTTCTGCATGGGTCCGTCTCTTTTATTGTTATGAGAGCTGCGATGCCCGATGCATCCTGCCCGGTCTGTGCAACATAGTCAGGCAGGGGGCGGTTGTCTGTAATGATTCGTAAAGCTGATAGGGCATGATTTCACCCGGTATCACGGGACTTTGCCTACAAAAATATAAGTTCGCGCCCCCCTTCCCAACCGCCATGGCACGGATAGAATGGCGAGCCTTCCGTAACACCCCCAATCCTACTTTTCTTATCGATGACGCCCATGTCCGAAGCCAGTCCGTGTCTGAGTTGCGGTGCCTGCTGTTCACACTTTCGTGTGTCTTTCTTCTGGGGTGAGTGCGCCTCATCGGGGGGCACGGTGCCCGATGATTTGGTGGTGCAGATCAATCCCACGCGGGTGGCGATGATCGGTACCGACCAGAAACCCGCGCGTTGCTGCAGCCTTGAAGGTGAAGTCGGTAAGGGCACCCGTTGCACGATCTATGAGCAGCGCTCAAGCCCGTGTCGCGAGTTCGATGCGTCGTGGAGCCAGGGTGAACAGAACGTCGATTGCGATAAGGCACGCGCCGCCTTTGGCTTGCCGCCGCTGCCGGCACCTTTCGAGTTGGACCTGCCGATCAGCGCTTAGCATCAAACGCTATGGCAGGCATGCCAAAATCATCGAGAGCAAAGTGCCATTATTCCTGGCAAATCCCGCGAGGCTTCTATACTCGATGTCATAGGCCATTGCTGCAGGCAATGACGTACTGACTTTGACGGGACATGCTATGGAATGGCTAGGTATGCATTTTTTTACCGAGCTTCCAGATCACGGGCATTTATTACTCAATTGCAGTCATAACCCTTTTCTGGTGTTGCTGGCCTACCTGGTCGCGTGTGCGGCAGGGTTCGGTACGTTGGACATGGCCGAACGCGTCAGCCATGTCGAAGACCCTACCGCCCGGCGCCACTGGCGCTGGGTGGGCGCCGGTTGCCTGGCAGGCGGCATCTGGTCGACTCACTTCATCAGCATGCTGGCCTTCCAGGCGCCTATCGCCATTCATTACGAATTACTCATGACGTTTGCCTCGCTGGTGATCGCCCTGATTGCCTCGCTGTTTGCCATGCAAACCCTCAGTCATGCGCAGTTACGGTTCCATCAGTACCTGTTGGCATCGGTGTGGATGGGGCTCGGCATCGCCTTGATGCACTACGTCGGCATGTCGGCGATGCGCTCCCAGGCCCAGGTGTACTTCGATTCGGGGCTGTTCATGGCCTCGGTCGGCATTGCGATTGGCGCCAGCCTGGCGGCGTTATTGCTGTCGTGCTACCTGCGTAACGGCGCCGGCGTGTTCTATCAACTGCTCAAATACGGCGCCAGCCTGGTGCTGGGCGCCGGTATCCTGAGCATGCACTTCACCGGCATGGCCGCCATGCAGATGCTGGTGCCCAGCGGGGCTGACCTCGCATTGCCGCTGGACAACAACCCTATTCAGCTCGGCCTGTCCGTGGCGGTGATCACCCTGCTGGTGATCGGCAGCAGCGTCAGCGCCGCCTTGGCGGACAAAAAACTGCAGCACAAGGAGCGTGACCTGCGCCGGGTCAACGCCCTGCTCAGCGAACTCGACCAGGCCCGCGCATCACTGCAACAGGTGGCCCATTACGATGCGCTGACCAGCCTGCTTAACCCCCGGGGTTTTAACCAGATCTTTGCAGAGAAGGTCGCAGAAAAAACCACTTACAACGGCATGTTGGCGGTCATCTTCCTCGACATCGACCACTTCAAGCGCATTAATGACAGCCTCGGACATGACGCCGGTGACCTGTTACTCACCGTGCTGGCCGGGCATATCAAAAGCTCGGTGCGCAGCCATGACGACGTGGTCGCACGGTTTGGCGGTGATGAATTCTGCATCTTGATCAACATTCACCATCGCGACGAAGCGCGGCACATGGCGCAGCGCATCATGCAGAAAATGAAGGAGCCGGTTGAATTGGCGGGCCGGCGCATGGTGATGACCACCAGCATTGGTATCAGCCTGTTCCCCGACGATGGCCTGACCTGCGAAGAGCTGCTGAAGACCGCCGACCTGGCGCTTTACCAGTCCAAGGACGCCGGGCGCAACAGCCTGAACTTCTTCAGTTCCAACCTTAAAACCCGCGCCTTCATGGAACTGCAATTAGAAGAGGAATTGCGCGCGGCCCTGCGCGGGCGTAACGAATTGGTGCTGTTCTATCAGCCAATTTTTGACATGAAGCTAGGCAAGGTCACGCGCCTGGAAGCCCTGGTGCGCTGGCAGCATCCGCAACACGGCCTGCTGGCCCCCGAGCGGTTTATCAGCATCGCCGAAAGCAACAGCTTGATTGCCGATCTGGACCACTGGGTGTTACGCCAGGCCTGTCACGATTTGAGCCTGCTGTCCGACCGTGGCTACACCGAGCTGACCATGGCCGTGAACTGCTCGGCCCTGAACCTGGTTCGTGATGAGTTGGCGGATGAAATCGAAGCCGCCTTGCGCTTCGCCGGGATTGGCGCCAACCGCCTGGAACTGGAAGTCACCGAAAACGCGCTGATGGGCAATATCAGCAGCACCCTGGCGCTGTTGCGGCAAATCCGCGCCTTGGGTGTGTCGCTGGCCATTGATGATTTCGGCACCGGCTACTCATCGCTGGCTTACCTCAAGCGCCTGCCGCTCAATACCTTGAAGATCGACCGTTCATTTATCCAGGACATCCCCAAGTCCACCGCCGATATCGAGATCGTCCAGGCGATCATCGGCATGGCCCACACCCTGCACCTGCAGGTCGTCACCGAAGGCGTGGAAACCCAGGCGCAATTCGAACTGCTGCTCAAACATGGCTGTGATTTTGTTCAGGGCTACCTGCTAAGCCCGGCGGTGCCTTTCAGTGACATCGTCGGCGTGATCCAGGGCATGCAGATGCGCAACCCGCTCTACCCGTTCAGCGTGGAGGGCAACCGAGAGTCCCCTGCGCCGAAAGACCCCACCCCAGGCCGTATCGGGCCTACGTCTACCGTCAGGCCAATTCGCTGACGCCGAATCTTTGGCATTTCGCCATCACTTGGCTAAAGAACGCCGACGAACGGCCGATTCATCAGAGTCCGGCCCGGATTCCCCTTGAGAAATAAGGGTTAAACCCGACCATCCCGGACTCAGACGCACTGTAAAGTCGCGAACTCTCATTCAGTGATGGCTGCCTGATTTTTCCGGCCATCCGTCCAGGCACATGGCGCCCAATGACCTCCAAAAATAACTCTGCCACCGTGGTATCCGACGTGTTGCCCACAGCTCCTGCGGAAAAACCCTCAGGTTCAAAGTCATTGAGCAGCCCCCGCACGCTGGCTACCCAGCAGTACCTGTACTTCACCGAAACCAATACCGACCGCATCCTCGACAACCTCGACGGCCTGCGCGACATGGTGTTCCCGCGCCTGCCCCAGCAGGAAGGCGACGCCGATGCGCGCAGTGAGCAGGAATTCCCCTCGGTGTGCCTGATCGGCCTGGGCCGCTGCGGCTCCAACATTGCCTTGGACGTGGCGGAGTTGGTGTACAACGCGCGCAAGTTCTACCTGAACGAATTCAGTACCGAAGACAAGTCAGCCGATAAAGGCTACAGCCCGGCCCAGTGGCTTCGTAACAACCTGCGCCTGGGCGGCGGCAAGGCCACCAAGCCGGTGTTTCTGGTCGAGCCGCTGGTGATGCTGGGCGACCTGGACAAGGACATCGCCGGGCGCATCCGCTTCTCGCGCAAGGGCGAAAAAAGCGGCTTCCTGCGCGACTACAGCAAAATGAAGATCATGGACCTGTCGGAAGTGCATGCCGGCGGCGCCGGTAACGCGCCGATCCTCGGCCAGTACCTGGCCAAGATCATCCTCAACAAAGACACCCAACGTTTTTCCAGCCCCGACTGGAAGATGATCCACTCGTACCTGATCGACTCCTGCGGCATCAAGGCCAACCAGTCGCGCCTGTACTTCTCGATCTTCAGCGCCGGCGGCGGCACGGGTTCGGGCATGGCCTCCGAATTCGGGCTGGCCCAGCAGCACTCGTACATGAACAAGACGTTCGACACCAAGCCCGCCGACGAGCACGACAGCAAGAGCGGCCACGCGTTTGTCTTCGAGCCGATCTTCACCAGCGGCATCTGTGTGCTGCCGAATATCTCCGACCACCGCAGCGAAATGTCCGAGGCGCTGCACATCAACGCCGGGCGACTGCTGTGCAAATACCTGTCGGAAGAATGGGACTTTTCGTACAACTTCGACAATGAAGACAGCAGCGAGGCCAGCGTGAAAGGCCGCATCCGCCCGTGGAACGCGATGATGCTGATCTCCAACGACATCATGCGTTACGCCGAAGAGAGCGATGACGGCAATATCCAGAACATTGACGTTAATGCGATGGAAAAACACGCCAACCAATACATCTCCCAGCAGATTTTCAACATCCTCACGGCCCAGGCGGTAACCACCGACTACGACCAGAACTACTTCCGTCGCGCCGGCATCGACATCGGCGAAACCATCCGCCTGGATGCCAACGACCTGTTCATGAGCCTGGCGGGGCCGGTGGCGATTGCCTACGCCGAATCGGTGGTGCCGGAAACCCCGGCGCCGTCGAACGACAAGTTCAAGGTGTTCGATAAAGAGCCGCAGCGGCTGAACATTGATGACCTGTTTTTCCGCTCGATTGACCTGCC
This sequence comes from Pseudomonas sp. D47, assembly GCF_045447305.1. Lineage (NCBI taxonomy): Bacteria > Pseudomonadati > Pseudomonadota > Gammaproteobacteria > Pseudomonadales > Pseudomonadaceae > Pseudomonas > Pseudomonas sp. D47. Next base: position 117,614 of record NZ_JBJGXU010000005.1, on the reverse strand, counting down.
GCACTTCAACAAAGTCACCCAGGCGATCGAGGGCATCAGCCTGTTGCCGATTGAATCCAAGCGTTACAAGGCGTCGTTGGAGCAGTACAAGAACTCCGGGTACGACGCGGCGGCGCTGCATGACCTGCACTTCTTCAAGAACTGCTCGTCGGTGGTGTCGATTGTGTCGTTGCCCAAGGACTACAAGCTGTCCTACATGGACTTGAACCGGCTCAAGACTCACCTCAACAGCCTGTTCCCCAACACCACGCTCAAGCGTTACGCTCTGGTGATCGGCGCCTCGGCCAACTTGTCGCTGACCACGTTGATCGCCAAGAGCCCGTGCCTGTCGGACGACTTCCTCACGCTGATCGTGGCGTTTATCAAGCGCTGCTTTGCGCGTAATCCGTATCGGTTTGATGACACGCTGGACAACTCGATCCTGGATTTCATCATCCATGAAGACTTCGATGAAGGCCGTATCGATGAACTGCTCAATGAGTTTGAGAACCCGGCGAAGATTCTGGATACCAACTGGTATGCGATCAAACCGATGTACGAGAAGAAGTATCGGGAGTTGATCAACGACAAGGAGAAGTTCGTGTCGATCAACGATATTCGCTTGTCACGGGACTGTGTGAAGAAGGCGATCAAGTATTTGCGCGAGATCTATCGTCATCGGATTGGGAAAACCAAGGTTATTTCGTTGAATAACCATACCGGCAAGACTGCGTAGACCGCGGCGCGGCCATCGCAGGCAAGCCAGCTCCCACATTTGACCGCACTCCAACGGTGGAACCCGATCAAAAGTGGGAGCTGGCTTGCCTGCGATAGCTGTCTGCCAGACAAGGAAAATCCAGATCCCCGCCACACCCAGAAACAATTCCCCGAGCCTTCGGCCCCGCGCAAAACTGTTCCCGTGACGTGCACGTCACCCTCACCTGTGACCTTTCTCTACGGCAAGATGCCATCACCGCGTCAGCGGTTACTCAGCTACACACTTGCACCGGCGAAAATCACGCACCTTTTTAGGGCGCACGTTTCTTACACTGCCCTTTCCTGGATCAGAATCCACGGCGAAACCACCACCGCCCACAAGCTCGGATCACGCTCAACCAGGTCCAACGCCCGCGTCGCAGACACTTCGCCAAGGCTCCCCGCAGCCAGCCACGCAGCGACTTTCTCGCGGTTGTCCTCAGCCATTCCCTCGGCGGCTTCGATCAAATCCAGGCCAGCGTCGACCCACAATAGGGCACCCTTGGCAAAGAACGGCTCAAGCTCCTTCCAGGAAATTTCGGCGGTTTCACCGAGCAGCTTGGCATAGAGGGTGCTAGGTTCTTGCGTCATGGGAATTCACCTGAATAAAAAATCGGCGCAATCATAACGTCGTGCCTTTCGTAGCAAAAGCCAGGTAGAAAAACCCTGTTGCAAATGAGGCACCGAGAGAACGTGTCAGAAAAGCCAAGGATTGCCCGAGATTCTGGCATCACCCCGCCGCAATTCTGTCTTTTTCTTTCATTTAAGCGACACGCCCGGGTTTTGCCCCCAGCAGCCAGCTTTTCAAGCGATCAACCGGCGCTCTACACTGTACCGGTACAGTTGCCAGGGCATGCCGGGGGGATATCCGAGATATCTGATCCGGTTCTGCAGCTCACAAGGCCGCTAGAACTATAAAAAATACAACAGTAAGAGTGGAGCACTATGAATAAGGCTACTAAGCAGATTTCCAAACTGTTTGCCGCTATGGTCCTGGCTGGGGTTGCTGGCCATTCGTTCGCAGCCGACACCATCAAGATCGGTATCGCCGGGCCTAAAACAGGTCCTGTGACGCAATACGGCGACATGCAATTCATGGGTGCCAAGCAGGCAATCGCCGACATCAACGCCAAGGGCGGCGTCGATGGCAAGATGCTTGAAGCCAAAGAATACGACGACGCTTGCGACCCTAAACAAGCCGTGGCCGTCGCCAACAAAGTGGTCAACGACGGCGTCAAGTTCGTGGTCGGTCACCTCTGCTCCAGCTCCACTCAGCCTGCAACCGATATCTACGAAGACGAAGGCGTGATCATGATCACTCCGGCGGCTACCAGCCCGGAAATCACCGCCCGTGGCTACAAGCTGATCTTCCGTACCATCGGTCTGGACAGCGCCCAGGGCCCGGCGGCCGGCAACTACATCGCCGATTTCGTGAAGCCTAAGGTTGTTGCCGTTCTGCACGACAAACAACAATACGGTGAAGGCATCGCCACCGCCGTTAAACAGACCCTTGAGAAGAAAGGCGTGAAAGTCGCTGTCTTCGAAGGCCTGAACGCCGGTGACAAAGACTTCTCCTCGATCATCCAGAAGCTCAAGCAAGCCAACGTCGACTTCGTCTACTACGGCGGCTACCACCCAGAGCTGGGCTTGATCCTGCGTCAGTCCAAAGAAAAAGGCCTGAACGCCAAGTTCATGGGCCCAGAAGGTGTCGGCAACGACTCCATCTCGCAAATCGCCCAAGACGCTTCCGAAGGCCTGCTGGTAACCCTGCCGAAATCCTTCGACACCGACCCTGCCAACAAAGCCATCGTTGAAGCGTTCGCCAAGAACAAGCAGGACCCAACCGGTCCGTTCGTGTTCCCGGCCTACTCGGCCGTTGAAGTCATCGCAGGCGGTATCGCTGCCGCGAAGAGCGAAGACACCGCCAAGGTGGCAGCCGCCATCCACGCCGGCACCTTCAAGACCCCTACCGGCGAACTGAGCTTTGATGCCAAGGGCGACCTGAAGGACTTCAAGTTCGTGGTCTACCAATGGCACTTCGGCAAACCAAAAACCGAAGTTTCCCCTCAGTAAGCCAGGCCTTACTGGTTAACAAGCCCACTGTGAAAGCAGTGGGTTTTGTTTTACGAGGTTTATGGGCCTGACACCCGCGATCCGGGCGCTGGCTCACCTGAAAATCTTAAAACCGTCACCAGCGGTTCGCTGGCAAACGCTTTGTGCAAATGTGCTCATAGAACACAGCGCAGGGCCGGAACATGACTCCACCAGTGAAATGCGTATCGGGTTTTTAGGAGCGCTGTAATGCCTGAGATCTATCATTTTTTCCAACAGCTGGTTAATGGCCTGACCATTGGCAGCACCTATGCCTTGATAGCCATTGGCTACACAATGGTTTACGGCATCATTGGAATGATCAACTTCGCCCATGGCGAGGTGTACATGATTGGTTCCTACGTGGCCTTCATCGCCCTTGCCGGGCTGGCCATGATGGGGATCCACTCCCTGCCGCTGTTGATGACCGCCGCGTTCCTTGCGTCGATCGTCGTGACCAGTGCCTATGGCTACAGTATCGAGCGGGTTGCCTACCGTCCCTTGCGTGGCAGCAACCGTTTGATCCCGCTGATTTCCGCTATCGGCATGTCGATTTTCCTGCAGAACACTGTATTGCTGTCCCAGGACTCCAAGGATAAGTCCATTCCCAACCTGATCCCGGGGAGCTTCTCCTTCGGCCCAGGCGGCGCACAAGAAGTGCTGATTTCGTACATGCAGATCCTCGTATTCGTCGTCACCCTGGTGGCGATGCTGGGCCTGACCCTGTTCATCTCCCGCTCCCGTCTGGGGCGCGCCTGCCGGGCCTGCGCCGAAGACATCAAGATGGCCAACCTGCTGGGCATCAACACCAACAACATCATCGCCCTGACCTTCGTCATCGGTGCTGCGCTGGCGGCCGTCGCGGCTGTGCTGCTGAGCATGCAGTACGGCGTGATCAACCCCAACGCCGGTTTCCTGGTAGGCCTCAAGGCCTTTACCGCGGCGGTCTTGGGCGGCATCGGCAGTATTCCGGGCGCCATGCTCGGCGGGCTGGTGCTGGGCGTGGCTGAAGCCTTTGGTGCCGATATCTTCGGCGACCAATACAAGGACGTCGTGGCGTTCGGCCTGTTGGTTCTGGTGCTGTTGTTCCGTCCGACCGGCATTCTGGGCCGTCCGGAGGTTGAGAAAGTATGAGCAGATATCTTAAATCGGCGTTTTTCAGCGCCTTGCTGGTATGGGCCGTGGCCTTTCCGGTACTCGGCCTCAAGCTGAGCATTGTCGGCATCAACCTGGAAGTGCATGGCACCGGTCCTGTGACCCTGACCATCATCGCCCTGTGCTCGGTGCTGATGTTCCTGCGCGTGCTGTTCACCCAGCAGGTCGGTGCCTTGTTCAAGGGCAACCGTGGGCCGTTGGTGTCGCCCAAGGTCAGCCAATTCCTGACCCTGCCGCGCACCCAGCGCTACATCATCATCGGCCTGATCGTGGCGGCGTTGATCTGGCCGTTCTTCGGCTCGCGCGGCGCCGTCGACATCGCCACGCTGATCCTGATCTACGTGTTGCTGGGCCTGGGCCTGAACATCGTGGTGGGCCTGGCCGGGCTGCTCGACCTGGGTTATGTGGGCTTCTATGCCGTGGGTGCCTACACCTACGCGCTGCTCTCGCATTACCTGGGCTGGGGCTTCTGGATCTGCCTGCCGCTGGCGGGTATGGCGGCGGCCACGTTCGGCTTCCTGCTGGGCTTCCCGGTGCTGCGCCTGCGCGGTGACTATTTGGCGATCGTGACCCTGGGCTTCGGTGAAATCATCCGGCTGTTCCTGCGTAACCTCACCGATATCACCGGTGGCCCCAACGGCATCAGCAGCATCCCCAAGCCGACGTTCTTCGGGCTGTCGTTCGACCGCACCGCAGCCGAAGGCATGCAGACCTTCCACGAGTACTTCGGGATCGACTACAACCCGGTGAGCAAAGTGGTGTTCCTGTACCTGGTGGCCTTGTTGCTGGCGCTGGCGGCCTTGTTCGTGATCAACCGTTTGCTGCGCATGCCGATCGGCCGTGCGTGGGAAGCGTTGCGCGAAGATGAAATCGCCTGCCGTGCGTTAGGCATGAACCCGACAGTTATCAAACTTTCGGCATTCACCCTCGGGGCAACATTCGCCGGTTTCGCCGGCAGCTTCTTCGCCGCGCGCCAAGGCTTGGTGACCCCGGAGTCGTTCACCTTTATCGAGTCGGCGATCATCCTCGCCATCGTCGTACTGGGTGGCATGGGCTCGCAGTTGGGCGTGATTCTGGCGGCGATCGTGATGATCCTGCTGCCGGAAATGATGCGTGAGTTCAGCGAATACCGCATGTTGATGTTCGGCGCCATGATGGTGCTGATGATGATCTGGCGTCCTCAAGGCCTGCTGCCCATGCAACGTCCACACATGGAGCTGCGCAAATGAGCCGCGAGATCCTGAAAGTCGAAAACTTGAGCATGCGCTTCGGCGGCTTGCTGGCGGTCAACGGCGTGGCCCTGACCGTGAAAGAGAAACAGGTAGTGGCGCTGATCGGCCCCAACGGCGCCGGCAAGACCACGGTGTTCAACTGCCTCACCGGCTTCTACAAGCCGAGCGGCGGCAGCATCCTGCTGGACGGCCAGCCGATCCAGGGCCTGGCCGGCCACGAAATCGCTCGCAAGGGCGTGGTGCGCACCTTCCAGAACGTAAGGTTGTTCAAGGACATGACGGCGGTCGAGAACTTGCTGATTGCCCAGCACCGTCACTTGAACACCAACTTCTTTGCTGGCCTGTTCAAGACCCCGGCGTTCCGCAAGAGCGAGCGCGAGGCCATGGAATACGCCGAGTACTGGCTGGACAAGGTCAACCTCACCGAGTTTGCCAACCGCCCTGCCGGTACCCTGGCCTATGGTCAGCAACGTCGCCTGGAAATCGCCCGCTGCATGATGACCCGCCCGCGGATCCTCATGCTCGACGAACCGGCCGCCGGCTTGAACCCCAAGGAAACCGAAGACCTCAAGGCGCTGATCAGCGTGTTGCGTGAGGAAAACAACGCCACGGTGCTGTTGATCGAACACGACATGAAACTGGTCATGAGCATCTCCGACCACATCGTCGTGATCAACCAGGGCACGCCGCTGGCCAACGGCACGCCGGAGCAGATCCGCGACAATCCTGAAGTGATCAAAGCCTATCTGGGGGAAGCGTAAAATGCTGCAATTCGAAAACGTTTCCACTTTCTACGGCAAGATCCAGGCCCTGCACGGCATCAACGTGGAAGTGCGCCAAGGTGAAATCGTCACGCTGATCGGCGCCAACGGTGCTGGCAAATCGACCTTGCTGATGACCCTGTGCGGTTCACCGCAGGCCCACAGCGGCAGCATCCGCTACATGGGTGAAGAGCTGGTGGGCCAGCAGTCCTCGCAGATCATGCGCAAGAGCATTGCGGTGGTGCCCGAAGGCCGTCGCGTGTTCTCGCGCCTGACCGTGGAGGAGAACCTGTCCATGGGCGGGTTCTTCACCGACAAGGGCGATTACCAAGAGCAGATGGACAAGGTGTTGCACCTGTTCCCAAGGCTCAAGGAGCGCTTCAGCCAGCGCGGCGGCACCATGTCCGGCGGCGAGCAGCAAATGCTCGCCATCGGCCGGGCGCTGATGAGCAAGCCCAAGCTGCTGCTGTTGGACGAACCGTCCCTGGGCCTGGCGCCGATCATCATCCAGCAGATCTTCGACATCATCGAACAACTGCGCAAGGACGGTGTAACGGTGTTCCTGGTGGAGCAGAACGCCAACCAGGCGCTGAAAATCGCCGACCGCGCCTACGTGCTGGAAAACGGCCGGGTGGTGATGCAGGGTACGGGTGAGCAATTGCTGACGGACCCGAAAGTGCGTGAAGCTTATCTCGGTGGCTGAGCCATTGGCGTCAACCAAAAACGGCCTTCGGGCCGTTTTTTTATTGCGGTTTAGAGCGTCGCGGCAAGTTGACCTTTGCTCGCCCGTTGGCCGGCCAGCATCAACCCTCCCCCCGTGAGCAGCAAGCCCGCAGCGAGAAAGATAGACAGGCCATACACGTCCAGCGGCATATCGAAATACCCGATAACGCTCTGCGCCAGGTTCAACGTCTGGGAACACACCAGCGTACCGGTGAGCGATGCGATGGCCAGCACGGGCGTGACCGTTGCCGATACACGCCCCATATAACCCTCAGGCACAGCTTCTTGAAGCATCGGCCCTTGAACAATCGCAAACACCGAAAAGAACAGCCCGCAGCAGAACATCAGCGCCCAAGCCAGGTAAAACGGCGGATGCAGCGAGTACGCCAGGTAGCTGAAACCCATGCACAGCAACGAAATAGTAAATGCCTGACGTGTACTCAATGACTTCAGCAACGGCCGCACCAGCACGGCGGCAATCAAGCCCCCCACTGGGAACGCCGCCAGTATCAGGCCGTATTCATAAGGGCTCAGCCCCATGGTTTTGAATGCATACAAGGACAATGCAACGTTGTTCACCCCGAGCGAAAACCCATACAACGCAACACCGACCAGCAGCGTGCGAATGGAAGCGTGCCGCCACGAAAACCGCAGCCCCGCGAGCAGCCCGTGCCAGAACGGCAACCGTTGCTGCTCGGCCAGCAACGTCCTGCGCAGGCCTTGGGTGGAGGCGATACAGAGTGCCGAACACGTAAAGGCCAGCACATTGATCAGCAGTGCCACAGCAGGCCCTAACCACACAAATAACGCCGGCCCAAGAGACGCCGACAACACTGAAATACCCGTCAAAGAAAACGTCGCCTTGGCTGAGGCTTCAACGCGTCGCGCAGACGGGATGACCACCTGCATGATCGCCTGACGCGACGGGTTGAAAAATTGCGCAGCGGTGCTGTTAACCAACAACAGCAGCAGAACCCCGGCAAGCACTTGCATCTGATCAAGCCCTGCCAGCGAATAGATCACAAAAAAGATCAGGAAGTTGAGCACCCGGATAGCATCCGCGGTGATCATCACGTACAGCGGGGCCATTCGATCAACCCAGGCTCCGGCCAGTGGCGCCACCAACACACGCGGGATGGCCGAGGCCGCCACTGCCAGGCCCACCGCCGTCGGTAAAAAGGCACTGTTGTGAAACAAGTCCGTCACCAGCCAGACGATGACCGTGCTTTCAAAAACAAACTCGCCAAACGATGCAAGCGCTTGCCCCAGCCATAGGAATGAAAAATTCCTGCTGATGAAAAAATCTGTAAACCGCTTGTTCAACGCCAAAGCTCCTTATTGGTCGCAAGCACTTTCGCCCGTTGCTCGATCGTACAGCAAGCGCCAGCAGGACCGCCGATACCTGAAGACTGAGGCTCGCTGCACTATTTTGCTGCCCATCGAAGATTTATTTGCTACCTGCTGTAACGCAACCTGAAGCCTTGACTCTAGAGGGGTAAGCAAGCAAAAACGCTTCCTTACCCACCCTCAATGCTGGAGATACACCATGACCACGAAACTGTCCGCCGCTACCCTGATCCTGGCCCTCGGTTCGGCCCTGAGCCTGTCCGCAATGTCGAACATGGCCCACGCCGACGACGCCAAAATGGACAAATGCTTCGGCATCGCTGAAGCCGGCAAGAACGATTGCGCCGCAGGCGCCGGCACTTCCTGCGCCGGCACCTCCAAAGTCAAAGACCAGGCCAACGCCTGGAAACTGGTCCCAGCCGGCACCTGCGCTAAAACCCCAAGCTCCACCTCGCCAACCGGTTTCGGCCAGGAAGCGGCCTTCACCGCCAAATCCTGAAAACAGCCCGCAGCCTGAGTACTGATGATGACGCTTTTTCCCCAGCACACGGTCTCACCGGCTCAGGTGCCCGGCCTCCCTCACAGGGCCGGGCTTGGGCTGAAGAACGAGCACTTCATTGAAGTGCTCGAGACCTCGCCCGACATCGGTTTTTTTGAAGTACACGCCGAAAACTACATGGTGGCCGGCGGCCCGTTCCATCACTACCTGGGTTTGATCCGCGAACAGTACCCGCTGTCGCTGCACGGCGTAGGCCTGTCCATCGGCGGCGAAGGGCCGTTAAATCGTGAGCACTTGGCACGGTTGGCCACGCTGATCGAACGCTATCAACCCCAGTCTTTTTCCGAACACCTGGCCTGGTCCAGCCACGGCCCGGTGTTTCTCAATGACTTGCTGCCCCTGGCCTACGACGTCGCCACCTTGAACCGGGTGTGCGAACACATCGACCAGGTGCAAAGCACGCTCAAGCGGCCGATGCTGCTGGAGAATCCGTCGACCTACTTGCAATTCCAGCGCTCCACGCTGGACGAGACGGACTTCATCAGCGAGATCATCCGCCGCACCGGTTGCGGCCTGCTGTTAGACGTCAACAACGTCTACGTGTCGTGCATCAATCACCAGCGCGATCCACTGTCCTACATTGACGCGCTGCCCTTGCACGCCGTCGGTGAAATTCATCTGGCCGGCTTCGCCGAAGACACTGACAGCCTGGGTGACCGCCTGCTGATCGATGACCATGGCGCGCCCATCGATAACGCCGTGTGGCAACTGTACGAACAGGTCCTCACGCGCACCGGCCCGATGGCCACGTTGATCGAGCGAGATAACCAAGTGCCAGCGTTCAGTGTGCTGCACGCCGAAGCCCAGCACGCCGACTGGCATCTGGCGCAGGTGAGCGTATGAGCCTTCACGCTGCGTTTGCCAATGCCTTGATTGATCCCAGCCAGGCCTGCCCCGACGGTTTGTTCAGCAGCAACGGCGCCGACCCGGCCAGCCGTTTTGCGGTGTATCGCAACAATGTCCACAGCGCGTTGATCAACGCCCTGGCGACGGCTTACCCGGTGACCTTGCAGTTAGTCGGCGATGAGTTTTTTCGCGCCATGGCTGGGCTGTTTGTACAGGCGTGCCCGCCCACCAGTCCGCTGATCAGCGAGTACGGCAACGAATTTGGCGCGTTCATCCAGGACTTTGAACCGGCCGCCAGCGTGCCCTACCTGGCCGATGTCGCAAGGCTTGAGCGCCTGCGGGTGCGCGCCTATCACGCGGTGGATACCCAGCCGCTGGAACAGCAAGCCATTGTTCAAGCACTGCAAGGCCAGACAGACCTGGGACAACTGCGCCTGCAACTGCATCCATCCCTGGCCACGCTGAATTGCGCTTATGCAGTGGTGGCAGTGTGGGCTGCGCACCAGACCGAGGGCGGCCTGGCCACCTTGGACCCCTGGCACGCCCAAAGCGCGCTGGTGTTGCGCCAAGGCCTGGCCGTCAAGATCTTCGCCATCGACAGCGGTTCGGTCGCGTTCATCAACAGCCTGAACCACGGCACGCCGCTTGAAGAGGCAGTGGAACATGCCCTCCAAGCCTCAGCCGAATTCGACCTTAACCAATGCCTGACCCTGCTGATCAGCCACGACGCCATCACTCATTTGCACACAGAACAAAAGGTATCGCCATGAACGCCACCCCTTCCTGCCTGGTTAAACGGGCCATCGCACTGCTCGAGAAAATCCCTTACAGCCTGATCGCCTTTGTCGCACGCTTGTCTATTGCGGCGGTGTTCTGGAAGTCCGGGCAAACCAAGGTTGAAGGCTTTGCCATCGACCTGATCAGCGGCACCTTCCAGTTCGGCGAGCCGCGACTGGCCGCGTCAACCTTGCCGCTGTTTCGCAGCGAATATCACGTGCCCTTGTTGTCACCGGAAGTGGCCGCGCACATGGCCGCGTTTGCCGAGCACTTTTTCCCGGTGCTGATCCTGGTAGGCTTTGCCACACGGTTCTCGGCCCTGGCCCTGATCGGCATGACCCTGACCATTCAACTCTTCGTTTACCCGGACGCCTACCCAACCCACGGCACCTGGATCGCCTTGCTGTTGCTATTGGTCGCCAAGGGCCCAGGCTGCTTGTCCATCGATCACCTGATTGCACGCCGCTATCGCTGAAGACGATCCAGCGCTTCGCCGCTGCGCTTGAACCAATCCACCAAGTAGTCTGCAAGCACTTGGGTGCGGCGCGGCAAGCCGCCTTGGTAAGGGTGAACCAAGTACATCGGCATGCGCCGCGTCTGATAATCACGCAGGAGCCAGCGCAATCGGCCGTCAGCCAGTTCCGCGGGTAAAACGTAGGACGGCAGGCGGGCGATACCGGCCCCCACCAGCGCGGTTTTTTTCAACAGGTTGTAGTGGTTGGAGGCAAACGTGCCGCTGACCCGCACCCGCAGCAGTTCATGTTGCTGGTGGTACAGCCACTCTTCACGTCCGCTGTAGTGGCTGTTGAGCAAGCAGGTATGGGCGGCCAGGTCCGCCGGGGTCAGCGGTTCGCCGTGTTGCTCCAGGTAGGCCGGGCTGGCGCAGGTCATTTCGTGCCAGGCCAGCAGCGGCTTGGCCACCAAGCGCTCATTTTCGATAGCCCCCGAGCGCACGCCTAAATCAAACCCATCGCGCGCCAAGTCTCGGTAGTTGTTGTTCAATTCCAGCTCGATCTGCACCTGGGGGTACTGCTTGGAAAACTCCAGCAGCAAGCCATCGAAGAAGGTTTCCCCCAACGAGACCGGAACCGTCATACGTACCGGCCCTGCCAAATCGTCCTTGAGCCGCGCCAATGCCTGACGTGCGCGTTCCACCTGTACCACCAGCGCCTGAGCCTGGGGCAACAGTGCCGCACCGGCTGCGGTCAGGCTGAGCTTACGGGTGGTGCGGTGCAGCAGCACCACGCAAAACTGCGCCTCCAACTGGCTGATGCGCTTGGACAACTGCCCCTTGCTGCACCCCAGTTGCTCGGCTGCCACGGTGAAACTGCCGGCTTCGATCAGAACGGTAAAGGCCGCCAGGTCATCCATCTCGCTCATGGATTGTTTCCATTTGAAAACCAAAGGTTGCCTATTAGCACGTTTATCCACGGGAAAAGCCACACTAGACTGAAACTTCACTTACCCCTGGAGGAACAGCACGATGAAAATCCTATTGATTGGTGCCAGCGGCACGGTCGGCTCGGCAGTCAAGGCAGAACTGGCTCAGCGTCACGAAGTGATCAGCATCGGTCGCACCAGCGGCGACTTCCAGGTGGATATCAGTGACAGTACTTCGATCCGCAAGCTGTTCGAACAGACAGGCAAGTTCGATGCCTTGATCTGCGCGGCGGGCAGCGTGAAGTTCGTGGCGTTGGGTGAAATGAGCGAAAGCGATTTTGAACTGGGCCTGCGCGACAAGCTAATGGGCCAGGTCAACCTGCTGTTGATCGGCCGTGAATATGCCAACGATGGCGCCTCGTTCACCTTCACCAGCGGCATTCTCAACCGTGACCCGATCCGTACTGGCGCCTGCGCGGCACTGGTGAATGGCGCACTTGACGCCTTCGTCAAAGCGGCGGCAATCGAGTTGCCACGCGGACTGCGCGTGAACTCCGTGAGCCCGACAGTCCTGCTGGAGGCCATGGGCAGCTACGCGCCGTACTTCCGTGGCTACAAACCCGCTCCGGGCGCCGATGTGGCATTGGCCTACGCGAAAAGCGTCGAGGGCTTGCAGACTGGCCAGACCTTTATCGTCGGTTAAGGTTTTTACGAAGCGCTGCCAATAGGCCAGGCAGCGCTGGAAACCTCTATCGCATCAGCGACGGCATCATCTCCACGAGGCTTTCCTTCGGTATCTGCAATCGTAATTGCCCAGTGTCAATTACGCCTCTGACGGTGGCCGTACTCAGTGGCCGGCCATTGAGGTAAATCGTCAGTGGCTGGTACATTGCCTGCGCACTCAACGCCGCAGTGCGGGCGCTGGCTTCAGGGCTCAGGACCACACTTAAGCCGATATAGCCCGGGTTTGGCTCCCCGGGCGCTTTCAGTGCCAGGCTCATTTCGACAAAGTCAGTCTGCGAGTTGTAAAACAACTTGGCAGGCTGTTCAGCCCATGCGCTGGAGGTGAGTAACAACAAGCCGCATAGCGCAGCCGGCATCTTCATCATTTATGCTCCCGATACAAACCCCGAGCGTTTCACACAACCCCGCGCGGCGCATGAGGAAAACGCTCTCCTGGCTTTATCCTACGTCATCCGTTCATATAACTGACTTGTGATGCTACGCCAGCCTGCGTAACGTGGCGGCACTTGTTTGGAGACCCAATAAATGCGCGCCGCCCGTACCCTTGTTCTGTTCGCCCTGCTGCCCCTGTTCACCGCTTGCCAGATGTTCGAAAGCGAGCCGGCCAAGCCATCGACCGTTGGCATGACCCGTATGCAGGGTGAGCTGACGGCAGTCGGCGACAAACTGTTGTTCCAGCCTTGCGGCGACAAGCGCAACTACGTGGTCAACGACACCGGTGGCACCAGCATCCTGCAGGAAGCCGCCTCACTGGCCGGTCAGCAAGGCGCGCTGTTTGCCGACTTGCGCGGCAAGTTCTCCGGGGTCGCCACCGGCACCCAGGGCTCGGTGGAACTGCAACAACTCTATCGCATGGAACGTTCGACCTCGGCCTGCAACGACCCGGACTTCAAGCGCATGATTCTACGGGCCAACGGCCATAAACCGGCCTGGGCGATGAACGTCACGGCCAAGGGCATGGTGCTGCAGCGCGAAGGCCAGCCGCCATTGGCGGTGCCTTTTGTGGAAGAACAACTGGGTGACGGCCGTTTCAACCTGATGACCGAAGCCAATAACCAGCACATCGAACTGTGGGTGGCCCCGCAACGCTGCATCGACCCAGTGAGCGGCAGCTTGCAACACATGACCGCCGAGTTGCGTGTCAACGGCCAGGTACAGCGTGGTTGCGCGGCGTTTGGCGGTTCGCGCGACGACTGATTCAACCCTGCGCTGTTTTAACATGACGAAAAACCGCCATTGGGGCTTATAATCGCCGGTTTGCAAAACAGCCGGCCTTTTTGTCCGCCGCCTACCGGATCCCGTCATGTTACGAATCACCGAACTCAAGCTGCCCATCGACCATCCCGAAGAAGACCTGCGGCCAGCCATCGTACAGCGCCTGGGCGTCGCCAGTGATGACCTGCTCGATTTCACCCTATTCAAGCGCAGCTACGACGCCCGCAAGAAGTCGTCGGAGCTGTGCTTCATCTACACCGTCGACCTGAACGTGAAGGGCGAAGCCGCCCTGCTGCTCAAGTTCGCCGATGATCGCAACATCAACCCGGCGCCGGATGTCAGCTACAAAGTAGTAGGCCAGGCACCGCTGGGCCTGGTCGAACGCCCTATCGTGGTGGGTTTTGGTCCGTGCGGGATCTTCGCCGGGCTGCTCCTGGCGCAGATGGGCTTCAAGCCGATCATCCTCGAACGCGGCAAGGAAGTGCGCCAACGCACCAAAGACACATGGGGCCTGTGGCGCAAAAACGTACTCAACCCCGAGTCCAACGTGCAGTTCGGCGAAGGCGGCGCCGGGACCTTCTCCGACGGCAAGCTCTACAGCCAGATCAAGGACCCGAAATTCCACGGTCGCAAAGTGCTGCAAGAGTTCGTCAAAGCCGGTGCGCCGGAAGAAATTCTCTACGTTAGCAAGCCGCACATCGGTACCTTCCGCTTGACCGGCGTGGTGGAAAACATGCGCCAGCAAATCATCGCCCTGGGCGGTGAAGTGCGTTTCGAACAGCGCGTCACCGATGTGCTGATCGAAGACGGCCAGTTGAATGGCGTGGTGATCGACGGCGGCGAGCAGATCCTCTCCAAGCACGTGATCCTGGCCCTGGGCCACAGCGCCCGCGACACGTTCCGCATGCTGCACGGGCGTGGCGTGTACATGGAGGCCAAGCCGTTCTCGGTGGGTTTCCGTATCGAACACCCGCAGTCGCTGATCGACGCCGCGCGACTGGGCAAATACGCCGGGCACCCGAAACTCGGCGCGGCCGACTACAAACTGGTGCACCACGCCAAGAACGGCCGCTCGGTCTACAGCTTCTGCATGTGCCCGGGCGGCACGGTGGTGGCGGCCACGTCCGAGCCGAACCGCGTGGTGACCAACGGCATGAGCCAGTACTCGCGTAATGAGCGCAATGCCAACTCCGGCATCGTGGTCGGCATCACGCCTGAAGTGGATTACCCAGGTGGCCCGCTGGCGGGTATCGAGTTGCAGGAGCGCCTGGAGTCCCACGCCTACATCCTCGGCGGCAGCAACTACGAGGCACCGGCGCAACTGGTAGGTGACTTCATTGCTGGCAAGCCGTCCACGGCTATCGGCAGTGTGGAACCGTCCTACAAACCTGGCGTGTCCATGGGTGACTTGACCTTGGCTCTGCCGGATTTTGCCATCGAAGCGATTCGTGAAGCGTTGCCGGCGTTCGAGAAGCAGATCAAGGGCTACTCGCTGCATGACGCGGTGCTGACCGGTATCGAAACGCGCACTTCGTCGCCGCTGCGGATTACCCGTGACGAATCGATGCAAAGCTTGAACGTGAAAGGCCTGTTCCCAGCCGGTGAAGGCGCCGGTTACGCCGGTGGGATTCTGTCGGCGGGCGTTGACGGGATTCGGATTGCCGAGGCGTTGGCGCGGGATATGCTCGGCATCGAAGCCTGACGCAAAAGCTGAAAATGCCGCAGCTCCAGTGTGGGAGCGGGCTTGCTCGCGAAAGCGCAGTGTCAGTCAATACATCAGTGACTGATGGATCGCATTCGCGAGCAAGCCCGCTCCCACATTTGTTTTTGTGTTGGGTCAGATATTGGCGCGCAGGATGGTATCCGGCAACGGCTCACCCCGTTCAACACTGGCCGCTACGGCCGCAATCAACCCCCCCAGCTCATACCCTTGCCCTGTGAGCCACGCCTGATCGTAGTAAGTGGTGGCATACCGCTCACCGCCGTCACACAAGATCGCCACGATCGAACCCGTCTCCCCCGCCGCTTTCATCTGCTGCGCCGCCACCAGGGCGCCAATCAGGTTAGTCCCGCTGGAACCCCCAACCTTGCGCCCCAACCGCTCGGCGAGGTAATGCATGGCCGCCAATGACAGCGCATCCGGCACCTTGACCATCGCATCAATGACCTTGGGCAAAAACGACGCCTCGACCCGTGGCCGACCGATCCCTTCGATTCTCGAGCCGCAATCCAGGCGCAGACTGGCGTCGCCGCTCTGGTAATAGTCAAAGAACACCGAGCGCTCGGCATCAGCACACAGCACGCGGGTGCAATGCTGGCGATAGCGCACGTAGCGCCCCAGAGTCGCGGTGGTACCGCCGGTGCCGGGGCTGGAAATCAACCAGCTCGGCTCGGGGTAATGCTCAAAACGCATTTGCTGGAAGATCGACTCGGCGATGTTGTTGTTCGCCCGCCAGTCCGTGGCGCGCTCGGCATAGGTGAATTGGTCCATGAAGTGGCCGCCACTTTCCTTCGCCAAGCGTTCGGACTCGGCGTAGATCTGCGTCGGATCCTTCACCAGATGGCTCTTGCCACCGTAGAAGGCGATCTGGGCGATCTTCTCCTGGGACGTGGTCGCCGGCATCACCGCAATAAACGGCAGGCCGAGCAAACGCGCAAAATACGCTTCCGAAATCGCCGTGGAACCGCTGGACGCCTCGATCACCGGCGCGCCGGGCTTGAGCCAGCCATTACACAGCGCATACAGGAACAGCGAACGGGCCAGGCGATGCTTGAGGCTGCCGGTGGGGTGGCTGGACTCATCCTTGAAATACAACTCGATACCTGGCAACCCCGGCAATGGCAGAGGGATCAGGTGCGTGTCGGCGCTGCGTTGAAAGTCCGCTTCAATAATACGGATGGCTTCGCGGGCCCAGGTACGGTGGTCACTCATAGGGTGCGTCTCTAAAGATTTCAGCCCTGATTTTAGGGGGTTTCCTACACTGCACACAGATACAGTGACGTCTCAATTAGTCACACAATTGCTAGGCTTTGACGCAACATCAACTCTGCCCGCCCCTTATAACAAATAAGAATATAACTTTTGTTTTAACAACTAACCGTACGGGTTAGGGTACCCACCTATTGAACCTTGATTGGAGAGCATCCCTTGCCTCTGCGTAGCACTTTCACCCGTTTCTTCCAGCTGGAAGCCGCCAGCGGTCTGTTGTTGATCGCCGCTGCCGCCTTGGCGCTGATCATCAACAACTCACCGTTGTCGCACCTGTACAGCGCCTTCCTTGACGTACCGGTGGTGGCACAAATTGGCGCGCTGAAAATCGCCAAGCCCGCTCTGCTGTGGATTAACGACGGCCTGATGGCTCTGTTCTTCCTGCTGATCGGCCTGGAGGTGAAGCGCGAGTTGCTCGACGGCCACCTGTCCAAGCCATCGCAAGTGGTCTTGCCCGGCGCTGCGGCCATTGGCGGCATGGTGGTGCCGGCACTGATCTACTGGGCAATCAACAAGGACTACCCTGCCGCGCTTTCCGGCTGGGCGATCCCGATGGCCACCGATATTGCCTTCGCACTCGGCGTGCTGGCCCTGCTGGGCAAGCGTGTGCCGGTGTCGCTGAAACTGTTCCTGATGACCCTGGCCATCATTGATGACCTCGGTGCGATCATCGTCATCGCCGTGTTCTATTCCGCCGACCTGTCGGGTGCGGCCTTGGCGGGTGCAGGCGCCTGTTTGATTGCCTTGATTGCGATGAACCGCCTGGGCGTGATCAAACTTGGGCCGTACTTGATCATCGGTCTGATCCTGTGGGTGTGTGTGCTCAAAAGTGGTGTACACGCCACCTTGGCCGGTGTGACCTTGGCGTTCTGTATTCCGCTGCGCACCAAGAACGCCGAAACGTCGCCATTGCTGACCCTGGAACACGCCCTGCACCCTTGGGTGGCTTACGCCATCCTGCCGCTGTTCGCGTTTGCCAATGCTGGCGTGTCCCTCACCGGGGTCAGCGTGGAGAGCTTCACCCATCACGTGCCTTTGGGCATCGCGGCCGGCCTGCTGATCGGTAAGACCGTCGGCGTGTTCGGCCTCACCTGGCTCGCCATCAAGACCGGCCTTGCGGCCCTGCCCAGCGGCGCGAACTGGGGCCAGGTGTTTGGGGTGGCGATCCTGTGCGGTATCGGCTTTACCATGAGCCTATTTGTCGGCTCCCTGGCGTTTGTGCCGGGCGCCAGTGAATTCGCCGGGGAGGATCGAATGGGGATTCTGACCGGGTCGATCCTGGCAGCGTGTATAGGTTATGCGGTGACGGCGATGGCGAGTCGCAAGAAAGCCTGAGCGTTCTGAAAGCACTACCAAAAACCCCAACCGGTCACCCGGTTGGGGTTTTTCTTTTTCCGCAGATGACACTTTTCTCAAACGCCTAAAGACTTCGCGCTCGCCGCCGACTAGTGATTGTGGCGCTCCAACTGTCCCCGCCCGGGACACACGCCCGAGAATGCTCCCCAACGCGTTTCCAGCCCGAGCGAAAACCCCATGTTCCTGAGAAATATGAGAATCGCCGCCAGAGCCTTTATCGGCTTCGCGGCTATTGCGTCGCTGAGTGTGTTTCTCGGTCTGTTCGCCCTCAAGCAGATAGGCGAAGTCCAGTCACAGGCTGCCGACATTCAGAACAATTGGATGCAGCGCGTCAGGCTCCTGGCCCTGGCCAATGCCTCGCTCGACCGTTTTCGCCTGGGAGAAATGGCGCACATCCTGTCGTCTGGCGATGCGGACATGCAGACCTATGAAGACAAATCCGCCGGCCGCCTGAAAAGCGTCAAGGAACAGCTCGCGCAATATGCAGCGCTGCTGCGCACGCCTGAGGAACAATCACGGCTGGAGGTGTTCAACCAAAGCCTTGATGCCTACGCGAAGAACCACACCGAAATGCTCAAACGCTCACGCTCAGGCGATAAGGCCGGCGCCCGCGACTTTCTCAACAGCATTCGAGAAAGCTATGAGCAGATGACCAAGAACTTCGATCAACTGATAGACCTCGCCAACAAAGGCGCCGAACAAGCCGGGCAGACCTCTGTAGGCGCCTACCAGCATGCGGTGAGCGGCATCACGATCGTCATTCTGCTGGTGAGTGGCGGCACAGTGCTGGTCGCCTGGCTGCTGACCCGAAGCATAACCGGGCCGATCATTGAAGCCGTACAGGTGGCCGAAACCATCGCCAAGGGCGATCTCACCCAGCCCATCAACCCGACAGGCAACGATGAGGCCACTCGCCTGCTCAGGGCTCAAGAGACCATGCGTAACAACCTGGTGCAGACCCTGCGGCAAATCACCGGCTCATCCAGCCAACTGGCCGCTGCAGCCGAGGAGCTTAACGCCGTGACGGCCGAGGGCAGCCGCGACCTGCAGCAGCAACATGGGGAGATCGAGCAAGCGGCCACGGCCGTCACCGAGATGACCACCGCGATTGAAGAGGTGGCGCGCAATGCCGCCTCGACCTCCGACCTTTCCCAAGAGTCGCGAAGCATCGCCTTGAAAGGCCAGCAGCGCATGGTCGAAGCGTTGAATGCCATCCAGGCGCTGACCCGTGGTGTTGAGGTCAGCTCCGGGCAAGTCGGTGGCCTGGCTGAGCAAGCCAAAGGTATCGGCAAAGTACTTGATGTGATCCGCACCATTGCCGAGCAAACCAACCTGTTGGCCCTGAACGCGGCCATCGAAGCGGCGCGTGCCGGTGAGGCCGGGCGTGGTTTTGCGGTGGTCGCCGATGAAGTGCGCGCCCTAGCCCACCGAACGGCCCAATCGACCCAGGAAATCGAACAAATGATCGGCAGTATTCAGACCAATACCGCCAGCACCGTCCACACCATGCTCGACAGCAGCACCATGACCCAGCAGACCCTGGCGTTGGCCGAGCTGGCTCAGCAAGCGCTGGCAGATATCCTGGCGGCTAACGATGAGATCAACGACCGTAACCTGGTGATTACCACGGCGGCGGCAGAGCAGGCCGACGTTGCACGGGCGGTTGATCGCAACTTGCTGAATATTCAACAGCTGTCGATTCAGTCGGCGCAAGGCTCGACCCAAACGACGGCCGCCTCGCAATCCCTCGCCAGCCTGGCGCATGAATTGAACACGATGGTGAAGCACTTTCAGGTTTGAAGTGAGGCTTTAAAACTTCACAATGCCTGACCGAATGCTACCCCCTCGCCACAGGCAAACTTCGACATACTCGGCCCTCCATGAGTTGGGCCTTAAATCCAGCAAAAAAAACCGCCCCACTAAGGCTGTTTTATTGCCTGCGTTTCTTGCGCCACCGGAGAAACCCATCAGACATTTCCCACGAGTCGCCGGGATTGCCTTGCAGCAAGTGACGCACTAGTCTCCCCCACTCGCTGACACTCAGCGATCAGGCGTCGCGGCCTGTTAACTTGATGCATAATTGCCATCGCTTTTCGTCAGCCACTCCTATGGCTGACGCTTCGTGTTATGGCAGCTGTGCGCGGGATACCTTCGGGTATGCCGAGTTCCAAGTTCTCGGTCCGCGAACCTGCGTACAGCTGCCACCTTCCATCGCGTCGCGGCGATCAGGGGCGGCTCCACCCATGTACAAGGTCACACCGAACCCACCTCCGTTAGACACTGCACAGCTATTGGCACAAGCACGCCGCGCCGCCAATCATTCTGAGCCAGGCACTGCGCCACCCAATGGTTACGAACCACTGTTTTCGATTAACTCAGCCGCCAACACAGAGGCCTTATTGGTAAATGCATACGAAACCCTGATAGGCGCAGGTGGGCTGACCTCTGATTTAGCAGAAACAACGGACGGAAAACTACGCAGCCAATTGTTAGCAATTGGGCAGCTACTCGGACTGGCGGGACTGTTAGTAGATCGTGCAATGGAGCAGCGGTGCCCGACATAACAGAGCTAGAAATGTTATCGGCAATCCCAGCCCACAAAACCAAAAAACCCCAACCGGTTACCCGGTTGGGGTTTTGTGTTGCTACGGCCGACGCTTAACGCGTAACGCGGCTGGTACCGTCAACGGTCATGATGCGTACGCGATCGCCGATGCGGAAGATTTCATTTTCCTGCACGGCCTGTACGTAGGCGCGCATGCTGCCGTCGTCTTCGCGAACAGTGATTTCCACGCCCTGGGTACGGGTCAGGCCTTCTTCGGTGGCCGAGCCCAGCAGGCCGCCGGCTACGGCGCCGATCACCGCGGTGACGATACTGCCACGGCCGCCGCCAATGGCGCTGCCGCCAACGCCGCCGATGACTGCGCCAGCAGCGCCGCCGATTGGGGTCTTGGTGCCTTCGATTTTCACCGGACGCAGGGATTCAATGGTGCCCATGCGAACGGTTTGTACACGGCGCGCCTCGTCACGGGAGTACGAGTCGCCGGTCAGACTCGAGGCGCAGCCACCCAACAACAACGACAGGGTGGTAAAGCAGGCAACTAGTAAAACGGACTTACGCATAGCTTCAACTCCAAAGGACAGGTATTCATTAGACGCCGCAGCTTGGCGCCTGTCACGGCAAGCACGTCAGAAAGTTGCTTTCATTCAGCCTCAGTACAGACTGCCAGTACCAGAAAAATAGACGAACGGTAGCTCTCACCCTTGTTCCAAAGACGGCCATGGGCCCGTTCATTGTAGTCGTGCAGCAGCACACGCGAAGCCTCTAGGAGAGAGACTTCGTGTGGTAGGCAACATTCGGGGGATGTGACGAGAGGTGCAGCTCAGGGCGCCAGGCGCTCGCGCGTCCACTCGCCGGCTTGCAGGCGATAGTTCAGGCGGTCATGCAGGCGGCTGGCGCGGCCCTGCCAGAACTCGATGCGCTCGGGCAGCAGGCGATAGCCACCCCAATGCTCAGGACAGTCGGGTTGGGTGTCGCTGAAACGCTGCTCGGTAGCCTTGAGCAAATCCTGCAGCGCTTCACGGTCACGAATGACTTGGCTCTGCGGCGAGGCCCAAGCACCAAGTCGGCTGCCCAACGGGCGGACCTGATAATAAGCATCCGACTCTTCAGGCGTGACCTTGACCACCCGCCCTTCGATACGCACCTGGCGCTCCAAGGTGGGCCAGAAGAACGTCATGGCCGCAAAAGGCCGCGCCGCAAGCTGTTCGCCCTTGGCGCTCTGATAATTGGTGAAGAAGGTAAAGCCCTGTGCATCCAACCCCTTGAGCAACAGGATGCGACAGTGCGGGCGACCGTCCTGGTCGACCGTGGCCAGGGTCATGGCATTGGCCTCCACCGGTGGCTGCTCGGTTTTCACCGCGTCGCCAAACCACTGGTGGAACAACGCAAACGGCTCGCCCGGGGCCTGGGCCTCGCTCAAACCATCGCGTGTGTAGTCACGGCGCATATCGGCCAGTGCCTGGGTCATGCGGCTTTATCCTTATGGTTCAGCAGATCAGTTTTTCGCCTGGTCGTTGGCAGCCGGTGTCGCGGCCTTGGCTTTGGCTGGGGCTGGCTTCTTGGCAGCTGGCTTAGCCGGGGCTTTTTTAGCGGCGGGCTTGGCAGCGGCTTTCTTCGCTGGAGCCTTTTTCGCCGGAGCTTTTGCAGCAGGCGCCGGAGCAGGCACATTCTGCACAGCCACCATTTCGGCTACAGGCGGTGTCTTGCCCGAGTTGTACTTGCTCAGCAGGGCCAACATAGTTGTACGCTGAGTGAACATGATTTCCATGCGACGGTTCAGCGCACGCCCCTGATTGCTGTCGTTGGCAGCACGCGGCATAAGGTCGCCCATGCCGCGCAGCATCAGGCGGTCTTGCTTGAGGCCGCTGAGGCTGAAAATCGAGGCGATCGATTGCGCGCGCTCTTTGGTCAAGGCCTGGCTCGCCGGGGCGGCGCCGGTGGCATCAACGTGGCCCAGGACCAGTACAGCGGTCTTTGGGTCAGCTTCAACAGCCTTGGCAACACGGGTGAACGGGCCCAGGGTAACCGGCAGCAGCATCGCCGGGCGTTTCGGGTTGTAGGAACCGTCTACCGGGGCAATCACCACCAGTACGTTGTCGCGACGTTCCAGTTGCAGGTTGCTGTCCTTGATAGCAGCGCGCAAGCGCGGCTCATAGTCATCCAGCCAGGCTTGGGTGATTTTCGGGTCGGGCATCGGCACGTTGGTCACGTCGACCTTGGCCAGTGGCTTTGGCTTGCTCTCGAACGGCCACCACCAGCGTGGCTCGCTGTCAGTCTTGGCGACTGCAGGCGTCGCCGGGTCGGCGGCCTTAAGGTCGGCTTTCAGGTCAGCCTTGGCATCGGCGGCCTTTTCGTCGGCGCTTTTGGAAGAGAACGGCCACCAGCTAGAGCCGTCGGCATCAGCCTTGGCTACCGGGGCAGCAGCGGGCGCAGGAGCAGCAGCAGCAGCCACCGGCGCGGCAGGCTTGGCGCCAGCGGCTGGTTTTGCATCCGGCTTGGCGTCGGTCTGGGTTACTGCGTCCTTGGTAGCAGCCTTGTCAGATCCAAATGACCACCAATGCCCGCCTTCGGCATCATTTTGTGGAGTTTGTGCGCAGCCAGTAATAGTGAGGCACAGCGCCAGTGCCAAGGACTTGTTCGATAACATGAGATATCCACAAAATGAGAAAAAACCGGGGGGTCTGGTTGACCCGTTAAACAGACGCTTACAGAACATTAAAGTTACAAAATTTCGTTCAGCGCCTTCTTATAGTTGCCTTTGTAACAAAAAAACGTGAAACAGCAAGCTCTTTACAGACAACCGGCCAATATTCCGACCAACTTCTGTGCACGCGGGTCCATAAGTACGTAAGGCCCCAGTGTATTAGTCACGAAACCGAACGCTACATCATGTTCCGGGTCGGCAAACCCCACCGAACCCCCAGCCCCAGGATGGCCAAACGCACGTGGGCCAAGGCCGAACGTGGCATTGGGCAAGTGCGGTTGATCCAACATGCAACCCAAACCGAAACGGGTTTGGGTCAATAAGGTTTTATCCGGCCCGACACTGTGTTCGCGGGTCAATTGTTCGAGCATGTCGCTTTCCAGCAAACTACCGTCCAACAATCCGCTATAAAAACCCGCCAGGCTGCGCGCATTACCGTGACCATTTGCCGCTGGCTGCTGCATGCGCCGCCATTCGGGCTTATTAGTGCTGGTCAGAATAGACGGTGGGTTGGCAAATGCACGCGTAGTCATGGCCGCAGGTTCGCGCATCATTACTTGCAGTAATCGTTGCGCGGCCTCATCGCCCATATTGCCTTTGCTGCGCGCTATATGGGCAACACGATAAAACTCTTCATCCGCCAAACCCACGTGGAAGTCCAGGCCCAATGGCCGCGCAACCCGCGCGACGATCGACTCACCCGGCCCACGCCCGTCGGCACGGCGCAGCAATTCACCGACCAGCCAGCCGTAAGTGATGGCCTCATAGCCATGCCCTTCGCCCGGCGTCCACCACGGAGCTTCGGCCGCCAGGGTGTCGACCATCAGTTGCCAGTCGTACAAGGCTTGGGCCGGCAGCATCTCGCGGATCGCCGGCAGCCCGGCCTGATGGCAGAGCAGCTGGCGCAGCGTGATGGTTTCTTTACCGGCCGCCGCAAACTCGGGCCAATAGTCAGCCACGGGCGCATCGAGTTTCAACTTGCCCTCGGCCACCAATTGCAGGGCGGTGACGGCGGTGAAGGTCTTGGTGCAGGAGAACAGGTTGACGAGGGTGTCGCTGTGCCAGGCTTCAGCACCGTCTTTGTCGGCGGTGCCGGCCCACAGGTCGACGACGGTTTCGCCGCCGATCTGGATACACAGCCCAGCACCACGCTCCTGCGGGTCATCGAACAACGCGGCGAACGCTTCACGTACCGCTTCGAACTGAAGTTCGTAATGACCCTGAATCTGCACCTGACCCGCCTCGGAAAACCCTGTAAGAAGTGGCCGTCATTGTTCCAGTCATTAGGGGTTTTGTGAACCCGTCATCGATGAATCAATGGCCGTTTCCAGAGTGACCGCCGGCGTGCCCGGCGCCCTGCCCCGCGCCTTTGCCTGCACTCCCCGACCTGCCGCCTTCGCTCTCACGAACCGCGCTGGCGGCCTTGGCCTTTTGCGCCTCTTTACCCAACTGATCGACCGCCGCCAGGTTGCTTTTACGCACGCTGTCGACAAAGCCCTGGAACGGCACATCGGTGATGCCGACAAGACCGAAGTGTCCGTTTTCACCGTCCAGCAGACGCCCGGTCACTGGTTGGTCCAAGTACTGGAACCAGTGCACACCGACAATCGACGGCTCAGCCATGGCCTGCTTGAGGAAGTTGTTGTAGGCCACGCCACGGTCTTCTTCCTTGGCCAACTGCGTCACGCCGCCCCAGAACGGGCCACGGTCCGCCGAGCCGAAGTTGAACTCGGTGATCAGCACCGGCTTATCCAAGGCTCGCAGAGCGGCAAAGTCATAACCATCCTGCGGCTTGAGGGTGTACATGTTGAAGCTCAGCACATCGCAATACTGCGCGCAGGACGCCACGGCCTCCGGGGTGCTCACGGCATAACGGCCGCCCAGCAGCAACTGGTTGGGCGCGTGCCATTTCAGCGAATCGGAGATGGTCTTGAAATACGCATCGGCGAAGGTCTTCTGGAAGTATTTAAAGTCAGCTTCGATCTCCGGATGCTCAGGGTTTGGCATCGGCGGCTCGAAGCCTGGGTCTTCCATCAGCTCCCAGCCCGCCAGGTGAATGCCCCAAGCCTTCGACAGGCCGTCTTCATTGCGGTACTTGTCGCGCAGTTGCTTGAGGAATGCGCGCTTGGCCGGTACGTCGGTGGTCATGCGCAGCGTGCCGTAGGCCAAGGCGTAACGGGATTTTGCATCGTCGCCGGGGCCGGCCCAGGCCAGCTCGTTGTCGGCAAAGAAGCCGATCAGCCACGGGTCGTCGCGGTGATCGCGAGCAGCAATGGCCACCGCACGTTCAGTGGCCATGGCAAAACGCGGGTCGAACGGGTCGGGCATGCCGCCCCACCAGTCGGTGCCGGTGCTGATGCTGGCGTAGTCACCGACAATCGACAGCGGCAAGGTGTACGGCACGCGGTCGGCGCGGGCCAAATCCTCGTCGCTCCAGTTGCCCACAGTATTGAAACCCCAGGCTTGCAGGCGGTCTAGGGTGTGCGTGACCCAGCGCTTCTGATCAAAACCGTCGGTGCCGTAAGCACGCTGCAGGTTGGCGCCGTAGAAATCGTACCAACGCCCCACATTGAAGCCCCGGCCTTGGTCGGCGCCGTTGCCGCCGCGGTTATCACCACTGCCGTAGTACGTGTCGAACGGCTCGCCGGCCTTGGGCAGCGCGGCAAACATCCACTCGCGACCGGCCACATAGGTCTGGTTGTTGTCCGGCGCCACGGTGTTGACGCCCAAGGAGTAGAACGGATGGCCTTCCGGCGTCACCAAGAACCAGCGACCGTCGCGTTTCTCGGTGCGGAAAAAACCGCTGGCTTCAAACGCCGGGCCTTTGTTCCAGCCGCCGTATTGGTCCAGGGAAGACTTGTCGCGCTCAGCCAGCCAGCCCTTGAGTTGTAGCTGCTCTTTGGCTGCTGCGGCCTTGAGTTGTTCATCGTTGCTGACCTTTTCGGGCCAGCGCGCGCGGGTGGACTGGCCATACGCATCCACCAGTTCGCTGTAGGCCACCTTCAGCACCGGCTCGCTGTCCTGAACCCCGAAGCGTTCCAACAGGATGCTTTGCGCGGCGTTGGGCTTGACCATCGACAGGGTGACCGACGCCACCTGGCTGCGGTCGATTTCCCCGGCGCTGCCCGCCAGCAATACACGCTGGCCGTCCACGGTGATCGGCATCGGCGGGCCGGCTTTCATGCCTTGGCTCAGCGGGGTGTTGGCTTGCAGCGGTATCAGCAGGGTCTGCGCTGGCCCGGCTGGCAGGTCGATGCGGCTGACCAAGGTTTTACCGTCGGTGCTTTGCACTTTGACGTAGAGGGTCAGCGCCCAGTCCATCGCGCTCTGGATACGCAGGCTCATGGCGCCGGACTGCGACCAGTCCCACACGCCGGTCTGCGGGCTGAGCACCAGGCTCGGCTCAGCCGCCGGGTTGAAGGTGATGCGGCGCAGCACTTCACCTTCAGCAGTTTGTTCGGCGTTGTATTGCGGCAGGCTGGCGTCCAGGGTCGCCACCTTGACCACATCGGCAGGCCGGACGAAATTGAACAGCGTTTGTTGCCCGGCAGGCGCGGCCATCAGGGGCGCAGCGAACAA
Source organism: Pseudomonas sp. D47 (assembly GCF_045447305.1). Lineage (NCBI taxonomy): Bacteria > Pseudomonadati > Pseudomonadota > Gammaproteobacteria > Pseudomonadales > Pseudomonadaceae > Pseudomonas > Pseudomonas sp. D47. Next base: position 90,858 of record NZ_JBJGXU010000005.1, on the reverse strand, counting down.
CAAGGCAAAAAGAGCGGGCAGCGTGCGAATCATACGAACAAGGTTCTCCCAAACGGCCGGTGACTGGCCTGATGACATACATCGATAGCAGTGAGATAGACCACGAAGTGGGCGAATTCGCCCACGGCGGCTTAAGAAATTTCGCGCCTGAACGGCGGCAAAGCATTGAGGATGGCTTTGCCATAGCGCTGCGTGACCAAACGGCGGTCGAGCAAGGTGATGGTGCCCCGGTCTTCCTCGGTACGCAGCAAGCGCCCGCAGGCCTGAACCAGCTTCAAGGAAGCATCCGGCACCGAGATCTCCATGAACGGGTTACCGCCACGGGCTTCGATCCATTCGGCCAAAGCCGCCTCGACCGGATCATCCGGCACCGAAAACGGGATCTTGGCGATCACCACGTGCTCACAGTAGGCACCGGGCAAGTCCACGCCTTCGGCGAAACTGGCCAGGCCGAACAGCACGCTGGAATCGCCACCATCGACGCGCGCCTTGTGCTTGTTCAGGGTTTCCTGCTTGGACAGGTTGCCCTGGATAAACACTTGCTTGCGCCAGTCGCGGTCGAGGCCGTCGAACACGTCCTGCATCTGTTTGCGCGAGGAGAACAGCACCAGGGTGCCCCGCGAGCCTTCAACCAACGCCGGCAGGTCGCGGATGATCGCCGCCGTGTGCGCCGGCGCGTCCCGTGGGTCGGCCTTGAGGTCCGGCACCCGCAGCACACCCGCATCGGCGTGGTGGAACGGGCTCGGCACCACGGCGGTGACGGCTTTTTTCGGCAGGCCGGCACGCATGCGGAAGCGGTCGAAGGTGCCCAGGGCCGTCAGCGTGGCCGAGGTCACCAGGCAACCGTAGGCCACGTTCCACAAGTTGCGGCGCAACATTTCGGCGGCAAGGATCGGGCTGGCGTTAACCTCGATATCAAACAGCGCGCCGCTTTCTGACAAGGTCAGCCAACGCGCCATTGGCGGGTTGTCTTCCGGGTCTTCGACGGTGAAGGCGGTCCACAACTCCCAGTTGCCCTGGGAACGCGACAACAGGCTACCGAACAGCGGATACCATTCTTCAGCCTGGTTGCTGGCGATGCCGATGTTGACCTCGCCGTCCATGCCTTCCTTGAGCAAGTCGGTCAGGCGGGTGAACAGGTCGGTCAGGCGCGAAAAGCCCTTCTTGAGCTCGATGCCCATTTCACGCATGTGCTCGGGGATCAACCCGCCGACAAAGCGGTGACGCGGCCGCTCGCGGCCCTCCACGTCTTCGCCGGGCTTGAAGTCGGCGACCTGTTCGCAGGCGCTGAACATGAACTGCTGCTGGGTCTTGATCTCGCGCGCCAGCTCCGGCACCTGCTCGATCAGCTTGCCCAGGTCGCCGGGCAGCGGGTGCTGGGCCAGCAACTTGGTGAGGTTCTTGGCGGTGGTTTCCAGCCAGTCGGCAGTGGAGCGCAAGCGCGTGTAGTGGGCGAAGTGGCCGATAGCCTTGTCGGGCAGGTGATGGCCTTCGTCGAATACGTAAAGGGTGTCGCGCGGGTCCGGCAGCACGGCGCCGCCGCCCAGGGCCAGGTCAGCCAGGACCATGTCGTGGTTGGTGACGATCACGTCGACCTTGCCCATGCCTTCGCGGGCCTTGTAGAAGGCGCACTGGCCGAAGTTGGGGCAATGGCGGTTGGTGCACTGACTGTGGTCGGTGGTCAGGCGTGCCCAGTCGGCATCTTCCAGGGCGGTGGGCCAACTGTCGCGGTCGCCGTCCCATTTATTGCCGGCCAGCTTTTCGATCATGCTGGTAAACAGCTTCTGGCTGACTTCATCAACCTCGATCTTGAAGCCTTCTTCTTCGAACAGCGACGCCGTGGCGGTTTGCGCGTGACCTTCCTGCAGCAATACATCGAGCTTGGACAGGCACATGTAGCGGCCACGCCCCTTGGCCAGGGCGAAGGTGAAATTCAAGCCGCTGTTGCGCATCAGGTCAGGCAGGTCTTTGTAGACAATCTGCTCTTGCAGGGCGACGGTGGCGGTGGCGATCACCAGGCGCTTGCCGGCGGCCTTGGCAGTCGGGATCGCGGCCAAGCTGTAGGCCACGGTCTTGCCGGTGCCGGTGCCGGCCTCGACGGCCACGATCGCGGGGTCGCCACTGCGCCGACCTTCGTCGTCGGTGTCGATATCCCCGAGGACTTTGGCGACTTCGGCGATCATCAGGCGTTGGCCGTAGCGCGGTTTCAAGCTCTTGGCTTCGAGAAAACGCGAATAGGCGCCCTGGATCGTGGTTTTAAGTTCAGTGCTGATCATGGATAGTCGGGCGCAAAAAACGCTGGATAAATTTTCAGTGGTTCGGATCGGCCGCTATCATACCCCGCTAATTAATCCCGCGCAGAACGGAGTACCACAATGACCGCGTTTAGCCTCGCTTACACCCTGCATGTATTGGCCGCCCTGGTTTGGGTCGGCGGTATGTTTTTCGCCTGGATGATCCTGCGCCCCGCCGCCATGGCGGCACTTGAGGGCCCTGCCCGGCTCAAGCTGTGGGCGAATGTGTTTCAACGTTTTTTCGTGTGGGTCTGGGTCGCGGTGGCGGTTTTGCCGATCAGCGGCATCGGCCTGCTGCAACTGCGCTTCAGCGGGTTTGAGACCGCGCCGCGCTATGTGCAAGTGATGATGGGCTTGTATCTGGTGATGACGGCGCTGTTTATCCGTATCCAGGCGTTGAAGTTCCCGGAACTGCGCAAGGCGGTGGCGGCTGAGGATTGGCCGACAGGTGCGGCTGCGCTGGGGCAGATTCGCAAGTTGGTGGGGATTAATCTGATTGTTGGGTTGGTGGTGGTGGCGATTGCTTCGGCTCGGCCGATGTTCTGAGGCGATCTTTATTCCGCCATTGCGGGCAAGCCCGGCTCCCACAGGTAATCGCATTTCAATGTGGGAGTCGGGCTTGCCCGCGATGGTGTCAGACCAGGCGACTCAGAGCCGCTGAATAGTCACAGCCCCCGCAGGCCCTGCCGGCCCCGGTTGCCCTTCCAAGCCAGGTCGGCCCTTGTCGCCACCATCGGCGCGATACACCACGCAGCCTTTGGATTGCCCACCTTTACCCGGCTTACCCGCCGTGCCGGCCAAACCGCCGGCCCCGCCATCCACCCAGACTTTGATCTGCTCCGCCGGGAAGCTCTGCGGCAGCTCGACACGCACGGTCGCGCCCGCCGCGCCTGGCAGGCCATCGCCACCGTTATCGCCATTGGCGCCGCGCCCGGCCGAACCCCAGGTGCAACCCGGGTCCACGCCGTTGGCGCCATCCAGGCCCGCATAACCTTGGGCACCGGCGCCGCCACGGGCATCCACCGACAGCTCTTCGGCGCTCAGGGCATTGATGCGCAAGACCAAATCACGCCCGGCCTTGGCCGGCCGTTCGTGGGTCCCGGGAGCGCCGCGCGAGGTGATCTGGCTGCCATGTTCCAGCTGCGCATTGCGCACCTGCAATTGCAGCGCGGTATTGCCGGGGGCGATGGCGATACGCGCCTCACGCCCCAAATGCAGCTCATCCACCGTGACTTGGCTGATGGTGGCCGGCACCAGCAACGTGCCGTAGTCCGCCACATCCAGGCGTTCGAGCTGCAACACGCTGGTACTGCTGGGCAGGCGCATCAGCGAGTTGGTTTCGACACTGACGCTCTGGGCCAGGGCAATGGGGCTGACCAACAGGGCCAACAGAAAAACCTTACGCATGATTGGCCTCCTTGTTCGTTTCATCAATTGCGGCAGGCGCCGACAGGCCCCGCACATGGAACATCCCCACCAGCAGAATCTGCAAGCGGTCACGCCAAGGGTGGGCACGGTGTTTCAAGCTGCTGTTGAACAACAGCAGTTCCAACAGATGGGTCAGGAACAACAGACTGCCGGCCAGGCTGACCAACAGGTGGAACGGATTGGCGAGCGGCCGGAACAGATTGACCACTACCACGACCCAGAACAGCAACGTCAGAAACTTTCCCAACCCCCAAAACACCTTCATCCCGCATGCCCCTGCCTATTATTCTTTGGGCGCACAGTACCGACTTCTGCAGGCGATTTGCCAGTGAAGGTTGAAAAAACTTGATAAAGGGCTGGTTTGCCTGCGGTTTCGACGAGGATCGCCAGCAATGCCCCTGTGGCTCCCACAGGGGCAAAGGCCGTCAGCGGCTGATTTTGATTTCCACACGGCGGTTCAACGCGCGCCCGTCAGCGGCATTGTTATCGGCTACCGGCTGGCTTTCGCCCGCACCGACCACCGATACAAAGTTGCTGCGCGGCACGCCCGCGCTAACCAGGTAATCCGTCACCGAGTGCGCGCGTTTTTCCGAGAGTTTCTGGTTATAGGCGTCTTTGCCGACGCTGTCGGTGTGCCCACTGACCCGCAGCTGCGCACTCGGGGCTTCCTGTTTCAGGCGCGTGGCGATGGTGTCGAGCTTGGTTTTGTCCGCCGCCGTGAGCTTGGCCGAGTCGAACTGGAAGTGCACATCGCGGATCACGATGGTTTCTTCCTTGACTACCACCACCTCCTCAACCACGGCCGCCACCGGCACCGGAGGGCAACCGTTCACATCCACCTGCATGCCTTTCGGTGTGCCCGGGCACTTGTCACGGCTGTCCGGTACGCCATCGCCATCTTCGTCGCCATCGCCGTGCACCCAGCAATAGGCGCCAGCCATGCCGCCGATCAGCAGCGCGCCAGCGCCGGCGTACGCCGAACTTTCAGTGGCGCCAATCGCAGCGCCCGTCACACCACCGACTGCGGCACAGGTGGGCCAATCGGTTTTTTGCAAACCTGCGCAACCTGTCAATACTCCGGTTAGCAGAACCAAGGGTAGAGCTGTCCGCATGATGCTCATTTGATTTCTCCTGAGGGGGTCGGCGAGGGCCGACAGGTGGAGTAAAGACGGCTCTTTTCATCTGCGCCACTGCGCCGCACCCCCGTATTTATTGAGGTTGGCCGTTCACGCAGGACTTTTCGCCGCCGCCCGCTCTAGGCCCGCAGGCTCAGCCGCGCTAGTCTCTAGGGTCCTGATGTGAGGATCTCTGATGATCGCTGGTATTTCTTCCCGTACGCCACAGCAAGCGCTGGCCGCTTTGCTGGATCTGCACCAGCCCAAACGCCTGTTGCTGTTGGGCGCCAGCCAGTTTCCGGCGCTGGAGGCGTTTCAAGCCGAGCACCCGGGCACCGTTGTCGCCATCGCTGCGCCCGGGCCATTGCCGGCAGAGCTGGCGGCGCAGCGTTTTGACTTGGCGCTGGTGGTCGATTGCCTGGAGCACCTGTCAAAACCGCAAGGCCTGACCTTGCTCGGCGGCATTCGCAACCTCAATGCCAGCCGCATTGCGGTGCTGGCCGATCTGGGCGCCTGCGGCTGGAAGGACACCGACTTCTTCTCCCTGGCCCTGCAGGCCGGCGAACGGTTCCAGCGCGATGATCAGGTTCTGACGCTGTTTACCTATGATCTGCTTGACTATAAACAGGTGCCGGACTGGCTCAACGCCCGCTTTTGGGCCAACCCGGAAAACTTCGGAAAGTATTGGTGGTAACCATGAGTACATCCATTTGCCCCTGTGGCAGCGGCAATCTGCTGGAGGCCTGCTGCGGCCATTATCACGCCGGCCACCCGGCGCCCTGCGCCACCGCGCTGATGCGCTCGCGCTACAGTGCCTATGTGCTGGGGCTGGTGGACTATCTGGTCGCCACCACGTTGCCCGCGCAACAAGCCGGCCTGGACCGCGTCGCCATCGGCACCTGGAGTGCCCAGAGCACCTGGCTCGGCCTTGAAGTGGAAAGCTCCGAGGTGTTTGGCGGCCAGCCGGAGCATGCCTTTGTGACCTTTACCGCGCGCTGGCACGACAGCACCGGCGAACACAGCCACCGTGAGCAGTCGTCTTTCGTACAGAATGAGGGGCGCTGGTACTTCATCGACCCGACGGTGGAGGTGAAGGCAGGGCGCAATGATGTATGTTTGTGTGGCAGTGGGCAGAAATTCAAGAAGTGCTGCTCCAGCTACCTCTAACCACCACAGGACTCACGCCATGCTTCGGATTTACAGCTTGATGCTGGCGTTAACCCTGGGCCTGAGCGGTTGCGCCTCGTGGTTCGCAGACGATGCGCCCGCGCCCCATGTATCGCTGGTGAAAGTCGAAGTGGTGCGGGCCAAGTTACTGGAGCAGAAATTCAAGCTGTACTTTCGCGTCGACAACCGCGACGACGCCGACCTCACAGTGCGCGGCCTGATCTACAAGGTCAGCCTGGACGATTTTGTGCTGACCGAAGGCGAGTCCAACGAATGGCTGACCGTGCCACCGCGCGGCCACGCTTTTTTCAGGGTGACGGTGCGCACCAACCTTTGGCCGCAGATACGCGATGTAGTGCAGATGCTGAAGAATCCGAGCAAGCCCGTGCCCTATCGCCTGGAGGGCGAGCTGAAAACCGGATTATTCATCGGTAATGACGTGCAGGTGGCCCACAATGGCGAGATAATCCCCGGCGATTTTATTCCGGAGCGACATCGATGACTCAGCAACCCCATGTCCATGGTCCTGACTGCAACCACGATCACGATCACGATCATCATGATCACGACCACGGCCATGTCCACGGCCCGAACTGCGGCCACGCTCACCAAGAGCCGGTGCGCAATGCGTTGAAGGACGTTGGCCGCAACGATCCTTGCCCGTGCGGCAGTGAAAAGAAATTCAAGAAGTGCCACGGGGCATAAGCCGCGCTGAAGATCCAAATGTGGGAGCGCCGCTCCCACATTGATTTGCGCAAGACTTAAGTTCTCACGCTTAACCCAAAACTCCTGCTTGCGTCGTTTCGCCGCGCTCACTAACGTAGCGCCTTTAATGACGCTACCCCCCGCAGGAGCTTTGCCATGGCCTCGCCAGCCCTCTCACATTTTCTTCCCCGGTTCGGCGTTGCCGCGGCAGTGGCCAGTGCATTAAGCCTGGCCGGTTGCCAGCTCCAGAGCACCCAGGACACCCTGCCGCCCGTTGCCGGCGTGCAGCCGATCAAAGGCCTGGCCCAGAATGTATCGGTACGCCGCAATGCCCAGGGCATGCCGCTGATCGAAAGCAACACCTTCCATGACGCGCTGTTCAGCCTCGGTTATGTACACGCCAGCGACCGCATCACGCAGATGGTCACCTTGCGCCTCTTGGCCCAGGGCCGTCTGGCGGAAATGTCCGGGCCGCAAGTGCTGGACGTCGACCGCTTCATGCGCGCGGTCAACCTGAAAAAAAGCGCCGGCGAGCTGTATAACGCCTCGTCGCCGCGCCTCAAGCGCTTCTTTGAAGTGTATGCCCGTGGCGTCAACGCCTACCTGTTCCGCTACCGCGACAAGCTGCCGCCGGACCTGGCCCAGACCGGCTACAAGCCTGAGTACTGGAAGCCGGAAGATTCGGCGCTGTTGTTCTCCCTGCTGAATTTCAGCGAGTCGAGCAACCTGCAGGAAGAACTCTCGTCGCTGGTGCTGGCGCAGAAAGTCGGGGTCGACAAGCTCGCCTGGCTCACCCCTAGCGCGCCGGATGAGCCGATCCCACTGGCCGAAACCGACAAGCTCAAGGGCGTGAACCTGGGGCAGATCACCGGCCTCGCCGGGTTGGACGCCGTCGGCCAGCAACTCAACAGCCTCAATGCACTGGCGGTGACGACCTCGAGTAACTGGGCGATCGGCCCACAACGCAGCCGCAGCGGCAAAAGCCTGCTGGCCAGCGACCTTGCCGCCCAGCCGCAAGCGCCGTCGCCGTGGAGCTACGTGCAGATTCGCGCACCGAAATACCAAGCGGTCGGCGCCTCGATTGCCGGCCTGCCGACCCTGTTGTCCGGCTTCAACGGCAAAGTGGCGTGGAGCATGAGTGCGGTCAAAGGCGACACCCAGGACCTGTTCCTGGAAAAGGTCAAACGCCAAGGCAGCGCGTTGTACTACGAGAACAACGGCAAATGGCTACCGGCCACCGTGCGTAACGAAACCTTCTTCGCCAAGGGCCAGCGGCCACTGCGCGAAGTGGTATACGAAACCCGCCACGGCGCCCTGCTCAACAGCAGCCAGGCCCTGAACACCGGTTTCGGCCTGGCCCTGCAAACCGCCGACTTCAAGGACGACAAGAGCCTGGATGCGTTCTTCGACCTGTCCCGTGCGCAAAACGCCGGCAAGGCCTCGGACGCAACCCGGGAAATCCGCGCGATTGCCCTGAACATGATCTTCGCCGACGCCAGCAACATCGGCTGGCAAGTCACCGGCCGCTTCCCCAACCGCCGCGAAGGCGAAGGCCTGCTGCCCTCGCCGGGCTGGGACACACGCTTTGACTGGGACGGTTACGCCGACGCGATGCTGCACCCGTATGATCAGGACCCGGCCCAAGGCTGGATCGGCACCGCCAACCAGCGCACCGCGCCGCGCGGCTATGGCATGCAGTTGTCCAACTCCTGGGATGCGCCGGAGCGCAGCGAGCGCCTGGCGCAACTGGCCAATGCCGGCAAGCATGACAGCCGCAGCATGATCGCCATGCAATACGACCAGACCACCACATTCGCCGCCAAGCTCAAGACTATGTTCCAGGCGCCGGGTATGGCTCAGCCGTTGAAACAGGCGATTGATGCACTGCCGGCGGCCGACGCGACCAAGGCCCGCGAGGCGCTGAACCGCCTGATGGCGTTTGATGGGCGCCTGGCGCCGACTTCCGCCGACGCGGCGATCTATGAGCTGTTCCTACAGGAAAGCACGAAGCAGATCTTCCTCGACGAACTCGGCCCGGAAAACAGCGCCAGCTGGAAAGCCTTTATCAGCAACGCCAACCTGTCCTACTCCGCCAACGCCGACCACCTGCTGGGCCGCGAAGACAGCCCGTTCTGGGACGACGCGCGCACCGCGCAGAAAGAAGACAAACCGGCGATCCTGGCCCGCAGCCTGGCTGCCGCAATCACAGCTGGCGACAGTCAGTTAGGTGGCGACCACAAGGCCTGGCAGTGGGGCAAACTGCACAGCACCACCTGGAAAAACACCAACGGCCAGGTGATTCGCGGCCCGCTGGCCAGTGGCGGCGACCACAACACCTTGAACTCGGCGCCGTACAGTTGGGGCCAGGACTTCAACACCACTCAGGTGCCGGCGCTGCGCATGATTGTCGACTTCGGCCAGGTGGAACCGATGATGGGCCAGGGCGGCATCGGCCAATCCGGCAACCCGGCCAGCCCGAACTATGCGAACGGCATCGATGCGTCGCTCAAGGCGCAATACCTGAGCTTCCCGATGCAGCCGCAGAACTTTGAGAAGGTGTATGGGAAGACTCGGTTGACCCTCACTCCCGGCAAGTAATGATCGTTCCCACGCTCTGCGTGGCAATGCCTCCTGTGACGCTCCGCGTCACGCCATAAAAAAGCGGACGCAGAGCGTCCAGGGCTGCATTCCCACGCTCTGCGTGGGAACGATCCCACTGCATGCATTCCGATAGAACTTCTGCGCTGCGCCTCTCCTCCTATTTGATAAGCCCATTGCCCCGGCACGCCCATGGACCTTGTCATTGCCCGGCCCGAAGGCCTCTACTGCCCCGCGGGAGATTTTTACATCGACCCCTGGCGCCCGGTGGAACGCTCAGTCATTACCCACGCCCACGGCGACCACGCCCGCACCGGCAACCAGCATTACCTGGCCGCCGCGCCCGGCGAAGGCATCCTGCGCTCGCGCCTGGGCCAGGACATCAACCTGCAAACCCTGGCCTATGGCGAAAAACTCGTGCACCACGGCGTGACCCTGAGTTTTCACCCTGCCGGGCATGTACTGGGCTCAGCCCAGGTGCGCCTGGAATATCAGGGCGAAGTCTGGGTCGCGTCCGGCGACTACAAGGTCGAACCCGACGGCACCTGCGCGCCGTTCGAACCCGTGCGTTGCCACACCTTTATCACCGAATCCACCTTTGGCCTGCCGATCTACCGCTGGCAGCCCCAAGCGCAGATCTTCGCCGGGATCAATGACTGGTGGCAGGCCAATAGTGCCGCCGGCAAGGCCAGCGTGTTGTTCTGTTATTCGTTCGGCAAAGCCCAGCGCATCCTGCATGGTATCGACGCCAGCATCGGCCCGATCCTCAGCCATGGCGCGGTCGAACCCTTGAACCGTGTGTACCGAGAGGCCGGGGTGTATATCCCCGAAACCCTCTACGCCGGCGACTTCAAAAAGACCGACCCGTTACTGCGCCAAGCGCTGATCATCGCCCCGCCGTCCGCGGGCGGAAGCAGTTGGATCAAGCGCTTCGGCGACTACAGCGACGCCTTCGCCAGTGGCTGGATGCGCCTGCGCGGCACACGGCGGCGGCGCGGTGTGGACCGCGGCTTTGTGCTATCGGACCACGCCGACTGGCCGGGGCTACTGTGGGCCATCGAACACACCGGCGCCGAACGGGTGATGGTCACACACGGGTCTGTCGGCGTATTGGTGCGCCACCTGCGGGAAAAAGGCCTGGATGCCCAGGGCTTCAGCACCGAATACGGCGATGACGAAGAAGAGGCCACGGCATGAAAGCCTTCGCCGAGTTGTATGCCAACCTCGACGCCACCACGTCCAGCAATGCCAAGCTCACGGCGCTGCAAGCCTACTTTCGCCAAGCCCCGCCTGAGGATGCCGCATGGGCGGTGTACTTTCTGTCCGGCGGGCGGCCTCGGCAACTAGTGCCCACGCGCCTGCTTCGGGACATGGCCACCGAAGCATCGGGCATCGAACCGTGGTTGTTCGAAGAGAGCTACCAGTCGGTGGGTGACCTGGCCGAAACCATTTCCTTGCTGCTGCCGGAATCCACTTACACCTCGCAAGACGGCCTGGCGGTGTGGCTGGAAGAAAAACTCCTGCCCCTGCGTGGTTTGCCGCCGCTGGAATTGGCCGAGCGCCTACCCGCGTTATGGGCACAATTGGATCAGCCGAGCCTGATGGTGTGCATCAAGTTGATCACCGGCAGCTTTCGCGTGGGCGTGTCCAAACTGCTGGTGACCCGCGCCCTCGCGGCCATGGCTGACCTGGACAGTAAACGCGTTGCCCAGCGGCTGGTGGGCTACACCGACTTGTCCAATCGTCCTACGGCAGAGGGCTACCTCAAGCTGATCGCCGCCGAATCGTCCGACGAGCATGCGCAACGCGGCGGGCAGCCTTATCCGTTTTTTCTCGCCCATGGCCTGTCGCAACCGGTGGAGCAATTCGACGCCCTGCTCGGTTCGCCCGCCGACTGGCAGGTGGAATGGAAGTGGGATGGCATTCGCGCGCAACTGGTCAAGCGTGAGGGCCGGCTGTGGGTTTGGTCCCGGGGTGAAGAGCTGGTTACTGAACGTTTCCCGGAACTGCACAGCCTGGTCAGCGGCTTGCCGGACGGCACAGTCATCGACGGCGAAATCGTGGTGTGGAAGGCGTCGGTGCAACCCTTCGCCCTGCTGCAGCAGCGGATTGGCCGTAAGACCCTGAGCAAAAAAATCCTCGAGGACGCGCCCGTCGCCGTCCTGGCCTACGACCTGTTGGAACATCAGGGCGCCGACTGGCGCAACCGCACCCAGGCCGAGCGCCGCGCCCAGCTTGAGCAGGTGATTGCTCAGTGCAAGCAGCCGGTGCTGCTGCCATCACCGTTGCTGACGGGCACGAGTTGGGCCGACCTGGCCCAGCAACGTGAAGACTCTCGCCGCCTCGGCGTGGAAGGCATGATGCTCAAGGCCAAGGATGGCCTGTACGGCGTGGGCCGCACCAAGGACATGGGCGTGTGGTGGAAATGGAAAGTCGACCCGTTCAGCGTCGATGCGGTGTTGATCTACGCCCAGCGCGGCCATGGTCGCCGCGCCAGCTTATATAGCGACTACACCTTTGCGGTGTGGGACGGCCCGCCAGGCACGGAGCGCACGTTAGTGCCATTCGCCAAGGCCTATTCAGGGCTGACCGACGAGGAAATGCGCAAGGTTGACGCTATCGTGCGCAAAACCACGGTAGAGAAATTCGGCCCGGTCAGCAGCGTGACGCCGAGCATGGTGTTTGAACTGGGGTTTGAAGGGATTACCCTGTCCAAGCGGCATAAGAGCGGAATTGCGGTGCGGTTTCCCAGGATGTTGCGGTGGCGGCAGGATAAGGCGGTGGATGAGGCTGACAACCTAGGAACTTTGCAAGATCTATTGCCCTGACTGGTCACTTACAAACCATGCAAAACCATGTGGGAGCCGGGCTTGCCCGCGATGGCGGTGGGTCAGGTAAATAGATTGGGCCTGACCCACCACCATCGCAGGCAAGCCAGCTCCCACATTTTGATCTGCGTCAGATCCAAAATGGTGCACTGAAAAATCAACGCCCATTTTCGGGCATCTCCTACACTCAGATCTCCCTTATCCCACCTTTTAAAAAGCTCATTCGGAACTACATTCGGAACTATGGTGCAGAAATTGCTACTTGTGATCCGTCTGACACCGTTCAGTAACAGTCCTAAACGCGCCACAAGCGCTTATCTTGGTTTCCAGGGATTACATAATGAAAAAAGCATTGCTGACCCTTTCTGCACTGGCTCTGTGCATGGCTGCTGGTGTTGCGACAGCCAAGGAATACAAGGAATTGCGTTTTGGTGTCGATCCTTCCTACGCGCCGTTCGAATCCAAGGCCGCCGATGGCAGCCTGGTGGGCTTCGATATCGACCTGGGCAATGCGATCTGCGCCGAGCTGAAGGTTAAGTGCAAGTGGGTTGAAAGTGACTTCGACGGCATGATTCCAGGCCTCAACGCCAACAAGTTCGACGGCGTGATTTCCTCGATGACAGTGACCGAAGCCCGTGAAAAGGCGATCGACTTCTCCAGCGAGCTGTTCTCCGGCCCAACTTCCCTGGTGTTCAAAAAAGGCGCGAACTACTCCACGCCTGAGTCCCTCAAGGGCAAATCGGTAGGCTACGAGCAAGGCACTATTCAGGAAGCCTACGCCAAGGCGGTACTGGACAAGGCCGGTGTGACCACCAAGGCCTACGCCAACCAGGATCAGGTGTATGCCGATCTGACGTCCGGCCGTCTCGACGCTTCGGTGCAGGACATGCTGCAAGCCGAACTGGGCTTTTTGAAGTCGCCGGCAGGCGCTGACTACGAAGTCAGCAAGGCCATCGACGACCCATTGCTGCCGTCCAAAACGGCGGTCGGTATCAAACAAGGTAACAAAGACCTCAAGGCCTTACTCGATAAAGGTATCAAAGCGTTACACGATGATGGTACCTACGCCACTATCCAGAAGAAACACTTCGGCGATCTGAACCTGTACAGCGGTAAATAACACCCTGGCGCCCACCTGTTTCAGGTGGGCGCTTTTTTATCGCCATAGGTCCTGAATTCATGTTTGAAGATCTTTTGCAAACCCTGGGGCTGAGTGCCTTCAGTTTGAAGGGGTTCGGCCCGCTGTTGCTGCAAGGTACGTGGATGACCGTGAAACTGTCGGTCGCCTCCCTGGCCGTCAGCGTCCTGCTGGGCCTGATCGGCGCCAGCGCGAAACTGTCCAGCGTCAGCCTGATCCGCATCCCCGCCCAGCTCTACACCACCTTGATTCGCGGCGTGCCCGACCTGGTGCTGATGTTGCTGATTTTCTACAGCCTGCAAATCTGGTTGACCGGTTTTACCGACTTTATGGAATGGGACTACATCGAGATCGACCCATTCAGCGCCGGGGTCATCACCCTGGGCTTCATTTACGGTGCCTACTTCACCGAGACCTTTCGCGGCGCGATCCTCGCGGTGCCGCGTGGCCAGTTGGAAGCGGCGACCGCCTACGGGCTCAAGCGCGGGCAACGGTTTCGCTACGTGACCTTCCCGCAGATGATGCGCTTTGCCCTGCCGGGCATCGGCAATAACTGGATGGTGATGCTCAAGGCCACGGCGCTGGTGTCGATCATCGGTCTCGCGGACCTGGTCAAGGCGGCTCAGGATGCCGGCAAGAGCACCTATCAACTGTTCTATTTCCTGGTCATCGCAGCGTTTATCTACCTGCTGATCACCAGCGCCTCCAACTTCGTCCTGCGTCGGCTTGAACGTCGCTACTCCGCTGGGTCCCGGGAGGCCGTGCGATGATCGAACTTGTGCAGCAATACTGGCGCCCCTTCCTTTATAGCGACGGCCAAAACATCACCGGGCTGGCGATGACCCTGTGGCTGCTCGGCGCCTCGCTGGTGATTGGTTTTCTGGTGTCGATCCCGCTGTCCATCGCCCGCGTTTCGCGCAAGCGCTACATACGCTGGCCGGTGCAGTTCTACACCTACCTGTTTCGGGGTACGCCGCTGTATATCCAACTGCTGATCTGCTACACCGGGATCTACAGCATTGCGGCCGTGCGTGCGCAACCGGTGCTGGATGCGTTCTTTCGTGATGCGATGAACTGCACCATCCTCGCCTTCGCCCTGAACACCTGCGCCTACACCACCGAGATTTTTGCCGGCTCGATCCGCAGCATGGCCCACGGTGAAGTCGAAGCGGCCAAGGCCTACGGCTTAAGCGGCTGGAAGCTGTACGCCTATGTGATCATGCCGTCGGCCCTGCGCCGCTCGTTGCCGTACTACAGCAATGAAGTGATCCTGATGCTGCACTCGACCACCGTGGCGTTTACCGCGACGGTGCCGGACATTCTCAAGGTAGCGCGGGATGCCAACTCGGCTACCTACATGACCTTTCAATCATTCGGCATCGCTGCGCTGATCTACCTGACTGTGACCTTTGCCCTGGTGGGGCTGTTTCGTCTGGCGGAGCGCCGTTGGCTGGCCTTTCTCGGGCCGAGCCACTAAGGAGTCGTTATGCGTCATCAGGTACATGAGCTGATCGCGCCGGTGCCCGGCACGGCGCGGCAGATTCACAGTTTCCACTTCGGCCCGGAACAGGCTGAAGGCAAGATCTACATCCAGTCATCGCTGCATGCCGACGAACTGCCGGGCATGCTGGTGGCCTGGCACCTCAAGGTGCGCCTGGCTGAGTTGGCAGCGGCCGGAAGGCTGCTGAGCGAAATCGTGTTGGTGCCGATTGCCAACCCGGTGGGCCTGGAGCAGGTGTTGATGGACATTGCGCTGGGCCGCTACGAGCTCGAAAGCGGGCAGAACTTCAATCGCCTGTTTGTCGACCTCAGTGAGCAAGTCGGTGACCAAGTCGAATATTTGCTGGGCAATGATCCCCAGCACAACGCGCGTCTGATTCGCGCCGCCTTGGCCACGGCCTTGGCCGCGCAAACCGCCGACACCCAGCTGCAATCCCAGCGCCTGGTACTGCAACGCCTGGCCTGCGACGCCGACATGGTGCTGGACCTGCATTGCGACTTCGAAGCCGTGGCGCACCTGTACACCACGCCCCAGGCGTGGCCACAGGTGGAGCCGCTGGCGCGCTATATCGGCTCGGAAGCCAACTTGCTCGCCACCGATTCCGGCGGGCAGTCCTTCGATGAGTGTTTCACCCTGGTGTGGTGGCAGTTGCAGCAACGCTTCGGCGAGCGCTTCCCGATTCCCCTAGGCAGCTTTTCGGTGACCGTCGAACTGCGTGGCCAGGGCGACGTCAATCACGGCCTCGCCAGCCTCGACTGCCAGGCGATCATCGACTACCTGATCCGCTTCGGCGCGATTGCCGGCGACGTCGCGCCACTGCCCGAGCTGCCCTACCCGGCCACCCCGTTGGCAGGCGTGGAACCTGTGACCACGCCAGTCGGCGGTTTGCTGGTGTTCAGCGCCCTGCCGGGGGAATACTTGGAAGCCGGGCAATTGATCGCCGAAATCATCGACCCCATTACCGACCGCGTAACGCCCGTGCACTGTAAAAACGCCGGCCTACTTTACGCCCGTTCGCTGCGCCGCATGGCCACTGCCGGGATGGTCATCAGCCATGTCGCCGGTACTGAAGCCTACCGCAGCGGCTACCTACTTTCGCCTTGAGGATGCACGCCCCATGTACAAATTGACCGTTGAAGGCCTGCATAAAAGCTATGGCGACAATGAAGTGCTCAAAGGTGTCTCGCTCAAGGCCAAGACCGGCGACGTGATCAGCCTGATCGGCGCCAGCGGCTCGGGCAAAAGCACCTTTTTGCGCTGCATCAACTTCCTGGAAACCCCCAACGACGGCGCAATGACCCTCGACGGCCAGCAGATCCGCATGGTCAGCGACCGCCACGGCATGCGCGTGGCCGACGACGCCGAGTTGCAACGCCTGCGCACACGGTTGGCGATGGTGTTCCAGCATTTCAACCTGTGGAGCCACATGAACGTGCTGGAAAACATCACCATGGCCCCGCGCCGAGTGCTGGGTTGCAGCAAGAAAGACGCCGAAGACCGCGCCCGTCGCTACCTGGACAAGGTAGGTTTGCCGGCACGCGTGGCCGATCAGTACCCGGCATTCCTCTCCGGTGGCCAGCAGCAACGGGTGGCTATCGCCCGCGCCCTGGCCATGGAACCGGAGGTGATGCTGTTCGACGAACCGACCTCGGCCCTCGACCCGGAGCTGGTCGGTGAGGTGTTGAAGGTGATCCAGGGGCTGGCCGAGGAAGGCCGCACCATGATCATGGTCACCCACGAAATGAGCTTTGCGCGCAAGGTGTCGAGCCAGGTGCTGTTCCTGCACAAAGGCCTGGTGGAAGAGCAAGGTGCGCCTGCCGATGTGCTGGGCAATCCAAAGAGCGAGCGCCTGCAGCAGTTCTTGAGCGGCAATTTGAAGTAAACCTTTGCGGCGCCTGGAGGGTCTCTGGAAGAGAGCCCCCAGAGCGTCAGCCACCGCATGGCAAAACCCTTCGACTTCGCCAAACACTGGTTTGCCGCCAAAGGCTGGAAACCTTTCGCCTTTCAGAAAGACGTGTGGGCGGCGGTCAAGCAGGGCCAGTCAGGCTTGCTGCATGCCAGCACCGGCGCGGGTAAAACCTATGCACTGTGGTTTGCTGCCCTCAATCGCTTCGCCATCACCCGCCCACCCACCACCGGTAAACGTAAAGCGCCGGCTGCGCCGCTGACGGTGCTGTGGATCACGCCGATGCGTGCGCTGGCCGCCGACACCGCACGCGCCCTTGAAGCGCCGCTGGCGGCCTTGCAGATTCCCTGGAGCGTCGGCCTGCGCACCGGCGACACCAGCAGCAGCGAACGCGCACGCCAAACCCGCCGCCAGCCCACTGCGCTGGTCACCACGCCGGAAAGTCTTACGTTGATGCTGGCGCGTGCCGACAGCGAGACGAGCCTGGCGCACGTGCGCATGGTGATCGTGGATGAATGGCATGAACTGATCGGCAATAAACGTGGCGTCCAACTGCAGCTGGCGCTGGCGCGACTGCGGCGTTGGCATCCGGAGCTGATGGTGTGGGGGATTTCCGCGACGCTGGGCAATCAATCCCACGCCTTGGAGGTTTTGGTCCCACAAGGCGGCGGGATCAATGTGCAGGGGCAAACAGCCAAAAAGTTGCACGTGGATACGTTGTTGCCGCCCGCCACCGAGCGCTTTCCTTGGGCCGGGCACATCGGTTTAAAAATGTTGCCGCAGGTGGTGGCCGAAGTGGATGCCAGCAGCAGTTGCCTGGTGTTTACCAATACGCGGGCGCAGTCGGAGATTTGGTATCAGGCGTTGCTCGAAGCCCGTCCGGACTGGGCGGGGTTGATTGCTTTGCATCATGGCTCACTCTCGCGGGAGACGCGCGACTGGGTGGAGCGGGCCCTGAAAGACGGTCAGCTAAAAGCCGTGGTGTGCACCTCCAGCCTGGATCTGGGTGTGGACTTCCTGCCGGTGGAGCGCGTCTTGCAGATTGGCTCGGCGAAAGGTGTGGCGCGCCTGATGCAGCGCGCCGGGCGCTCCGGCCATGCGCCGGGGCGGCCGTCGCGGGTGACGCTGGTGCCCACCAACAGTCTAGAGTTGGTGGAGGCCGCCGCCGCCCAGGATGCGATTGCGCAGCGACGCATCGAAACCCGTGAATCGCCTTACAAACCGCTGGATGTACTCGTACAGCACTTGGTGAGCATGGCGCTGGGCGGCGGTTTCACGCCGGATGCGCTGCTGGCGGAAGTGCGCGGCGCCTGGGCGTATCGCGACCTCACACAGGCGGATTGGGCCTGGGCGCTAGGGTTTGTGCGCCATGGCGGGCTGTCGCTGACGGCTTACCCGGATTATCGCCGGGTGGAGCCCGATGAGCAGGGCATCTGGCGCGTGCCGGATGCGCGGTTGGCCCGCCGCCATCGCATGAGCGTGGGCACTATCGTCAGTGATGCGAGTATTGCGCTGAAATTCTGGAGCAAGGGCGGCGGCGGCAAGAACTTGGGCAGCGTCGAGGAAGGCTTTATCGCACGGCTCAAACCCGGCGATGGCTTCCTGTTTGCCGGGCGTTTGCTGGAGCTGGTGCGCGTGGAAAACATGACCGCTTATGTGCGCCGCAGCACCGCGAAGAAAGCCGCTGTGCCGCGCTGGAATGGCGGGCGCATGCCGCTTTCCAACGAGCTGGCCCAGGCCGTAGTCGAGCGCTTTGACGCGGCGGCACACGGGCACTTCGATGGCCCGGAGATGCGGGCGGTGCAACCCTTGCTGCAAACCCAGCTGCGCTGGTCCGGCTTGCCGACGCGTGCGCATCTGCTGGCCGAAGCCCTCAAGTCGCGGGAGGGCTGGCACCTGTTTCTTTACCCGTTCGCCGGGCGCCAGGTGCATCTGGGGTTGGCGAGCCTGCTGGCGTGGCGGGTCAGCCAACAGCAGCCGGTGACCTTTTCAATTGCCGTGAATGATTACGGGCTGGAACTGTTGAGCGCCACGCCGGTGGATTGGCCACTGTTGCTGAACGCGGCGTTGCTGAGCCCGCAAAATTTGCTGACCGACGTCGCGGCCAGCCTGAACGCCGGAGAACTGGCCCTGCGCCGCTTTCGCGAAATCGCCCGCATCGCCGGGTTGGTGTTCCCCGGCTACCCCGGCGCGCCGAAAAGCACGCGGCAGGTGCAGGCTTCCAGCGGTTTGTTCTTCGAAGTGTTCAAACAATATGACCCGCAGAACCTGTTGCTGACCCAAGCCGGGGAAGAAGTCCTGCGTGATGAGTTGGACATTCGTCGGCTGGAACAGACATTGCGCCATCTGGCGGTGCTGCAATTGGACCTGCATGTGATCGAACGGCCTACACCCCTGGCCTTCCCGCTGCTGGTCGAGCGAATGCGCGAGAGCATGAGTTCGGAAAAACTCTCGGAGCGCATTGCGCGGATGGTCAAGGACCTGGAAAAAGTCGCGGATAACGGGAAACGCTGATGCATTGTTCAGTGACGCTTGAGGGAGAAGAGCTTTGGCTGCTGGCGGATAAGGCCATGTTCTGGCCCGCTCGCCAGTGCCTGCTGATTGCCGACGCGCACTTTGGCAAAGCGTCTGCCTATCGCAGCCTGGGGCAACCGGTGCCACAAGGCACCACCACTGAAAACCTGCTGCGCCTGGACCGGCTGTTATCGGCCTTACCGTGCGCGCAGGTGATTTTTCTCGGCGACTTCCTGCACGGCCCGGGATCGCACGCCAGCGGCACCCTGAGCGCCTTGAGGGGCTGGCGTGAGCGCAATCCCAAGGTAGCCATGACGTTGATTCGCGGCAATCACGATAAACGCGCAGGCGACCCGCCTGCCGACTTGAGGATTGAGGTGCTCCCCGAGCCGCTGCTGATGGGGCCGTTTGCCCTGCAACACGAACCGGATGCCCATGCCAGCCACCACGTGCTGGCGGGGCATGTGCACCCGGTGTTTCGCTTGCGCGGCAAGGGCCGCCAGAGTTTGCGCCTGCCGTGCTTTCAGTTGGGGTCGCGGATCAGCCTGTTGCCGGCATTTGGCGCGTTTACCGGGGGGTATTCAGTGGAGCAGAGCGACGATCGGCGGATCTTTGTGATCGGCGACGAGCAAGTATGGCCGGTGCGCTGAAAAGCCGGCCATGTCTCTTGCCCTGACTGATCAGACGACAGGCGCGGGTGGCGGCTCATCCGGAAGGGTTGGCTCACCGGGCTCGGTGGGCTGTTGGGGCCAATCTTCGTCAGGCTGGCCGGGAATGCCACCTGCAAAGGCCGGATCAGCCATCAGGGACCAGGCCAGAACACCAATCTGGTTGGGTTCAAGCCGGGCGAGTTCGGCGCTGATTCGCGGGTCGATCTTCATAAAGTACTCCTCAAGCGTGGCTCGGTGCGTTTTGCACGCACCGAGGCAGTACACCCAATAGAGTCACTTCCCGCAGACTAATTCCCTTTACGTGTAAGACCTTTCGATCAAGCGCGTGGGAGTGTGACGCCGCGCTGGCCCTGGTACTTGCCGGCGCGGTCTTTATAGGACACTTCACAGGCCTCGTCGGACTGCAGGAACAGCATCTGTGCCACGCCTTCGTTGGCGTAGATCTTCGCCGGCAACGTGGTGGTGTTGGAGAACTCCAGGGTCACGTGGCCTTCCCACTCCGGCTCAAGCGGCGTCACGTTGACGATGATGCCGCAGCGCGCGTAGGTGCTTTTACCCAGGCAGATGGTCAGCACATCGCGGGGAATGCGGAAGAACTCCACGGTGCGCGCCAGGGCGAAGGAGTTTGGCGGAATAATGCACACGTCGCTCTTAACGTCGACGAAGCTCTTTTCGTCAAAGTTTTTAGGATCGACGATCGCCGAATTGATGTTGGTGAACACCTTGAATTCATCGGCGCAACGCACGTCGTAGCCGTAGCTGGAAACGCCGTAGGAAATCACGCGCTCATCGCCTTCGCCACGAATCTGGCGTTCAACGAACGGTTCGATCATGCCGTGCTCTTGCGCCATGCGGCGAATCCACTTGTCCGATTTGATGCTCATGGCGGGTGTCCTGAATAGCGAGGTGGAAAAATTCTGTTGGGCATCTTACCGGGGCCGGCGTTGGGGTTCAAAGGGCGCCGGGGTTTTCTTGACGAATGCACTGCCTGGTATAGGCCGTAGCCAGTGGGGCCGGGGCTCACATAGCAGCCATCAGGGACTGTAAATACCACCGCCAGTCACGAATTTAGAGAAACCTTGGGAAATACCATTGGCACGTTCCGGAAAAAGGGTTAAGGTGGCGCCACTGTGCTGCTTGTGTCACTGAGAATCTCTACACGATATGTTGAATTTCGATCCAACCATCTCCAAGAATTTTTCCTGCTCTTTGCACTCAGTCTCGGCCAGGGCTTTTCCTGAGTCGCAGTTAACTTTGTCCAAGGAGATACACCATGTCTAATCGCCAAACTGGTACCGTTAAGTGGTTCAACGATGAAAAAGGCTTCGGCTTCATCACTCCACAATCCGGTGACGACCTGTTCGTTCACTTCAAAGCTATCCAATCCGACGGCTTCAAAAGCCTGAAAGAAGGCCAACAGGTTTCTTTCATCGCTACCCGCGGTCAGAAAGGCATGCAAGCTGAAGAAGTTCAAGTTATCTAACTTGTACTGACTTAGTCGAAAAAACCCCGCCCTTAAAAGCGGGGTTTTTTTATGCCTGGGATTTAGCTCTACGCCAAGGGAATAGGCGATCGCTCCTACGCTCTGCGTGGGAACTCAGCCAAGGACGCTCTACGCCCCAAAGCGTGACGCAGAGCGTCACAGAGGCGCTCCCACGCAGAGCGTGGAAACGCTCACGGCGCACAGCAAAACGCCCGGTGCATTCTCATGCACCGGGCGTTTTGTCGTAACGGCCTTATTAATCGTTACTGGAACAACGACTCACTCGACAAGCCGTTCTTCTCGAGGATCTCACGCAAGCGCTTGAGGCCCTCTACCTGGATCTGCCGCACACGCTCACGGGTCAGGCCGATCTCCAGGCCTACGTCCTCCAAGGTGCTGCTCTCATGGCCACGCAGACCGAAGCGGCGAATCACCACTTCACGCTGCTTGTCCGTAAGCTCTGACAGCCACTGGTCAATGCTTTGGGAAAGATCATCGTCCTGCAACAGCTCGCAAGGATCCGTCGGACGATCATCCGTCAGGGTGTCCAGCAGGGTTTTATCCGAATCCGGACCCAGCGAGACATCGACTGAAGACACGCGCTCGTTCAGGCCGAGCATGCGTTTAACCTCGCCTACCGGTTTCTCCAACAGGTTGGCGATTTCTTCAGGCGAGGGTTCATGATCGAGTTTTTGTGTCAGCTCACGCGCCGCCCGCAGGTAGACGTTAAGCTCCTTGACCACGTGGATCGGCAACCGGATCGTGCGGGTTTGATTCATGATCGCCCGTTCGATGGTCTGGCGGATCCACCAGGTGGCATAGGTTGAAAAGCGGAAGCCCCGCTCAGGGTCGAACTTCTCCACCGCCCGGATCAAGCCCAGGTTACCTTCCTCGATCAGGTCCAACAGGGACAGCCCACGATTGACGTAGCGTCGGGCGATTTTCACCACCAGCCGCAGGTTGCTTTCAATCATGCGCTTGCGCCCAGCCGGATCGCCTTTTTGCGACAAGCGCGCAAAATGGACTTCTTCTTCGGGAGTGAGCAGAGGGGAAAAGCCGATTTCATTGAGATACAGCTGCGTTGCGTCGAGCGCCCGCGTGTAGTCAATGTACTTGTGCTGCTTTAACGCAGTGGAGTTCTTGGATTTGGTGCGAACTGAAGGCGTTGCAGGCCCTTCATCATTTGACATCGAATCCGTAGCGATGCCGGTCTCCATAAGGAGAACCTCATCGTCGATGTCAAACTCCGGCGCTTCTTTACTGAGAGCCATTGTTATAGTCCTTTGGTGAGTTCGACCTCAAGCTCAAGCGACGCCTTTATCCTTGGCAACGCTGGAGCCTGTTCCTTCTACGTGAGGGAACAGGCTGTGCAACCTATCAACGACGGGGTAGGAATTGCAGCGGATCTACAGGCTTCCCTTGACGGCGAATCTCAAAGTGCAGTTTCACCCGGTCTGTGCCAGTTGATCCCATTTCGGCAATTGTCTGTCCGACTTTGACCTGCTGCCCCTCCCGAACCAACAGCCTACGGTTGTGGCCGTAAGCACTGACGTAGGTATCGCTGTGTTTGATGATGACCAGTTCGCCGTAGCCCCGCAAACCACTCCCGGCGTACACCACTGTCCCATCAGACGCAGCTAAAACAGGCTGTCCCAAATCCCCGGCGATATCAATGCCTTTATTCAAACTACCGTTTGAAGAGAATTTTCCAATTAATACCCCGTTGGAAGGCCATCCCCAACCGGTCGGCGCAGGCCCTGCAGGCGGCAACGGCGCGGCTGCCGGCTTGCTCGCAGCCGTAGACGCGGCGGTGCCTGCAGGCCGGGTGATGATGGTGGTTCTGCTCGAAGACGAGGGCGAAGATCCGGACTTTGTCACAACTGCCGTAGGCGCCGAACCGCTGCGCCCATCGAAACGAATGGTCTGCCCCGGATGTATCGTATAGGGCACAGGAATGTTGTTACGCGCTGCGAGTGCCTTGTAATCCCAGCCGTAACGGAAGGCGATCGAGAACATCGTGTCCCCCTTTCGCACTACATACTGCCCGGTGGTGACCGTCGGTTTTTGCGGCACTGCATTATTACGGTCAACTACCCGCGCGCCCCCGGAAGGCGTGCTCGAACAAGCAGCCAATAAGGAACTCAAGACAAGGCCAAGCACCAGTCGCTGAAAGCTTGTTTTACTCATACGCTGCGCAAGACCTGTGAGACTCACCCGCCGCTCCCTTTGTGGTGGCTGAACATGAACGCCTGTATCAGGCTTGAAATATGACGCAAGTATAACTGGGCATTGAATTTTTACCGGCACACGACTGAAACGAAAAATTCATCATGTTTAAACCCGGCTTCCAATCATGTTGACTCTACAAGCCCCGCCGTAAGACACATCCCCACTCACAGAATTCACTGCTAGCGAATAAATGATCAAGCCAGCGGGCCGTTGAGCAACGGCACGAAGCGCACAGCCCCCAGCACGTGCCGGGAAAAGCCTTCGTCCTCGCGGATAATGAGCATCAATTGTTGCACTTCGCCGGAGCCCACGGGGATCACCAATCGGCCACCAGGCGCCAACTGATCGAGCAACGCCTGCGGCACATCGGTGGCAACAGCGGTGACAATGATGCCGTTATACGGCGCCAGCGCCGGCCAACCTTCCCAGCCATCGCCCCAGCGGAACACCACGTTGCGCAGGTTCAGTTCCACCAGGCGCTCCTTGGCGCGGTCCTGCAGGACCTTGATGCGCTCCACCGAGAACACACGCTCCACCAGTTGTGACAGCACGGCGGTCTGGTAACCCGAACCGGTGCCGATTTCCAGCACCTTGTCCAACGGCCCCGCCGCCAGCAACAGCTCACTCATGCGCGCAACCATATAAGGCTGCGAGATGGTCTGGTTGTGGCCGATGGGCAATGCGGTGTCTTCATAGGCGCGGTGCGCCAGCGCTTCATCGACAAACAGGTGGCGCGGTGTACGCCGGATCACTTCCAGCACCTGAGCGTTTGACAGCCCCTCTTCGTACAGACGTTGGATCAAACGCTCGCGAGTACGCTGGGAGGTCATCCCGATGCCACGGCGCAACAGGTCGTCTTGTTCACGCGCCATCAACGCAGCCCCTCGAGCCAGCCATCGAGACTACTGAAGGCATCACTGAAGGTGCGATCAAGCTGCAACGGGGTAATCGAAACATAACCTTGCATCACCGCATGAAAGTCCGTGCCCGGGCCACCGTCCTCGGCGTCGCCCGCTGCCGCGATCCAATAACCTTCCTTGCCACGCGGGTCGACCACCTTCAATGGCGCCGCCGCGCGGGCGCGATGGCCCAGGCGCGTCAGCTGGATGCCGCGAATATGGTCGAGGGGCAAGTTGGGGATATTGACGTTGAGCACGGTGCGCGGCGGCAAGTCCAGGGAGCCGTGGGCTTGCACCAGCTTGCGCGCGAAATACGCCGCTGTCGCCAGGTTATCCAGTTGCCGCGAGGCAAACGAAAAAGCGAACGAAGTTCGCCCCAGGAAACGCCCTTCAAGGGCCGCCGCCACGGTGCCGGAATACAACACGTCGTCGCCCAGGTTGGCGCCGAGGTTGATGCCCGACACCACCAGGTCCGGCTCATGGTCCAACAAGCTGTTGATCGCCAGGTGCACGCAGTCGGTGGGGGTACCGTTTACGCTGATAAAGCCATTGGCCAGAACCTGCGGGTGCAACGGACGGTCGAGCGTCAGCGAACTGCTGGCGCCGCTCTTGTCCTGGTCCGGGGCAACCACCACACACTCGGCATAATCTTGCAGCGCAGCATAAAGCGCGGCAAGGCCAGGTGCGGTGGCACCGTCATCGTTTGATATCAGAATACGCATGGGCTGTCCGTCTGCCCCACCGGCACCAGATCAACAAGCTCGCGCACCAACACAGTGGCGAAGCATCCGGCCGGCAGGACGAATTCCAATTGCAGAATGTCAGGACCGGGATAATGCCACGTCAACCCGCCAATGGGCAGTCGAAGAATGCGCCGTTCCTGGCTCATGCCGGCATTCACCAGCCAATCGCGCAGGTCGGCTTCGCTGGCGGCAATCGTTTGCTCAAGCTCATGGGTGATGCCGCTGGCCGGCGAATCGCCCTCGCCCCACTGCGGCCCGGTCGGGTGCAGGTCCAGGATCGCCAGGCGCGGGTCGCTGCATTCCGCTTCCCCGGCCGGGAAAAAACTGCGGCTGTCGGTAAAGGCCAGCAGGTCGCCGACTTGGGCGCGCTGCCAGGAACCGTCTGCGACACGTGCCGCCAAGACTTTGTTGAACAGGAAACTGCGCGCCGTGGACAACAGCCGCGAACGCACATTGCGCTGCTCCGGCAAAGCCTTGCGCGCCGCCCATTCACGCGCATCCACTACGTTGCCGCCGTTGTGGCCAAAGCGTTGGGCGCCGAAGTAGTTGGGGATGCCGTGCTGGGCAATCAGTTGCAGACGCGCATCGATGGCGGCGGTATCGCCGGCCAACTGGGTCAGGCGCAAGGTAAAACCGTTGGCCGCATGTGCACCGCGCTGCAGCTTGCGCTTGTGGCGGGTCATTTTAAGGATCTTGAGGGTGTCGTTTTCCGCACCGCTCATGTCCGGGTCGGCCTTGCCCGGCAGTTGCACGCTGAACCACTGGCGGGTCAACGCCTGGCGGTCCTTGAGCCCGGCATAGCTGACGGTGCGCAACGGCACGCCGGCAGCCTTGGCGATACGCCGCGCAGCCTCTTCAGTATTCAGACCACGCTTTTCGACCCACAGCCACAGGTGTTCACCGTCGCCGGTCAGCGGGATATCCAGGACTTCGTCGACCTGAAAATCTTCAGCCGTCGCCTTCAGGACCGCGCTGCCCAAGGCCTCGCCATAGGCACGCGGGCCCAGCAATTCCAAGTCATTCATGCGCGCAGCAACAAGGCAACGGAGTGCACCGCGATGCCTTCTTCCCGGCCGGTAAACCCGAGCTTTTCGGTGGTGGTGGCTTTCACGTTGACTTGATCCAATTCAATTTGCAGGTCCGCGGCAATCAATGCGCGCATCGATTCGATATGCGGGGCCATTTTCGGGGCCTGGGCGACGATGGTGTTGTCGACGTTGCCAACCTTCCAGCCTTTGGCGTGGATCAGGCCGACCACGTGGCGCAACAGCGCGCGGCTGTCCGCGCCCTTGAAGGTTGGGTCGGTGTCCGGAAAGTGTTTGCCGATATCGCCCAACGCCGCCGCGCCGAGCAAGGCATCGCTCAAGGCATGCAACACAACGTCGCCGTCAGAATGAGCCAGCAACCCATGGTGGTGTGCAATGCGCACGCCGCCCAAGGTGATGAAATCGCCTTCAGCGAAACGGTGCACATCATAGCCGTGGCCAATACGCATAAAAAAACGCCCCGATTTAATTCAGGGCGTGATTCTACCTACTTTTGCCTCACATTAACCGAGCAAAGCACGACCATGATGTCGCAAATGATCTTCGATGAAGCTGGCGATAAAGAAGTAGCTGTGGTCGTAGCCAGGTTGCAGGCGCAGTTCGAGCGGATGGTTGGCCGCCTTGGCTGCTTGCTGCAGCGCCTCTGGCTTGAGCTGCACGGCGAGAAAATCGTCGCGGTCGCCTTGGTCCACCAGCAATGGCAGTTTTTCCGAGGCTTCGCTGATCAGCACGCAGGCATCCCATTCACGCCACTTCGAGCGTTCTTCACCCAAGTAACGGGAGAAGGCTTTCTGGCCCCACGGGCAATCCATCGGGTTGTTGATCGGCGAAAACGCCGACACCGACTGGTAACGCCCCGGGTTGCGCAAGGCACACACCAACGCCCCGTGGCCGCCCATGGAATGGCCGCTGATGCCGCGTTTATCCGAGGCCGGGAAGTGCGCTTCAACCAACGCTGGCAATTCCTGCACCACGTAGTCATGCATCCGATAGTGCTTGGCCCAAGGTTCCTGGGTGGCATTCAGATAAAAGCCCGCGCCGAGGCCGAAATCCCAGGCGTTGTCCGGGTCGCCCGGCACACCCGGCCCACGCGGGCTGGTGTCCGGTGCGACGATGATCAGCCCCAGCTCAGCGGCCATGCGCTGGGCGCCGGCTTTTTGCATGAAGTTCTCGTCGGTGCAGGTCAGGCCGGACAGCCAGTACAACACCGGCAACTTGCCGCCCTGCTCCGCTTGCGGCGGCAGGTACACGGCAAAGGTCATGTCGCAACCGAGCACATCGGAATGATGCTTGTAGCGTTTATGCCAGCCGCCGAAGCTCTTCTGGCAGGACAGGTTTTCCAGACTCATGGCCGACCTCAGAAGTGGATGACGGTACGAATGCTCTTGCCTTCATGCATCAGGTCAAATGCTTTATTGATGTCTTCCAGGCCCATGGTATGGGTGATAAACGTGTCTAACGGGATCTCGCCGGTCTGGGCCATTTCCACGTAGCTTGGCAATTCGGTACGACCACGCACGCCGCCGAACGCCGAACCGCGCCAGACGCGACCGGTGACCAGTTGGAACGGACGGGTGGCGATTTCCTGGCCGGCACCGGCCACGCCGATGATCACCGACTCGCCCCAGCCTTTATGGCAGCACTCAAGGGCGGCACGCATCAGCTGTACATTGCCGATGCATTCGAAGGAAAAGTCCACGCCGCCGTCGGTCAGGTCGACGATCACGTCCTGGATTGGGCGGTCGTAGTCTTTCGGGTTGATGCAGTCGGTAGCACCCAGTTGCTTGGCGATTTCGAACTTGGCCGGGTTGATGTCGATGGCAATGATGCGACCGGCCTTGGCCTTGACCGCGCCGATGATGGCCGACAGGCCAATACCGCCGAGGCCGAAGATCGCCACGGTGTCGCCCGGTTTGACCTTGGCCGTGTTGATCACCGCACCGATGCCGGTGGTAACGCCACAACCCAGCAAGCAGACTTTTTCCAGCGGTGCTTCTTTAGGAATCTTGGCTACGGAGATTTCCGGCAGCACGGTGTACTCGGAGAACGTCGAAGTACCCATGTAGTGGAAAATCGGCTGGCCTTTGTAGGAAAAACGCGTGGTGCCATCGGGCATCAGGCCTTTGCCCTGGGTGGCGCGAATGGCCTGGCACAGGTTGGTCTTGCCCGACAGGCAGAATTTGCACTTGCCGCATTCCGGGGTGTACAGCGGGATCACGTGGTCGCCAACGGCCACCGAGGTCACGCCCTCGCCGATCGCTTCAACCACCGCGCCGCCTTCATGGCCGAGGATCGACGGGAAGATGCCTTCTGGGTCGGCGCCCGACAAGGTGTAGGCGTCGGTATGGCACACGCCGGATGCGACCACCCGCAACAGCACCTCGCCGGCCTTGGGCATGGCGACATCCACTTCAACGATCTCAAGGGGCTTTTTCGCTTCGAAGGCTACGGCGGCGCGGGACTTGATCATCCGGGTTTCTCCATGGAATTAAAAACTGAGGCGGTGAGTGTAAAACATGGCCCAGTGATTAATAATCCGGGCGAAAGCAAAACTTTATTGCTGTACAGGGATAATCGACATGCTGGAGAACCGCTGGGAAGGCATCGATGAGTTTGTTGCGGTGGCCGAATGCAGCCAATTCACGGCAGCGGCCGAGCGGCTTGGGGTGTCGTCGTCACATATCAGCCGGCAGGTGGCACGCCTGGAGGAGCGCCTGCAAACGCGGTTGCTGTACCGCAGTACGCGCAAGGTGACCCTGACCGAAGCCGGCCAGACCTTCC
This sequence comes from Pseudomonas sp. D47, assembly GCF_045447305.1. NCBI lineage: Bacteria > Pseudomonadati > Pseudomonadota > Gammaproteobacteria > Pseudomonadales > Pseudomonadaceae > Pseudomonas > Pseudomonas sp. D47. The sequence goes on along the minus strand of NZ_JBJGXU010000005.1, from coordinate 61,812 downwards.
TGCAACACTGCCAGCGCCTGCAGGACGGTCGCGAAGAAGCGCTGCGCGCCGTCGGCGACCTCACCAGCGAACCCAAGGGCATGTTGCGCATGACCTGCGCGGTGGCGTACGGCGAGCGCTTTATCGTGCCGCTGGTCACGCGGTTTATGGGGCTCTACCCGCAATTGCGTGTGGATATCGAGTTGAGCAATCGCCAGTTGGACCTGGTGCATGAAGGCCTCGACCTGGCAATCCGCCTGGGCCGTTTGCAGGATTCGCGCATGGTCGCCAGCCGCTTGGCCCCTCGGCGCATGTACCTGTGCGCGTCGCCGTCCTACCTGGCACGGTATGGCCGACCACATAGTTTGTCGGAGTTGAGTCGGCATAACTGCCTGATCGGCAGCTCGGATATTTGGCAACTGGCCCAGGACGGGCGCGAATTTTCTCAACGGGTGCAGGGAAACTGGCGCTGCAACAGTGGGCAAGCGGTATTGGATGCGGCGTTGCAAGGGGTTGGATTGTGCCAGTTGCCGGACTATTACGTGCTGGAACACCTTCACACTGGCGCGTTGGTGTCGCTGCTGGAAGCGCATCAGCCGCCGAACACGGCGGTGTGGGCGCTGTATCCGCAGCAGCGGCATTTATCGCCCAAGGTCAGGAAACTGGTGGATTTTCTCAAACAGGGCTTGGGCGAACATCCGGTCTATCGGCAATAAACAGCTACCACTTGTTCATGGCCTGGTTGCCGGTAAATAGCCGCACCCACTGCATAGCCAGGCCACCCCATGACATCCAACACCTACCAGCTTCAGCGCATCAATCAATTTGTCCGCAAGGTCCTGGCCGATTTTCCAGTGCCCTGCGAAATCGCCGCCCGGTTACTCGACGACCGCCTGCAACCGTTCAGCCAGGAACAATTGGACCCGGACACCACGTTCCTGACCACCATCGAGTACAACACCGATAAGCCCAACGCGGCGTATACCGGGGTGATCGTGCAATCCATGACCCTCACCGAGGCCATGATCAGCAACGCCCCCCACGCCCCGGGCGGCATGATCAATACCACTGGCTTTTCCACCACCGCGCCGTACTTCAACATCGTCAGTGAACTGCCGCGCCTGATGGATAACCGCATCCCGGAGATGTTCAACGAAGAGTTCATTACCGCTGGCTGGATCCCGCCCAGGCGCTATGAAGCGCTGTATCGACAGAGTGAGCCGCAAGTTTACGACCCGAGCACCCAACTGGACATCGCCCCCGAGGACTTGAGAAATGCTATTCGCTCAAGCCATTTCGAACAGGCCTACGACAGGGCAATCACACAGTTCTGGAGCGCACATCGGGATAATTACAACACCCTGATGCGCATCGCGTTTACCAAGGCCTACCTCGATCAGTTCGAGGAGTTCACCCTGACCGTGGCAGAAAGGGAGCTGGCTGCCCGGGCGGCCGGCCTGGTCGACAAGGATTACAGCAACCTGACCCTGGAAGACTTTCAGGCGCCCTACCAGGCGGACAGAAACCTGTCGGTGCGTTTACTGCGCATTCATCAGGCCGAAGCCACGGACATCCTGACGATCACTGACAACCAGAGCCAGATCACCCTGTTGTACATTCCGGGCAACTCCTCGCCCTTCCACGGTTTCAACGCTGTGGCAGAAATGCGCATGGCATTGGTAAACGTGGCGAAGGATCCCACCCAGCGCAAAGCCTTGGTCAACCACTTTGAACCCGATACCGTCGACTCCGGCCTGATGTACAGCGGCGTCGAGGAAGCGCTGATAGGCATGGCGCTGTACCCAAACGTTTCCAGCCCACCTGGTTTTTTCAATAGCCTGCTGCACAACGGCTATTGGGACCCTGAGCAATACATCAACAACCCGATGTACCCGGTGCTGAACAGCAACCCGTTTGAATTCATCGCTCGGCAGATCAGGACACGTATTGCAAAGATGGCGGCAAAAACCATTGTCTCGCCCCTGGATACCTTCAAGGCCGACACCCTCGACGCCCTCGAAAAAGCCTGCCTGCTGGCGATTCCTGTGGCGCTGACGATGGGTTCCGCGCTACTGGCGGAGTTTTGTTTCGTGACGTCTGGCTTGGCCGCAATGGCAATCGGTGCCGACGACTTGCTCAAAGACAAACCACAAGCCATGGAGCGCATCGTGTTTGGCGCCCTGAATGCGCTGCCGGTGGTGTTCCATGGCATTGCCAAAGGCGCCAACAACTTGGAGCGCCTGCGCCCCACCTTGAGCCAGGCCTCACGCGAGCGGGGCGGCCGGATCAGTGTCGAGGTGCAAAGCGAAGCCGCACTGTCGTCGCCCACCGAAAGTCGCCCGCTGGTTACCGCCTCCGCTCCCAGCGGTTTACAGCGCATAAAGATTCAGGGCGAGGTGTTCCTGACCTACACAACACCGAATGCCTGGGGCTCTTTTGAACTCTTCGTGACCGCCCCCAACGCACCCGAGACCCTCCAGTCCACGGGTCTCTACGCCATTCAGAGCGCGGACAAACAATGGCGGCGTGCCGGGCTGGCTGGCGGCGGGGCCTTCCGTAATGCCTGGCAACGGATTTACACATGGTTTGGCGGCACAGACAACTCGAGCTTCTTCGCGGCCTACCAAATGCCACCGCCCGTGCGCGACACCCTCTCGGACATGCTCACCGACAAAGGCTTGTTTTCGCAAGACTACGAACCCGTTGGCGATAGCGTAGAGTCGATCAAGAATACCCGGCAAGTGTTCTTCGAGAGGCGAGCCAAATTGGACAAAGATTCGGCTACGTTCTTCAACGACCAGACCTTGTCGCCCATACAACCGGTGCTCCCCAGATTCAGCTTGAACGAATCACAACAGGTCATTATCGAGAAACTGTTCCTCGCCAGTGATGGCCTCGTTATAGGCGAAAACCACGCAGCGGCATCGAGCAAAGCCCTCCTGATCGACAACATGCAGCTATTCGCCAGCCAAGGCGTCAAACGCATCTACTTCGAGCATTTACTGACAGATGTGCATGTGCCCTTGTTGAAGGCGTTTTACCGGTCAAGGACCGCGCCGATGGCCGATGAACTGAAACAATATCTGGACGGGATCTACCCGATCCTGCGCAACCGCTATTACTCGTTCAGCAACATCATCATCAAGGCCCGTGACGCGGGGATCAAGATCCAGCCGATCGACTGCATCGCGAGCTACATTCTTCGCGACATGCAAGACGCCGCCGGCACACTGCGTCAACGGATGATGAACTACTACGCCACCGAGGTGATTCAATGGCTTCAGACCACCAAGCGCCGCCCAGGAAAATGGGTGGCACTGGTGGGCAACACCCACACCAATACGTTCAAGGGCATCCCCGGGCTTGCGGAGCTCACCGGCAGCATCAGCCTGCGGGTCGAAGATGCAGTGGCGACCCAACGCCTGGGTATCGAAGCCGATCCGGGGCGCACCGCCAGCCTGGGCATCAACAGAGGGGAAGGCACGGTCAAGGCCAACCTGGTCTTGCGCGTGGACACGGCCACCTTGCAGCATTCGGTGGAATCACAGCCCGGTGCGTCGCACAGTCAGGTGGTGAAGTCTCCCCAAACCCTGCTGAACCGGCCGGGCAAGTTCATGCTCACGCAGGACGCTACCACTCAGGCAGCGCAGATTCACTATCGCTCGCGACGCGGGGATTTGCGCAGTGTCAGGATCAATCAGCAGGGCCGCCGGTACGTCATCAGCGTGACCGGCTGGCCAGTCGATGAGAAACCGTTCGAGAGCATTCAGGCCTTGGTGAGCGCGCTGAAAACCCAGCCCGGGTTGGAGGAAGTCAGTGCTTGAAGGTCAGGACGCTTGATAAGCCCGGCGCTGGCGCAGCCACTCAAGGTCTTCGGGGCGGGTGACCTTGATATTGTCCGCGCGCCCTTCGATCAGGCGTGGCGCCTGGCCGGCCCATTCCATGGCCGAGGCTTCGTCGGTGATCACGGCGTCAGCCACCAGGCTGTCGGCCAAGGCCCGGTGCAAGGCGCCCAGGCGGAACATCTGCGGTGTATAGGCTTGCCAGATCAGGCTGCGGTCCACGGTTTCGACCACGCGCCCGTGCTTGTCGGCGCGCTTGAGGGTGTCGCGTGCGGGGACGGCCAGCAAGCCGCCAACTGGGTCGTGCGCCAGTTCAGCCAGGAGTTTGTCCAAGTCATCACGGCCCAGGTTCGGCCGCGCCGCATCGTGCACCAACACCCAGTCGTCGTCATCGGCGCCCAGGGCATTCAGGTGCAGCAGCGCATTGAGTACCGAACCCGAGCGCTCTGACCCACCGTCGGCACGTTGGATACGTGGGTCGGTGGCGCACGCCAGCGTGGGCCAATAAGGGTCATCAGACGCCAGACTGACCACCAGACCCTTAAGCGCTGGATGGTCGAGGAAACAGCCGAGGCTGTGTTCGAGAATAGTGCGCCCGCCCAGTTGCAGGTACTGCTTGGGACGGTCCGCGGCCATACGGGCACCGACGCCCGCGGCAGGAATCACGGCCCAGAAGGCCGGCAAAGGGTGATTCATTGGGCCAACTGGTAGAGGGTTTCGCCCTCCTTGACCATGCCCAATTCATGACGGGCCCGCTCTTCAACGGTCTCCGTACCTTTTTTCAGCTCAAGCACTTCGGCATCGAGGACGCGGTTGCGCTCCAGCAGACGTTCGTTTTCGGCGTGCTGGTCGGCAATTTGCTGGGTCAACTCTTCCACCTGCGCAAAGCTGCCATTACCCACCCATAGGCGGTACTGCAAGCCAGCCAGCAACAAGAGCAAAACGAGGAACAACCAATTGGGACTGCGCATCGAAATCCGGGTATCCAGTAAAAAAAGACAGCCATGCAAAACTTGTTAAGCAACTGATAGCACGAAGCCTGGAAGAACCAGGCTTGTGCTTGGTAGCCATCAGATTAGCGCCGAAAACTACTCTATCGAGATTTTTCGGCTGCGACCTGTCGACTTTTTACCATTTAACAATCAGCCGCGAAACTCGCTGCGACCGTTGTACTTGGCTTTACCTGCCAGTTGCTCTTCGATACGCAGCAATTGGTTGTACTTGGAAACGCGGTCGGAACGGCACAGGGAACCGGTCTTGATCTGCCCAGCCGAAGTGCCCACGGCCAGGTCGGCGATGGTCGAATCTTCGGTTTCGCCGGAGCGGTGGGAGATCACGGCGGTGTAGCCCGCAGCCTTGGCCATCTGGATGGCTTCCAGGGTTTCGGTCAGGGTGCCGATCTGGTTGAACTTGATCAGGATCGAGTTGGCGATCTTCTTGTCGATGCCTTCTTTCAGGATCTTGGTGTTGGTCACGAACAAGTCGTCGCCAACCAGTTGGATTTTCTCGCCGATCTTGTCGGTGAGAACTTTCCAGCCCGCCCAGTCGGACTCGTCCAGGCCATCTTCGATCGAGATGATCGGGTAGCGCTCGGTCAGGCCTTTGAGGTAGTCGGCAAAACCTTCGGAGGTGAACACGTGGCCTTCGCCGGCCAGGTTGTACTTGCCATCTTCGTAGAACTCGCTGGCAGCGCAGTCCAGAGCCAGGGTCACGTCGGTACCCAGCGTGTAGCCAGCATTGGCAACAGCTTCGGAGATCACTTTCAGTGCATCTTCGTTGGACGCCAGGTTCGGTGCGAAACCACCTTCGTCACCCACGGCGGTGCTCAGGCCACGAGCCTTCAGCACAGCTTTGAGGTGATGGAAAATCTCGGTCCCCATGCGCAGGCCTTCGGAGAAAGTCTTGGCGCCAACCGGCTGCACCATGAATTCCTGGATGTCGACGTTGTTATCGGCGTGCTCGCCACCGTTGATGATGTTCATCATCGGCACCGGCATCGAGTAAACACCCGGGGTGCCGTTCAGGTTGGCGATGTGTGCGTACAACGGCAGGTCCTGGTCCTGGGCAGCGGCCTTGGCAGCAGCCAGGGACACAGCGAGGATGGCGTTGGCGCCCAGGCTGCCTTTGTTTTCAGTGTTGTCGAGCTTGATCATCGCGTGGTCCAGGGCTTTCTGGTCCAGCGGGTCCTTGCCCAGCAACAGGTCACGGATCGGGCCGTTAATGTTGGCTACAGCCTTGAGTACACCTTTGCCCAGGTAACGGCTCTTGTCGCCATCACGCAGTTCCAGCGCTTCGCGCGAACCCGTGGAAGCACCGGACGGCGCGCACGCGCTGCCGATGATGCCGTTATCGAGAAGCACGTCGGCTTCGACGGTGGGGTTGCCACGGGAGTCGAGAACTTCACGACCTTTGATGTCGACGATTTTTGCCATTGTTGTAAACACTCCAAAGTTGACGAAAACGACGCAGCTGAAGGAAATCTTTTGACCGACCGCAAGGGTGGAACAACGGGCAGGCTTGCAGGCGACAAGGCTCAGGCCCGCAGGCCTAAGCGTAAAGCGAGGGAAAGTCTACCGGAGAAATGGCGCTTACGCGGTCTCTACTGTCGGAAAACTCTTGACCAGTTCGTCCAACTGCTTGAGCTGGGCCAGAAACGGCTCCAGCTTGTCCAGGCGCAGAGCGCATGGGCCGTCGCATTTGGCATTGTCCGGGTCCGGGTGGGCTTCCAGGAACAGGCCCGCCAGCGACTGGCTGATGCCTGCCTTGGCCAGGTCCAGCACTTGGGCACGCCGCCCGCCGGCGGAGTCGGCGCGACCACCGGGCATTTGCAGCGCGTGGGTCACGTCGAAGAACACCGGGTATTCGAACTGTTTCATGATGCCGAAACCGAGCATGTCCACCACGAGGTTGTTGTAGCCGAAGCTCGAACCACGCTCGCAGAGGATCAACTGGTCGTTACCCGCTTCCACGCATTTGCTCAGGATGTGCTTCATTTCCTGGGGCGCGAGAAACTGGGCTTTCTTGATATTGATCACAGCGCCGGTCTTGGCCATGGCGACCACGAGGTCGGTCTGGCGCGACAGGAAGGCCGGCAGCTGGATGATGTCGCACACCTCGGCGACCACGGCAGCCTGCTCAGGCTCGTGGACGTCGGTGATGATCGGCACGCCGAAGGCTTGCTTGATGTCCTGGAAGATCCGCATGCCTTCTTCAAGGCCCGGGCCGCGATAAGAGGTCACGGACGAACGGTTGGCCTTGTCAAAGCTGGCCTTGAACACGTAAGGGATACCGAGTTTCTGGGTAACCTTTACGTACTCTTCACAGACCTGCATCGCCATGTCGCGGCTTTCCAGCACGTTCATGCCGCCGAACAGCACCATGGGCTTGTCGTTGGCAATCTCGATGTCGCCTACGCGAATGATCTTCTGGGCCATCAGGTTTACGCCTTCTTCTGATGTTGCGTCAGTGCAGCTTTAACGAAACCGCTGAACAATGGGTGACCGTCGCGCGGGGTCGAGGTGAACTCAGGGTGGAACTGGCAGGCCACGAACCACGGATGATCCGGTGCCTCAACCACTTCAACCAGCTTGCCATCACCGGAGCGACCGGAGACTTTCAGGCCGGCTTCTTTGATTTGCGGCAGCAGGTTGTTGTTCACTTCGTAACGGTGACGGTGACGCTCGACGATCACGTCCTTGCCATAGCAATCGTGAACCAGCGAGCCAGACTCCAGCAGGCAATCCTGCGCGCCAAGGCGCATGGTGCCGCCCAGGTCGGAGCTTTCGGTGCGGGTTTCAACGGCGCCGGTAGCGTCTTCCCACTCGGTGATCAAGCCCACGACCGGGTGGCCGCTGGTGTGATCGAACTCGGTGGAGTTGGCGTCTTTCCAGCCCAGCACGTTACGGGCGAACTCGATAACGGCCACTTGCATGCCCAGGCAGATACCCAGGTACGGCACTTTGTTTTCACGGGCGAACTGCACGGCGGTGATCTTGCCTTCCACGCCACGCAGGCCGAAACCGCCGGGCACGAGGATCGCGTCAACACCTTCGAGCAGCGCGGTGCCCTGGTTCTCAATGTCTTCGGAGTCGATGTAGCGCAGGTTGACCTTGGTGCGGTTGCTGATACCGGCGTGGCTCATCGCTTCGATCAGCGACTTGTACGCATCCAGCAGCTCCATGTACTTGCCGACCATGGCGATGGTGACTTCATGCTCAGGGTTGAGCTTGGCGTCGACCACGGCTTCCCACTCGGACAGGTCCGCACCGTTGCACTGCAGGCCGAAACGCTCGACCACAAAATCATCCAGGCCTTGCGAGTGCAGGATGCCCGGGATCTTGTAGATGGTGTCGGCGTCTTCCAGGGCAATCACCGCACGCTCTTCAACGTTGGTGAATTGCGCGATCTTGCGACGCGAGGAAATGTCGATCGGGTGATCGGAGCGGCACACCAGCACGTCCGGCTGCAGGCCGATGGAACGCAGTTCCTTGACCGAGTGCTGGGTAGGCTTGGTTTTGGTTTCGCCAGCGGTGGCGATGTACGGCACCAGTGTCAGGTGCATCAGCATCGCGCGCTTGGCGCCGACTTCGAAACGCAACTGGCGGATAGCTTCGAGGAACGGTTGGGATTCGATGTCACCCACGGTGCCACCGATCTCGACCATCGCCACGTCGGCATCGCCTGCACCCTTGATGATGCGGCGCTTGATTTCGTCGGTGATGTGCGGGATCACCTGAATGGTTGCACCCAGGTAGTCACCACGGCGCTCTTTGCGCAGCACGTGCTCGTAGACGCGGCCGGTGGTGAAGTTGTTGTTCTGGGTCATGGTCGTGCGGATGAACCGCTCGTAGTGGCCCAGGTCCAGGTCGGTTTCGGCGCCGTCGTGTGTGACGAACACTTCACCGTGCTGGAACGGACTCATGGTGCCCGGGTCAACGTTGATGTACGGGTCCAGCTTGAGCATGGTGACCTTAAGTCCCCGCGCCTCCAGGATGGCCGCCAATGAAGCGGAGGCAATGCCTTTCCCCAATGAAGAAACAACACCGCCCGTGACGAATATGTAGCGCGTCATGAAAAACCCTAGAAGTCTGCGTTAAAGCGGTCCGAGCCGCCGGGGAAAGCGAAGGAAGGCCGAAGCCCCCGATCACCTGCATTAATCACAGTGCACCTTTCAAAAAAACCGCCGCGTTGTGACAGACCAGCAATGAAACACCGGTACGTTGATCGCTACACATTTTTTGGAATCGCCCAGCAAAGACTGCTTGGTAATCGGCAACTGCTGCGATTCAGTCGAATCCACAGAAGTTGTATCAAGAAGGGAGCGTAGTCTACCGGAAAGGCTCTATCAGCTCAAACCTTGATCGCAAGTCTGTGGCATCCAATCCAATTGCCAGTCACGCGGCGGCATGGCCCATAGCCCCGCAAGGCTTGGGACAGCCAGCAATTGCTCACCCTGATAGAGCAGCGGCAATCTGCCACGCACGAAGCCCGGCAACCCACATTCGTTAAGCAGACGCTTCAAGTCACGCCGGCCCCGACCTGGCACTTCAATGATTTCGCCGCCCTGGCGGTAACGGACCACAAACGGGCCTTCGGGGGCCTTGCCGATAAATTTCAGCTGACCATTGCCGGGTAACTCTAGTGGGTTTTGCGGGCAGGGCCAGCTCACCGATGCGTCGGAAAATTCCGACCAAGTGGTGGGCAACCACCAAAGGCGTTCGCCGCAACGATGCAACTGACCATCGGCCAGGCGCCACAGCGGCTGTGCGTCGCCCTTGGCGTCACGCAGGGAATACCAGCCGGCCCAGTGGTCGCTGTCGGGTAAACGGGTCAGCGGTGTCAGCCAGTGGCGCAGGACGTTGCGTTGACGGGCGTCGGAAAGTTCGCGCAATGGCGCAAGCACCAGCGACGGCAAAGCCAGCCAGGGAAACGGCGAAGGTTGATCGGCGGTTTGCAGGTCCATGCGCGCCAACTCGTCGAGCAGGCCTTGGGCTTCGCTCAGATGCTCAGCAGTGCGAGCCAGGCTGGAAACTGCTTGGGGCCAACGCTGCGTCAGCGCGGGGAAAACACGGTGACGCAGGTAATTACGCGAGAAGCGTGGATCAGCATTGGAGGGATCTTCGATCCAGGCCAACTGATGCTCACGGGCGTAGGCTTCCAATTCAGCACGCGAGGCTTTCAGCAGCGGCCGCACCAAGTGGCCACCCGCCAAAGGGCGATGTGCGGGCATTGCCGCCAACCCGCGCACGCCGGCCCCACGCAGCAGGCGAAACAACAAGGTTTCAGCCTGATCGTCGCGATGCTGCCCGGTGAGCAACACCTCCCCTGCCCCGGTGGCCTCACTAAACGCCTGATAACGCGCGTCACGCGCTGCACGCTCAAGGCTGGCGCCGGGCTGGACGTGCACGCGCATCACCCGCAAGGGCACGCCCAGGCGGTCACATACTGCTTGGCAATGACTGGGCCAGGCGTCGGCGGCAGCTTGCAGGCCATGGTGGACATGGATTGCGCTGAGCGTTGGAAGGGTGTCGGTGTTTGCCAGGGTGGCCAGGAGGTGCAGCAGAACGGTGGAGTCCAGACCACCCGAGAATGCGATATGCCAGGCCGAGGCGTTGCGCCAGGGAGCCAGGGCTTGCAGAAGTTTGGCAGATAGGACCGATGTCATCGAAGCACCCCGAGCATGATCGTTCCCACGTTCTGCGTGGGAATGCATCGCGTGACGCTCCGCGTCACCTATGCGCAGGGCTCAAGCCTTGCACCGCCCTCGGGACGCGGAGCGCCCCAGCCGGCGTTCCCACGCAGAGCGTGGGAACGATCGTAGCGTCGACTTTAGAGACCGTAGCTCATCAGGCGCTCGTAACGACGGGCCAGCAGCGCCTCGTTATCGAACTTCTTGAGCATCGCCAGTTGCGAGCCCAGCTCAGCGCGGATGGTCGCGGCCGCGGCGGCCGGGTCGCGGTGGGCGCCGCCCAATGGCTCGGCGATGACTTTATCAACGATACCCAAGCCCTTGAGGCGATCAGCCGTGATGCCCATGGCTTCAGCAGCGTCCGGCGCTTTTTCGGCGGTTTTCCACAGGATCGAGGCGCAACCTTCCGGCGAGATCACCGCGTAGGTCGAATATTGCAGCATGTTCAGTTGATCGCAGACGCCAATGGCCAGTGCACCGCCGGAACCACCCTCACCAATCACGGTGGCGATGATCGGGGTTTTCAGGCGCGCCATGACACGCAGGTTCCAGGCAATCGCTTCGCTCTGGTTGCGCTCTTCGGCGTCGATGCCTGGGTAAGCACCCGGGGTGTCGATGAAGGTCAGGATCGGCATCTTGAAGCGCTCGGCCATTTCCATCAGGCGGCACGCCTTACGGTAGCCTTCAGGGCGCGGCATGCCGAAGTTGCGACGAACTTTCTCGCGCACTTCACGGCCTTTCTGGTGACCGATCACCATCACCGGCTGGTCGTCCAGGCGAGCGATACCGCCCACGATGGCCGCGTCGTCGGAGAAGTGGCGGTCGCCGTGCAGCTCGTCGAACTCGGTGAAGATGTGCTGAATGTAGTCCAGGGTGTACGGACGGCGCGGGTGGCGAGCCAGGCGCGCGATCTGCCAGCTGGTCAGCTTGCCGAAGATTTCTTCGGTGAGCGTGCTGCTCTTGTCTTGCAGGCGAGCGATCTCATCGCCGATATTCAGCGAATTGTCATTGCCGACCAGGCGCAATTCTTCAATCTTGGCTTGCAGGTCAGCGATCGGCTGTTCGAAATCAAGAAAATTCGGGTTCATAAGCGTCCGTCTTGGGTCGACGGCCAAGGAGTGCCTGGCCAGCCGGTTGTCTATTCGCGCCCTACCTTAAGGGAGAGGCGTGTTTAGGTCGAGATTAAATGTTCAGTCGAGATCAGACATATCTGACCGTCAACGGTATTGGAGGAAGACGTTGTCTCGCCCGAACTGGTCACGCAAAGCTTGAATCAAGCCATCAGCGGGATCAATTCGCCACGTCTCCCCGAACTGCAACATCGCCTTGGCGTCATTGCCGGTGTACTCCATGGTCACCGGGCACGCGCCACGGTGGCGTTTGAGCAGGTCACCCAACCAGCGTAGCTGATCGCCCTTAAGGGCTTCGGTCTTGACCTTCAAACGCAGGCTTTCGGCGAGGTTGGTGCGCGCATCTTCCATGCTCATCACCCGCTTGATTCGCAGGCGCAGGCCGCCGGAGAAGTCGTCGTTGCTGACCTCCCCTTCCACCACCACCATCGCATCAGTCTGCAGCAACGACTGTGCGGAATGGAAGGCGTCGGCAAACAGCGAGGCCTCGATCCGGCCCGAGCGGTCGTCGAGGGTGATAAAGCCCATCTTGTCGCCCTTCTTATTTTTCATCACCCGCAGGGCGATGATCATGCCAGCGACGGTCTGAGTGTCTCGCGCCGGTTTCAGGTCGATAATGCGCTGACGGGCGAAACGGCGGATTTCGCCTTCATATTCGTCAATCGGGTGACCGGTAAGGTACAGGCCCAGGGTGTCTTTCTCGCCCTTGAGCCGTTCCTTGAGGGTCAGCTCCTTGGCCTTGCGGTGGTTGGCGTACACATCCGCGTCTTCTTCAACGAATAACCCGCCAAACAGGTCGGCGTGACCGCTGTCGTGGGTGCGGGCAGTCTGCTCGGCGGCCTTGATCGCTTCTTCCATGGCGGTCAGCAGCACTGCACGGTTGCGGTCGATATTCGCTTGGTAAGCCTTCGGCTCATCATGGAAATACGGGCCGAGACGGTCGAGTGCGCCGCTGCGGATCAAACCATCGAGGGTACGTTTGTTGATGCGTTTAAGGTCAACCCGCGCACAGAAGTCGAACAGGTCCGTGAACGGCCCATTCTGGCGCGCTTCGGTGATGGCTTCCACTGGGCCTTCGCCCACCCCTTTGATCGCGCCCAGGCCATAAATGATGCGGCCTTCGTCGTTCACCGTGAACTTGAACTCCGAGGCGTTCACGTCCGGCGCGTCGAGGCGCAGCTTCATGGTGCGCACTTCCTCGATCAAGGTCACGACCTTGTCGGTGTTGTGCATATCCGCCGAGAGTACCGCGGCCATGAACGGCGCCGGGTAGTGGGCTTTCAGCCAAGCGGTCTGGTACGACACCAGGCCGTAGGCGGCGGAGTGAGATTTGTTGAAGCCATAACCGGCGAATTTTTCTACCAGGTCGAAGATGTTACCGGCCAGGTCCGCGTCGATATTGTTGGTGGCGCAACCTTCAATGAAACCGCCGCGCTGCTTGGCCATTTCCTCGGGCTTTTTCTTACCCATGGCGCGACGCAGCATGTCTGCACCGCCGAGGGTGTAACCGGCCATGACCTGGGCGATCTGCATCACCTGTTCTTGATACAGGATGATGCCGTAAGTCGGCGCCAGTACCGGCTTGAGGCCTTCGTATTGGTAGTCGGAGTGCGGGTACGCCAGTTCGGCGCGACCGTGCTTACGGTTGATGAAGTCATCCACCATGCCCGATTGCAGCGGGCCGGGACGAAACAGTGCCACCAGTGCGATCAAGTCTTCCAGGCAGTCGGGCTTGAGCTTTTTGATCAGCTCCTTCATGCCGCGCGACTCGAGCTGGAACACCGCCGTGGTTTCGGCTTTTTGCAGTAACTGGTAGGTCGGTTTGTCGTCCAGCGGGATAAAGGCGATATCCAGCGGCTCTTCGTTGACCTTAGCGCGCTCGCGGTTAATCGTCTTCAGCGCCCAGTCGATGATCGTCAGGGTCCGCAGGCCGAGGAAGTCGAACTTCACCAGGCCAGCGGCCTCAACGTCGTCTTTGTCGAACTGGGTAACCAGGCCGCCGCCTTCTTCATCGCAATAAATCGGCGAGAAGTCGGTGAGCTTGGTCGGTGCAATAACTACACCGCCGGCGTGTTTACCGACGTTACGCACCACACCTTCGAGCTTACGCGCCATGTCCCAGATTTCGGCAGCTTCTTCATCAACCTTGATGAAGTCACGCAGGATTTCTTCCTGCTCATAGGCCTTTTCCAGGGTCATGCCGACTTCGAACGGGATCATCTTCGACAAGCGGTCCGCCAGGCCGTAGGACTTGCCCTGCACCCGCGCCACGTCACGAATTACCGCCTTGGCCGCCATGGAACCGAACGTGATGATCTGGCTGACCGCGTTGCGGCCGTATTTCTCGGCCACGTACTCAATCACGCGGTCGCGACCGTCCATGCAGAAGTCGACGTCGAAGTCGGGCATGGAAACCCGTTCCGGGTTCAGGAACCGTTCGAACAGCAGGTCATATTCCAGCGGGTCGAGGTCGGTGATCTTCTGCACGTAGGCCACCAGCGAACCGGCACCTGACCCCCGGCCCGGACCTACCGGCACGCCGTTGCTCTTGGCCCACTGGATAAAGTCCATCACGATCAGGAAGTAACCGGGGAACCCCATCTGGATAATGATATCCAGCTCGAAATTCAGCCGGTCAACGTAGACCTGGCGTTTGGCCTCGTAATCTTCAGTGGTGTCCTTGGGCAGCAGAACGCTGAGGCGATCTTCCAGACCATCGAAGGACACTTTGCGGAAATACTCGTCGATGGTCATGCCATCGGGAATCGGGAAGTTGGGCAGGAAGTGCTTGCCCAGCTTAACTTCGATGTTGCAGCGCTTGGCGATTTCGACGGAGTTTTCCAGGGCCTCGGGCAGGTCGCTGAACAGCTCGGCCATCTCGTCGGCGCTTTTGAGGTACTGCTCTTCGCTGTAGTTCTTCGAGCGGCGCGGGTCATCCAGGGCCCGGCCTTCGCCGATGCACACGCGGGTTTCGTGAGCCTCGAAATCTTCCTTCTTGATAAAGCGCACATCGTTGGTCGCGACCAGCGGCGCACCCAGCTTGTCAGCCAGGCCCACGGCGGCGTGCAGATGCTCTTCATCATTGGGGCGGTTGGTACGTTGGACTTCCAGGTAGAAGCGGTCGGGGAAAACCGCCATCCACTCGCGGGCCAGCACTTCGGCTTCCTGCGGGTTGCCGCCGAGCAGCGCGATACCGATCTCGCCCTCTTTGGCCGCCGAGAGCATGATCAAGCCCTCGCTCGCTTCGGCCACCCACTCGCGCTCGATGATGATTGAGCCGTTACGCTGGCCGTCGATAAAACCGCGGGAAATCAGTTCGGTGAGGTTGCGATAACCCACGCCGTTCATCGCCAACAGGCTGATGCGGCTCAGGGGGTTATCCGGGTCTTTGTTGGACAGCCACAGGTCGGCGCCACAAATCGGCTTGATGCCGGCGCCCATGGCGTTCTTGTAGAACTTGACCAGGGAACACATGTTGTTCTGATCGGTCACCGCTACCGCAGGCATGTTCATGCCCACCAGGGTTTTGACCAGCGGTTTGATCCGTACCAGGCCGTCGACCAGGGAGTATTCAGTGTGCAGGCGCAGGTGAACGAATGAAGCCGGCATAGTGATCCTGTCTTAAACTTAGAAACAACAAAACCCGGAAATCCGGCATTTAAAGCTACTGCGCTTGGTAATGCTGCGTTGAACAGCGCCTCGAAATGCTCATTGGCTAAAGCCAACTCCGCTTTCTCGCTGCTGCTCGCCTTGCCTTACCGGCGCTCGCTACGCTTTAAAGGCCGGATTGTACCGGGCCTTGAGCAAAACATCAGCCTCGCGACTAAACCTCGCCGAGGCTCTCACGCAACTCGTAAGCCTGACGCACCGGGGCGAACGAACGGCGGTGGATCGGTGTAGGGCCGAGGCGAGCCAAGGCTTCCAGATGAACGGGCGTCGGGTAGCCTTTATGGCCGCCGATGCCATAGCCGGGGTAGATCAATTCGAACGCGGCCATTTCACGATCACGGCTGACCTTGGCCAAGATCGAGGCCGCGGCAATGGCTGGAACCTTGCTATCGCCCTTGACTACCGCCTCTGAGGGCATTGCCAATTTCGGGCAACGGTTGCCGTCGATCATTGCCATTTTTGGCGTGATGTGCAGGCCTTCCACCGCGCGCTGCATGGCCAGCATGGTGGCGTGGAGAATATTCAGCTCGTCGATTTCTTCGACTTCGGCCCGAGCGATATGCCAGCTCAGGGCTTTTTCGCAGATCTCGTCGTACAGTTTTTCACGACGGGCTTCGGTGAGTTTTTTCGAATCGTTGAGGCCGAGGATCGGGCGGTTCGGATCAAGAATCACCGCCGCCGTAACGACTGCGCCACACAACGGGCCACGCCCTACTTCGTCAACACCCGCCACCAGTTCGTGGGCTTGGGCAACCAGGCTGAAATCCAGGCCCATTTGCTTCGTCATAAGGCTTCCTGTTTATGGCCGATCAAGGTCAGCACAGCATCTGCCGCCTGGTTCGACGCATCACGGCGCAGGGTACGGTGAATGTCGTCGAAACCACGGGTCTGCTCTTCGCCGCCATCGATCAAGGGTAGTAGAGTTTGCGCAAGCGCCTCGGGCGTTGCATCGTCCTGCAACAACTCCGGCACCAGCAGACGCTGAGCCAGCAGGTTGGGCAAGGAGATGTAAGGACTTTTGACCATACGCTTGAGAATCCAGAAGGTCAGCGGCGCCAGGCGATAAGCCACAACCATTGGGCGCTTGTAGAGCAAGGCCTCCAGTGTGGCGGTGCCCGATGCGATCAGTACCGCATCGCAAGCCGCCAGGGCCAGGTGCGATTGACCGTCCAGCAAGGTCACCGGCAGGTTGCGTGCTTCAAGCAGCGTTTCGATTTGTGCACGGCGTTGCGGGCTGGCACACGGCAACACGAAACGTATGCCAGGCTTCAACGTCTGCAGGCGCTCGGCGGCATCAAAAAACAGCGCCCCCAGACGGCCCACTTCACCACCACGACTGCCCGGCATCAGCGCGACGAGAGGACCGTCGGCCAGGCCTAGCTCAGCACGGGCGGCGGCGCGGTCGGCCTGCAAGGGAATGGTGTCGGCCAGGGTGTGGCCGACAAATCGGACCGGCACGCCCTTCTCTTCGTAAAACTTGGCTTCGAACGGCAGCAAAGTCAGCATCAAGTCGCAGCCTTCACGGATCTTCAGCACCCGCTTCTGACGCCACGCCCATACCGATGGGCTGACGTAGTGCACGGTCTTGATTCCGGCCTGACGCAACTTGAGTTCGATATTGAGGGTGAAATCCGGCGCATCGATTCCGATAAAAACGTCAGGCTTTTCTTCGATCAGGGTCTGAATCAGCAGCTTGCGGCGAGCCAGAAGCTCACGCAGACGGCCCAACACTTCGACCAGCCCCATGACCGACAGACGCTCCATGGGAAAGTAAGACGTGAGACCTTCGGCCTGCATGAGCGGGCCACCCACGCCGATAAACTCCACCGCAGGGTGCTGGGCCTTGAGGGCCCGCATCAAACCGGCGCCCAGAATATCGCCTGAAGCTTCTCCGGCGACCAGCGCGATACGCAGACTAGCCATGATTAGCGAGTGATGCCGCGAGTCGAAGCCTGGATCGAGTCACGGAATATCGCGACTTCCGGGAACAACGCGGCAGGCTCGGTCAGTTCGGTCAGCGCTTGGTCAACCGTCAGCCCCTGGCGGTAAACCACTTTATAGGCCCGGCGCAGCGCGTGAATCGCCTCTTCGCTGAAACCGCGACGGCGCATGCCTTCGAAGTTCATGCTGCGCGCCTCGGCCGGGTTGCCGAACACGGTGACGAATGCAGGAACGTCCTTGCCGATCGCAGTGCCCATGCCGGAAAAGCTGTGGGCGCCGATATGGCAGTACTGGTGCACCAGGGTGAAGCCGGACAGGATCGCCCAGTCGTCAACGTGCACATGGCCTGCCAGCGCAGTGTTGTTGACCAGGATGCAATGGTTGCCGATCACGCTGTCATGGCCGATGTGCGCATAGGCCATGATCAGGTTGTGATCACCCAAGGTAGTTTCTGCACGATCCTGCACCGTGCCACGGTGAATGGTCACGCCTTCTCGGATGATGTTGTGGTCACCGATTACCAGGCGCGTTTCTTCACCTTTGTACTTCATGTCCGGAGTGTCTTCACCTACCGAGGAAAACTGGTAGATGCGATTGTGTTTGCCAATCCGGGTCGGACCTTTAAGGATCACGTGTGGCCCGATGACAGTCCCCTCGCCGATTTCAACACCTGCGCCGACGATCGACCAAGGGCCGACCTCAACGTCGGCGGCCAGAACGGCCGACGGATCGATGATTGCGCGAGGGTCAATCAAACTCATAGTTTGCGTTCCGCACAGATGATCTCAGCGGAGCACACCGGCTTGCCGTCCACCGAGGCCTGGCATTCGAACTTCCAGATCTGGCGCTTGCAGCTGATGAACTTGGCTTCCAGGATCAACTGGTCACCCGGGGTGACCGGGTTGCGAAAGCGCAATTTGTCGGAGCCCACGAAATAGTAAAGCGTGCCATCGGCAGGCTTGAGGTCGAGCATTTTAAAACCAAGGATACCGGCAGCCTGGGCCATCGCTTCGATGATCAACACGCCCGGCATGATTGGATGCGCAGGGAAGTGACCGTTGAAGAATGGTTCGTTGATGCTGACATTCTTGTAGGCACGAATGCGCTTTTCCTCGACGTTGAGGTCCACTACACGGTCCACCAGCAGGAACGGGTAACGGTGAGGCAGGTATTCGCGAATCTCGTTGATGTCCATCATTTCGGGGGGAAGCCTGTAATAAAGATTGGGGGCGGGCGGACTAAACGCACGCCCCGCTAGCAAATCAAGGAGGCAGTCTAGCGGCTGTGCACACTTGATATGGAAATGGTATCAGCCTTCTGATGAAGCATTACCGCCAGGGGTCACGTCCCCAACACGCTTTTCCAGCTGTTTAAGGCGTCTAGCCATGTCGTCAAGCTGCCTCAAGCGCGCTGCACTCTTGCGCCATTCAGCCGCAGGCTGCATGGCGGTACCGGATGAGTAGGCGCCTGGCTCGGTAATCGAGTGGGTCACCATGGTCATGCCGGTAATGAAGACGTTGTCGCAAATATCGATATGCCCCACCAGCCCAACGCCACCGGCGAGCATGCAATGCTTGCCGATTTTGGTGCTGCCGGAGATCCCTACGCAGGCGGCCATGGCGGTGTGATCGCCAATCTGCACGTTATGGGCGATCTGGATCTGGTTGTCGAGCTTCACACCGTTACCGATCACGGTATCGGCCAAGGCCCCGCGATCCACAGCAGTGTTGACGCCGATTTCCACGTCATCGCCGATCAATACGCCGCCGACCTGAGCAATCTTGTGCCAGACACCTTTGGAGTTGGCAAAGCCAAAACCTTCGCCACCGATCACAGCGCCGGACTGAATGACTACCCGCTCACCGATACGCACGTCGTGGTACAGGGTGACGCGAGGCGCCAGCCAACCATCAACACCGATTTCGCAGCGCGCGCCGATAAAGCAATGCGCACCCACGGTGACGCCGGCAGCAATGCGGGCACCACTCTCGATCACCGCAAATGCGCCAATGCTGGCCGCAGGGTCAACCTGGGCATCATCGGCGATGACGGCCGATGGATGAATACCACCCGCGGCCTTGGGCTTTGGATCGAACAGGTGCGACGCCCGGGCGTAAGCCAGGTAAGGATCGGCCACCACCAGCGCATCCCCGGTAAACCCTTCAGCATCGGCGGCCTTCAGCAAAACGGCTGCGGCTTGGCTGTCGACCAGGTATTTACGGTATTGGGGATTTGCGAGGAAGCTCAACTGAGCTGGGCCAGCCTCCTGCAAGGTGGCTAGCCCAGTGATTTCTTTCTCCGGGGAGCCACTCAAGGTGGCCCCCAGGAACTCGGCCAACTCGCCGAGTTTGATAGTCGCGGTCATGGCTTACTTCAGCTGGTTCATGCGCTCGATCACCTGGCGGGTGATGTCGTATTGAGGCTTGACGTCAATGACGGCGCCGCGCTCGAACACCAAGTCAAAGGCACCTTTCTTGATGACTTCTTCCACAGCGCTGTCGAGTTTCGGCTTGAGCTGCTTGAGCATTTCACGGTCAGCAACGGCTTTGGCTTCGTTCAGCTCCTTGGACTGGAACTGATAGTCACGGGCCTTTTGCTTGAATTCAAGCTCCAGACGCTCACGCTCGCCTTGCTGCATTTTGTCGCCACCGGCTACCAGACGGTCCTGAATGCCTTTGGCGCTGCTTTCCAGCGTCTTGAGCTTGGTCAGTTGCGGACCAAACTTCTTCTCGGCATCCACGGCGTATTTCTTGGCCGCGTCAGATTCCAGCAGAGCCATCTGATAGTTCAGGACGGCGATTTTCATTTCGGCGAAGGCCGGGGTGGTTACCAGCACGGTGGCCAGCAGAACCAATTGAGTCAACTTACGCACGATGTACTCCTACAGAATCCGTTGTCGTTATCTTGGGTCAGACGCTTAGAACGTCTGGCCGAGGGAGAATTGGAAAATCTGGGTTTCAGCGTTATCCGGTTTCTTGATCGGCATGGCCAGAGCAAAGCTCAGCGGGCCAAGCGCGGTCACCCAGGTCACACCAACACCCACGGAGCTGGCCAAGTTACTCAGGCTGACGTCGTTGCACTGAGTCTGGGACTTCACGCCGCTCGGGTTGGTGACCTGCTGACACTTGGAATCGAACACGTTACCCACGTCCCAGAACAGCGAAGTCCGCAACGAACGCTGATCCTTGACGAATGGCAGTGGGAACAAAAGCTCCGCACCACCCTGGATCAACACGTTACCACCGAACGCCAGAGGGTCATTGTTGGAGTCAACGGTGGTGCCCTGGTTACCGGTTACAGCCTGATCACGGCTTGGGGTACCACGTGGGCCCAAGGTGCTGTCTTTGAAGCCACGCACCGAGTTGAAGCCACCGGCATAGTAGTTCTCGTAGAACGGCAGCCCATTGGTCGAACCATAACCATCGCCATAACCCAGCTCAGTGTGCAGGCGCATGGTGTAGTTATCGCTCAACGGCTGGAACAACTGGCCACGGTAATCGAGTTTGAAGAACGACAGGTCGCTGCCCGGCGTAGTGGCTTCCGCAGTCAAGCTTTGGGAATGACCACGGGTTGCCAGCACACCTTTGTTCAGGGTGGATTCCGACCAACCGACCGAAGCCTTGAAGTTCAGGAACTGATCACCCTCGCGACGCGTGAAGTCGAAAATCTCGTCCGTGGTGTAAACACCAGTCTTGATTTTGTCCTGC
This sequence comes from Pseudomonas sp. D47, assembly GCF_045447305.1. Lineage (NCBI taxonomy): Bacteria > Pseudomonadati > Pseudomonadota > Gammaproteobacteria > Pseudomonadales > Pseudomonadaceae > Pseudomonas > Pseudomonas sp. D47. Next base: position 40,856 of record NZ_JBJGXU010000005.1, on the reverse strand, counting down.
TGTGCAGTAAAGCCGAAGGTCAGACGCGAAGTTTCGCTGATCGGGTAACCGATGTTGACACCGGCACCAAGACTGTCGATCGCATAGCTCGCAACGTCAACGTTAAGGTCTTTGTAGTCAGTGGTGCGGTAAAAGGCGTTGTAGCCCAGGCTCACACCGTCAGCAGTCCAGTAGGGGTCCACATAACCGAAGTTATAGCGGCTCTGGTATTCGCTTCGGGTCAGGCCGATGGAGACTTTGTTACCGGTACCGAGGAAGTTGTTCTGGGTGATCGAGCCACCGAGGATCAGGCCGGCACTCTGTGCGAAGCCGACGCTGGCGGTGATCGAGCCCGACGCTTGTTCTTCAACGGCGTAGTTCACGTCGACCTGGTCATCCACACCCGGTACGGCCGGGGTTTCAACGTTGACTTCTTTAAAGAAGCCCAGGCGTTCAAGACGGGTCTTGGACTGGTCGATCAGGTAAGTCGACGCCCAGCCACCTTCCATCTGGCGCATTTCACGACGCAGCACTTCGTCCGCAGACTTGGTGTTGCCACGGAAGTTGATGCGGTTCACGTAGGCACGCTTGCCTGGGTCGACGACGAAGGTGATGTCCACAGTGTGGTCATCATCGTGCGGAGTCGGAACGCCGTTGACGTTGGCGAAGGTATAGCCTTCGTTACCCAGACGACGGGTGATCAGCTCGGAAGTAGTGGTCATCAGCTTGCGCGAGAACACTTGGTTCTTCTGCACCAGCAACAGCGCCTTGACCTGGTCTTCAGGTACTTTCAGGTCGCCGCTGAGCTTCACGTCACGAACGGTGTATTTCTCGCCTTCGTTGACGTTCACAGTAATGTAGACGTGCTTCTTGTCCGGGGTGATGGACACCTGGGTCGAAGCGATATCCATGTTGATATAGCCACGGTCCAGGTAGTAGGAACGTAGACGCTCCAAGTCACCAGAGAGCTTTTCACGGGCGTACTTGTCATCGTTCTTGAAGAACGACAGCCAGTTGGTGGTCTTGAGCTCGAACAGGTCGATCAGGTCGTCATCAGCGAACTTGGTGTTGCCCACCACGTTGATGTGCTGAATTGCCGCCACGGTGCCTTCGTTGATGTTGACCTTCAGGCCGACACGGTTACGAGGCTGGGGGACCACTTCAGTTTCCACGGACGCTGAGTAGCGACCCTGGGCAACGTACTGACGTTGCAGTTCGTTACGCACACCTTCAAGGGTGGCGCGCTGGAAGATCTCACCCTCGGCAAGGCCGGATTGCTTGAGACCCTTCATCAAGTCTTCAGTGGAGATCGCCTTGTTACCCTCGATCTCGATACTGGCGACGGAAGGTCGCTCGACGACGGTGATGACCAGGACGTTGCCTTCGCGACCCAGTTGGATATCTTGAAAGAACCCGGTTTTGAACAGCGCACGAGTGGATTCCACCAGGCGACGATCATCCGCCTGTTCCCCGACGTTCAACGGCAAGGCACCAAAGACGCTACCGGCGGAAACCCGCTGGAGGCCGTTGACGCGAATATCGGAGATAGTGAAGGACTCGGCGTGAACTTCGGCGATCATCAATACGGTGAGAACCGCAGTTAGCAGCAGACGTTTCATGAAGTCCTTTCTTATTCCAACTGGCAATAAACAAACTGCCGCAAAATGCGGCAGATTCGCAATTCAGCGAAGCGTTACAGTCGTCCCAGATCGTTGACCAGAGCTAACAACATCACTCCGACCACCAAACTGATACCGATCTGTATCCCCCAACCCTGCACCCGATCCGACAAGGGGCGACCACGCACCCACTCGACCAGATAAAACAACAGATGCCCCCCATCCAATACTGGGATGGGCAGCAAATTCAGAACTCCAAGGCTAATACTCAGATAAGCCAGGAAATTCAGGAAATCCGCGACACCCGACTGGGCAGAAGCGCCCGCCACTTTAGCAATGGTTATCGGTCCACTCAAGTTTTTTACCGAGAGCTCGCCGAACAACATTTTCTTGAGCGATTCGAGGGTCAGCACACTCATGGTCCAAGTGCGCTTTGCACCCTCACCAATCGCCGCCAAAGGCCCGAAACTGACCTCGCGCACCATCGACGGTGGCCACTCGACACCTTTCACCCCTGCACCGAGATACCCCCCGGCTGCCTTGGCTTCCCCACGAACCGACAAGGTCACGGGGACGTCGATTTGAGCACCATCGCGCTCAACTTTCAGCACAATTTTGGTATCAGGGCGTACACGCACCAGATCGACCACTTGCTGCCAGTCACCCAGCGCCTGACCATCAAGGGCCAACAGACGGTCGCCGGTTTTCAGGCCGGCAGCCTGCGCCGGGCCCTTCGGATCCAGCTCGGCGAGCACCGGCGGCAACGCCGGGCGCCAAGGACGAATACCCAGGGACTTGATCGGATCAGGTTCGTCCGCCCCTTTAAGCCAATGGTCCAGAGCCAATTCGCGCGGCGTCTCGGCAGTGGAATCCTGTTCGCGCACCACTACATTGATGGTGCCGCTTTCACCCATGCGGCGCACCAACTGCAAATTGACAGCGCCCCACCCGGTGGTCGGCTCGCCATCAATAGAAACAATTTCCTGCCCGGCGACCAGGCCAGCCTTGGCCGCCATGCTGTCCGACTCGACTGCGCCGATGACCGGGCGCACCTGCTGGCTGCCCATCATGGCCAAGACCCAGAAAAACACTATCGCCAACAAGAAGTTGGCGATCGGGCCGGCCGCAACAATAGCGATACGCTGACGAACGGTCTTGCGGTTGAAGGATTGGTCCAACTGATCAGCAGGCACTTCGCCTTCGCGCTCATCGAGCATCTTGACGTAGCCACCCAACGGGATGGCCGCAATCACGAACTCAGTACCACGCCGGTCGTGCCAACGTAGCAACGGCATGCCGAAACCGACGGAAAAGCGCAGTACCTTGACGCCGCAACGACGCGCCACCCAAAAGTGGCCGAATTCGTGGAAGGTAACCAGCACACCCAGAGCAACCAGGGTGCCGACGATCATGTAGAGCGCACTCATCTAATTTCTCCGCATTCCAATCCAGTGCCTGAGGGCTCAAACCTGCCCACAGACTAACGCGCGTTGCGGTTCAACCACTGCTCAGCCAGCGCACGGGCCTTGGTATCCGCCTCGAACACTGCGCCCAAATCATCCACTGCTACCACCGGCTCAAGACTCAGAACGTCCTCGATGATACTCGCGATCTGCGGAAAGCGAATACGCTGCTCGAGAAACGCCGCCACCGCTACCTCATTGGCCGCATTGAGCATCGCCGGCGCGCTGTTACCCGCCTCGGCCGCCTGACGCGCCAGGCGCAGGCATGGAAAGCGCTGCTCGTCCGGCGCTTCGAAGTCCAGGCGTGCAATGGCGAACAAATCCAACGGTGCCACGCCGGAGTCAATCCGTTCCGGCCACGCCAGGGCGTTGGCGATTGGCGTACGCATGTCGGGGTTGCCCAACTGAGCCAACACCGAACCATCCACGTAGTCGACCAGGGAATGAATCACACTTTGTGGATGGATTACCACCTCGACCTGATCAGGCCGCGCGTCGAACAGCCAGCACGCCTCGATCAACTCCAGGCCTTTGTTCATCATGCTCGCCGAATCCACGGAGATTTTGCGCCCCATGGACCAGTTCGGGTGTGCACAGGCTTGATCTGGCGACACATGTTCAAGATCAGCCAGCGGAGTCTGCCGGAACGGGCCACCGGAAGCCGTAAGAAGAATCCGCCGCACACCCACTTGGCTCAGACCACGGGCAAAATCACCGGGCATGCATTGGAAGATCGCGTTGTGCTCGCTATCCAGAGGCAGCAGAACGGCACCGCTTTTGCGTACCGCCTGCATAAAGAGTGTGCCGGACATGACCAGCGCTTCTTTATTCGCCAGCAGGATCTTCTTGCCCGCGTCGACTGCCGCCAGCGTCGGGCGCAAACCTGCCGCCCCGACAATGGCCGCCACAACGGTGTCGACTTCGGAGTCCGCCGAGACCTGGCACAAGCCCTCCTCGCCCACCAACACCTGCGTGGCAAGGCCGGCGGCGCGCAGATCATCCTGCAAACCACGTGCGCCAGCTGCTTGCGGCACGACCGCAAAGCGTGGCGCATGGCGCACGCACAGGGCCAGCAACTCACTTAATCGCGTGAAGCCGGTCAGGGCGAACACTTGGTAACGATCCGGATGACGAGCAATCACATCCAGCGTGCTCAGCCCGACCGAGCCGGTCGCACCTAGCACGGTTACCTGCTGCAGGCGGCTCACGAAGCGGTCATCCACAACAGCACGGCAAAGACCGGGATCGCCGCGGTAAGGCTGTCGATACGATCCAGCACGCCGCCATGGCCCGGCAGCAGGTTGCTGCTGTCCTTGATCCCGGCCTGGCGCTTGAACATGCTTTCAGTGAGGTCACCCACCACAGAGATAAACACCACGACAGCCGTACCCAACAGGGCCAGGAGTATTTCCTTCACCGACCAGTCGCGCACAACCCCCACAACCAGCGTGATCACCAATGTGAATGCCAAGCCGCCGTAAACACCTTCCCAGCTCTTGCCCGGGCTGACTGACGGCGCCAGCTTGCGCTTGCCGAAAGCCCGGCCCGAGAAATAGGCACCGATATCAGCCCCCCAGACCAGCACCATCACCGCCATGATCAGCCAGTTACCCATTGGCGAATTCTTGATTTCCACCAACCCTTGCCAGGCCGGCAGCAGAATCAACAAACCAATCACTAACTTGCTGGCCACACTCGACCATTGGCTACTCGTACGCGGGTAGGTCAGCACCAGGAAGGTCGCCAGCGCCCACCACAGTACCGCCGCGCCCAGCACCCAAGGCACGACAATGCTTGAGAGCGTATGCATGAGAAACAGCAGCAGCGCCACCACAGCGGCGTACACCACACGCGGCAACTGCTCGCTGAAACCCGCCAGGCGCGCCCATTCCCAGGCACCCAGGGTCACGACCAGGCCGATAAACAGCGCAAAGCCGGAACCGTCGAGCAGAAAAAAACCGCACAAGGCAATCGGCAGCAGGATCAGTGCTGTGATGATTCGTTGTTTAAGCATTTAAACCCGGGCTCCAGCTTCGATCTGCTCGCTCGTTTTACCGAAGCGACGCTGACGGGAAGCGAAATCGGCCAGCGCATTGCGCATGGCATCGTGTTTGAAGTCCGGCCAGAACAGGTCGGAGAAGTACAGCTCGGTGTAGGCCAGTTGCCACAACAGGAAGTTGCTGATGCGGTGCTCGCCACCGGTACGGATGCACAAGTCTGGCAACGGCAGGTCGCCGGTTACCAGGCAGGTTTGCAACAGTTCGGGCGTGATGTCGTCGGGCCGCAGGTGCCCGGCCTGCACTTCGCGGGCAAGCCGCTGCGCTGCCTGGGCGATATCCCACTGGCCACCGTAGTTGGCTGCAATCTGCAGCACAAAACGGTTGGCACCCGCGGTAATGGCCTCGGCTTCGCGCATGGCCGCTTGCAGCTCCGGATGGAACCGCGAGCGATCACCAATGATGCGCAGGCTGATGTTGTTGTCGTTGAGGCGCTTGGCCTCACGACGCAGCGCCTTGAAGAACAGGTCCATCAAGGCACTGACTTCTTCGGCGGGCCGCTGCCAGTTCTCGCTGGAGAAGGCAAACAGGGTCAACACTTCAACCTTGGCCTCGGCGCACACCTCAATCACGGCGCGCACCGCATCGACACCCGCTTTATGCCCGGCAACGCCCGGCATAAAGCGTTTCTTCGCCCAGCGATTATTCCCATCCATGATGATCGCGACATGGCGCGGCACCACGGAGGGCACAGTCTGCTTGGTCTTTTCCATGAAGGCGTCCTGACCCCTTATACGGCCATCAGGTCCTTTTCTTTTTCTTCCGTGGCCTTGGTGATCTGGGCCTCAGCGTCTTTGGTCAGCTTGTCGATATCAGCGACGGCACGACGCTCTTCGTCTTCGCTGATTTCTTTATCCTTGACCAGTTTCTTCAGGTCACCCAACGCATCGCGGCGGATGTTACGCACAGCAACACGAGCATCTTCGGCTGCGCTGCGCGCCTGCTTGGTGAAGCCCTTACGGGTTTCTTCGGTCAAGGCTGGCATGGAGATCAGCAACAACTCGCCCAGGTTGGTCGGGTTGAGGTTCAGACCGGCGCTCTGGATCGCTTTGTCGACAGCGCCGAGCATGTTGCGCTCGAAGGCGACGACTTGCAGGGTGCGCGAGTCTTTTACGGTGATGTTGGCCACTTGGGTGATCGAAGTGTCTGCGCCGTAGTACGGCACCATCACGCTACCCAGGATGCTTGGGTGGGCCTTGCCGGTACGAATCTGACCAAATGCGTGGTTCAGAGAGTCCAGGGATTTCTGCATACGCTCTTGAGCGTCTTTCTTGATTTCGTTGATCATTGTTGGCCTTCCTCGATCAGAGTCCCTTCCGCGCCGCCGTGTACGATGTTCAGCAGGGCGCCGGGCTTGTTCATGTTAAATACGCGCAGCGGCATCTTGTGGTCGCGGCACAGGCAGATAGCCGTCAGGTCCATCACGCCCAGCTTGCGATCCAGCACTTCATCATAAGTCAGATGATCGAACTTCTCGGCATGCGGGTCTTTGAATGGGTCTGCAGTGTAAACACCGTCAACCTTGGTGGCCTTGAGCACCACGTCCGCGTTGATCTCGATACCACGCAGGCACGCAGCCGAGTCGGTGGTGAAGAACGGGTTGCCGGTACCGGCAGCAAAAATCACCACCTCTTTGGCATCCAGATGACGCATGGCTTTGCGCCGATCATAGTGATCCGTTACGCCAACCATGGAAATAGCCGACATGACGATAGCGGTGATATTGGCGCGCTCGAGGGCGTCACGCATGGCCAGGGCGTTCATCACAGTGGCCAGCATGCCCATGTGGTCGCCTGTTACCCGGTCCATCCCGGCAGCGCTCAGCGCCGCACCGCGGAACAGGTTGCCGCCGCCGATCACCAGGCCCACCTGAACACCGATACCGACCAACTGGCCGACTTCCAGTGCCATGCGGTCGAGTACCTTGGGATCGATCCCGAACTCTTCCGAGCCCATCAGGGCCTCGCCGCTAAGCTTGAGTAGAATGCGTTTATAGCGAGCCTGATAACCACTGCCCTGCTGAGCCATTGCGAATCTCTCCTGCGGCGTATTTTTTAAAAATTCTTGGCGAGCCGTTTACGGCTTGCGTTCACTCTAGCTGGACGCTATCACAGCGCCATCGGAACACGGCTTTGTAAGCCAGTTCCGAAAGGAAACCAAATAAAAATTGGCCTTCCCATTTGAAAAGAGGCTGCGCGCGTGAGCGGGCAGCCTCTTTCGGCGACAGTTAAAAACTGTCTTATTGCTTGGCGGCAGCCAGCTGGGCAGCAACTTCTTCAGCGAAGTTGTCGACCGGCTTCTCGATGCCGTCGCCTACTTTGTAGTAGGTGAAGGAAACGATTTCAGCACCGGCTTTCTTAGCCAGCTCGCCAACCTTGATTTCAGGGTTCTTGACGAACGCCTGCTCAACCAGGCTCGCTTCAGCCAGGAACTTGCTGATACGGCCTTTGATCATGTTTTCAACGATGTTTTCTGGCTTGCCGGCGATCTTGTCGGCGTTCAGGCTCAGGAACACAGCTTTTTCGCGCTCGATTGCGTCAGCAGACACTTCCGATGGCAGCAGGAACTCAGGGTTGCTGGCTGCTACGTGCATAGCGATGTCTTTAGCCAGCTCAACGTCGCCGCCTTTGAGGGCAACCACAACGCCGATTTTGTTGCCGTGCAGGTAGCCACCAACCACATCACCTTCGATGCGCGCCAGACGACGGATGTTGACGTTTTCGCCAACCTTGCCGACCAGTACCAGGCGAGCAGCTTCTTGAGCTTCGATCAACGGCTCGACGGTGGTCAGCTTGTCGTCGAATGCTTTCTTGACGCTGGCAGCAACGAACGCTTTGAAGTCGTCCTGCAGAGCCAGGAAGTCGGTCTGCGAGTTCACTTCCAGCAGAACTGCGGCTTTACCGTCTTCAACCAGAGCGATAGCGCCTTCAGCAGCTACGTTGCCTGCTTTCTTGGCAGCCTTGATGGCGCCGGAAGCACGCATGTCATCAATAGCTTTTTCGATGTCGCCGCCGGCCTTGGTCAAGGCCTTTTTGCAATCCATCATGCCTTCGCCGGTACGCTCACGCAGTTCTTTAACCAACGCTGCAGTAATCTCTGCCATTTCAAAATCCTCTTGGATAGGTTTTCAACCATTCCACCCGATCAAACGGGCGATCAATTCTTCCCGAATCACCCTTGTAGGCCGCTGCACGTTACAGAAGTTGTAGCTGCGCTGCCGACAAATGGTTTTCGAGGTGGCAAAAAGGGGGCCAAGCCCCCTTTTTGCTTACTGAGTCAACGCCAGGGCGTCAGTTACTCAGCGGCAGCTACCGGAGCTTCTTCAACGAACTGCTCGGTACCACCAGCAACGTGGTTGCGACCACGGATTACAGCGTCAGCCATCGAACCCATGTACAGCTGGATAGCGCGGATTGCGTCATCGTTGCCTGGGATGATGTAGTCAACGCCTTCCGGGCTGCTGTTGGTATCGACTACGCCGATAACCGGGATGCCCAGCTTGTTGGCTTCAGTGATCGCGATGCGCTCGTGATCAACGTCGATAACGAACAGTGCGTCAGGCAGACCGCCCATGTCCTTGATACCACCCAGGGAACGATCGAGCTTTTCCAGGTCGCGAGTGCGCATCAGCGCCTCTTTCTTGGTCAGCTTGGCGAAAGTACCGTCTTCGGCTTGCACTTCAAGGTCACGCAGACGCTTGATGGAAGCACGGATGGTTTTGAAGTTGGTCAGCATGCCGCCCAACCAGCGGTGATCGACGTACGGCGAACCGCAACGTGCTGCTTCTTCAGCAACGATCTTGCCAGCGGAACGCTTGGTGCCGACGAACAGAATCTTGTTTTTGCCCTGGGCCAGACGCTCTACGAAAGTCAGAGCTTCGTTGAACATTGGCAGGGTTTTTTCAAGGTTGATGATGTGGATCTTGTTACGCGCGCCGAAAATGTATTTACCCATTTTCGGGTTCCAGTAACGGGTCTGGTGACCGAAGTGCACACCGGCCTTCAGCATATCGCGCATATTGACTTGGGACATGATAGTTCCTTAATAAGTCGGGTTTGGCCTCCACGTATCCCAATGACCAACCAGCGGCATTCGCCTCCGGCACCCAGGTCATCGTGTCGACACGTGTGTGGATTTAAGCTCTGCGGGGCATCCCCGGAAAGCGGCGCATTTTATACCACACGAAGGACAAAAACGAAACCCGCAATCACATTTGCCGTGTTCGGCTTTTGTGTAAGCCTTTGAATAGAGCCAACATGCCCCCACCTTATAGAGAGAAGCGATCGTCAGACGCTCATGATTTGCCGCCAGCGTCTGGTAGAATCACGTTTTTTTGGGGCTTGTGCGAATTCTGCAACCTTTTGTCGCACACCCGTAAACCGTATTGATTTCAGCGCCTCGCGCTAGAGAGAGTCTGTATGACCGTTACTTTGAAAACCGCCGAAGACATCGCCGGCATGCGCGTTGCCGGCAAACTGGCTGCCGACGTGCTGGAAATGATTGCCGAACACGTCAAGCCAGGCGTCACCACCGAAGCCCTGGACCGCATCTGCCACGACTATATAGTCGACGTGCAAAAGGCCATCCCTGCGCCGCTGAACTACAAAGGCTTCCCCAAGTCGATCTGCACCTCGATCAACCACGTGGTCTGCCACGGCATTCCGGGCGACAAGCCGTTGAAAGACGGTGACACCCTGAACATCGACGTCACCGTGATCAAAGATGGCTACCACGGCGACACCAGCCGCATGTTCCACGTCGGCAGCGTGCCGGTCTGGGCTGAGCGCCTGTCCCAGGTCACCCAGGAATGCATGTACAAGGCCATCGAGATCGTCAAACCCGGCTGCCGCCTGGGCGATATCGGTGAAGTGATCCAGAGGCACGCTGAAAAGAACGGCTTCTCGGTAGTCCGCGAATTCTGCGGCCACGGCATCGGCAAGGTGTTCCACGAAGAGCCGCAGATCCTGCATTACGGCCGCGCCGGCACCGGCATGGAACTCAAAGCCGGTATGACCTTCACTATCGAGCCGATGATCAACCAGGGCAAGGCTGACACCAAGGTGCTGGGCGACGGTTGGACTGCTATCACCAAGGACCGCAAGCTGTCGGCCCAGTGGGAACACACCTTGCTGGTCACCGAGACCGGCTACGAGATCTTCACATTGCGCGCCGACGACACGATCCCACGTATTTCGGCCTAATGTTTGCCTCGGTTTTCCCCCGTAACCCTGTGACCGCTTATAGATAGAAAGGAAAGCCGATCAATGCCCCAGGTGGATCCCGAACTCTTCGACCGTGGCCAGTTCCAGGCTGAACTGGCATTGAAGGCAAGCCCCATCGGCGCCTTCAAGAAGGCTATCCGCCAGGCCCGCGAGGTGCTCGATGCGCGCTTTCGCAGTGGCCGAGACATTCGTCGGCTGATCGAAGACCGTGCCTGGTTCGTCGACAACATCCTGCAAAAGGCCTGGGAACAGTTCAGCTGGATCGAAGATGCCGATATCGCCTTGGTGGCGGTCGGCGGCTACGGCCGCGGCGAACTGCACCCTTACTCCGACATCGACCTGCTGATCCTGCTGGACAGCGCCGATCATGAGATCTTTCGCGATTCCATCGAGCGTTTTCTGACGCTGTTGTGGGACATCGGCCTGGAAGTCGGCCAAAGCGTACGCTCGCTGGACGAATGCGCCCAAGAAGCCCGCGCCGATCTCACCGTGATCACCAACCTGATGGAAAGCCGCACCATCGCCGGCCCCGAACGCCTGCGTCAGCGCATGCTGGAAGTCACCAGCACCGCACACATGTGGCCAAGCAAGGATTTCTTCCTGGCCAAGCGCGCCGAGCAAAAAGCTCGGCACCACAAGTACAACGACACCGAATACAACCTGGAGCCCAACGTCAAAGGTTCCCCGGGCGGGCTGCGGGATATCCAGACGATCCTGTGGGTCGCGCGTCGCCAATACGGCACCCTGAACCTGCGCGCCCTGGCCGGCGAAGGCTTTCTGGTAGAAAGCGAAAACGCTCTGCTGGCCTCGTCCCAGGAGTTTCTGTGGAAGGTACGTTACGCCCTGCACATGCTCGCCGGGCGCTCCGAAGACCGCCTGCTGTTCGACCATCAGCGCTCCATCGCCACCCTATTGGGGTTTGAAGGCGAGGATGCGAAGACCAGTATCGAAAGCTTCATGCAGCAGTACTACCGGGTGGTCATGAGCATTGCCCAGCTCAGCGACCTGATCATCCAGCATTTCGAAGAAGTGATCCTGGCCCCCGAAGACGAAGCGCCACCACAGCCGATCAACTCGCGCTTCCAACTGCACGACGGCTACATCGAAGCGCGCAACGACAACGTGTTCCACCGCACGCCGTTCGCCATGCTGGAAATCTTTGTGCTGATGGCCCAGCAGCCGGAAATCAAAGGCGTACGCGCCGATACCATCCGCCTGCTGCGCGAATACCGTCACCTGATCGACGATGACTTTCGCAACGACATCCGCAACACCAGCCTGTTTATCGAGCTGTTCAAGTGCAAGATCGGCATCCACCGCAACCTGCGGCGCATGAACCGTTACGGCATCCTCGGGCGTTACCTGCCCGAGTTCGGCTTTATCGTCGGCCAGATGCAGCACGACCTGTTCCACATCTACACCGTGGACGCCCACACCCTGAACTTGATCAAACACCTGCGTAAGTTGCAGTACACCCAGGTGTCAGAGAAATTCCCGCTGGCCAGCAAGCTCATGGCCAAGCTGCCCAAGCCGGAGTTGATCTACCTGGCTGGCCTGTACCACGACATCGGCAAGGGCCGGCATGGCGATCACTCGGAAATCGGCGCGGTCGATGCCGAGGCCTTCTGCCAGCGCCATCAACTGCCGTTGTGGGACAGCCGCCTGATTGTGTGGCTGGTGCAGAACCACCTGGTGATGTCGACCACCGCCCAGCGCAAGGACTTGTCCGACCCGCAGGTGATCCACGACTTCGCCGGGATCGTCGGTGATGAGACACGCCTGGACTACCTCTACGTGCTCACCGTCGCCGACATCAACGCCACCAACCCGACGTTGTGGAACTCATGGCGCGCCAGCCTGCTGCGCCAGCTCTATACCGAGACCAAGCGCGCGCTGCGCCGTGGCCTGGAAAACCCGGTGGACCGCGAAGAGCAGATCCGCCGCACCCAAAGCGCGGCCCTGGATATCCTGGTGCGTGGCGGCAATGACCCGGACGATGTCGAGCAATTGTGGTCGCAACTGGGTGACGATTACTTCCTGCGCCACACTGCCGGCGATGTGGCCTGGCACAGTGACGCGATCCTGCAGCAGCCGGCCGATGGTGGCCCGCTGGTACTGATCAAGGAAACCACCCAGCGCGAGTTCGAGGGCGGCACGCAGATCTTCATCTACGCGCCCGACCAGCACGACTTCTTCGCCGTGACCGTGGCCGCCATGGACCAGCTCAACCTGAACATTCATGACGCGCGGGTCATCACCTCGAGCAGCCAGTTCACCCTCGACACCTACATCGTGCTCGATACCGAAGGCGACTCCATCGGCGATAACCCGGTGCGCGTGAAAAAGATCCGCGAAGGCCTGACTGAAGCCCTGCGCAACCCGGACGACTACCCGACGATCATCCAGCGTCGGGTACCGCGCCAGCTCAAGCATTTTGCCTTTGCGCCCCAGGTGACCATTTCCAATGACGCCCAGCGCCCGGTGACCGTGCTGGAACTCAGCGCCCCGGATCGTCCGGGCTTGCTCGCGCGCATCGGTGGGATCTTCCTGGAGTTCGACCTGTCGTTGCAGAATGCGAAGATTGCGACCCTCGGCGAGCGCGTGGAAGACGTGTTCTTCATTACCGACGCCGACAACCAGCCGCTGTCCGACCCGGAACTGTGCCGACGCTTGCAGGATGCCATCGTGCAGCAATTGAGCGTGAGCCAGGAGCCCGGCGTCGAGCTGTCCAGACTGACTATATGAATTGATTTAACTTCCCAGTGCGCACGGCCCCTGTGGGAGCTTGCTTGCCTGCAATGGCGTCGACCCGGCATGGCTTATACACCGAGGTGCCCGCGTCGCAGGCAAGCCAGCGCCCACAAAAAGGCCGTACTCATCTTGATCGAGGCTTACATGAACAACGCCCTGAACCAGCTGCAGCCCTACCCGTTCGAGAAACTCCGTGCCCTGCTCGGCAGCGTCACGCCGAACCCGGACAAACGCCCGATCGCGCTGTCCATCGGCGAGCCCAAGCACAAGTCACCGGCCTTCGTGGCCCAAGCGCTGAGCAACAACCTCGACCAGATGGCCGTGTACCCGACCACCCTGGGCATCCCGGCATTGCGCGAGGCCATCGGCGCCTGGTGTGAACGCCGTTTCAACGTGCCCAAGGGGTGGCTGGACCCGGCGCGCAATATCCTGCCGGTCAACGGCACCCGCGAGGCACTGTTCGCCTTCACCCAGACCGTGGTCAACCGCAGTGACGATGCACTGGTAGTCAGCCCGAACCCGTTCTACCAGATCTACGAAGGCGCCGCGTTCCTGGCTGGGGCCACGCCGCATTACCTGCCGTGCCTGGACGCCAACGGCTTCAACCCAGACTTCGACGCTGTGTCGCCAGACACCTGGAAACGCTGCCAGATCCTGTTCCTGTGTTCCCCAGGCAACCCGACCGGCGCGCTGATCCCGGTCGACACCCTGAAAAAACTCATCGCCCTGGCCGACGAATACGATTTCGTCATCGCCGCTGACGAGTGCTACAGCGAGCTGTACTTCGACGAACAAACCCCGCCGCCGGGCCTGCTCAGCGCCTGCGTCGAACTCGGCCGCCAGGATTTCAAACGTTGCGTGGTGTTCCACAGCCTGTCCAAGCGTTCCAACCTGCCAGGCCTGCGCTCCGGTTTCGTCGCCGGCGATGCCGATATCCTCAAGGCCTTCCTGCTGTACCGCACCTACCACGGCTGCGCGATGCCGGTGCAAACCCAACTAGCAAGCATCGCAGCCTGGCAGGACGAAGCCCACGTGCTGGCCAACCGTGACCTGTACCGCGAGAAATTCGACGCTGTGCTGGCGATTCTCAAGCCGGTATTAGACGTGCAAAGCCCGGACGGCGGATTTTACTTATGGCCGAATGTGAACGGCGACGATGCCGCATTCTGCCGGGACTTGTTCGTGGAAGAACACGTAACCGTGGTGCCGGGCTCATACCTGTCGCGGGAAGCGGATGGCATGAACCCGGGGGCCGGGCGTGTGCGCATGGCACTGGTTGCGCCGTTCGCGGAGTGTGTGGAAGCGGCTGAGCGGATTCGGGATTTTATCCAGCGCAAGCGCTAACTCAGTGCCCGCTCCTGACTGGCAGGAGTGGGCCCCACCTGGCAAACCCAGGTACATATTTCATGGAACGCCTCTGCATAAGTTCCCACCAAGGATTACTGATTCTTCCTTGGTGAAAATATGACTATCAGCAACCTCTCCACTCTCTCGCCGCCTCTCGACCCACACTTATATACGGGTAGCCCTTCTGATGCTGTAACACCCCACGCTCGAAAAAAACGCGGCGTCGCGGATGAAAGCAAGGCTTGGCCACAACACTCAACGGTAAAAATCTCTCTGTCGAATATGACGCAAGAGCAAACGTCCTTGGTCAAGAAAGCCATTAACGAATGGAGCCCGCACACTAACCTTCACTTTAAGTTTATTAAAGGCAATGACGGCGACATCAGAATTGCTGGAGACAACATAGGCCTCGGAAGCTGGTCCGCACTCGGAACGGATGCCCTTCATCTGCACCGCTCCGAACCCACAATGTCCATCGACTTTACAAACCCTGATGACACCGCACGAGCGCACGTATTACATGAGTTCGGCCACGCCCTGGGCCTACTGCATGAGCATCAACACCCGGAGTGCTCCCTGAATATTGATGAGCAGGCCGCCTATGAGCATTTTACTTCGCAGAATTTTACAAAGGACGATGTAGGCAATAATATACTGGGGCAGTTCGACGCCTCTGAAGTTAAAACGTCGGAATATGATAAAGACTCCATCATGCATTACCCCTTCCCCGCCTCATTACTCAATGGCGGTGACGAGATTGTATTTCAAACTAAACTTTCAGTCGGCGATAAAAAATTCATGAGGTCCATGTACCCCATAGATGAATCACCGGCGGGTAAGTTTCTATACAGCCTTACGCAATTTTTTATCAGCCGATCCTGACGTTATTTCGAATTCAATGGACGCGCCCCACATTCGCCTTACTCATATCCAGATCCGCCAACACCTCTCTCAATACGTCATCACCCATTTGGTGATGACGACTCAAGCTGTACAACTCCAAGTGGCGCGCCCGCAGGGCCTGAGGCGCCATTTGCGTTCAAGTTTGTCATCTGTATCACCTTAGCTTCGGCGATGCAGTGGAGATCAAAGCAACTCGCCCCTGTCAGCGACGTAATGCTCGCAAGTAGGCACAGATGCCAAAAGCACGGATATTTCAAGCCCAACAATGGGTATTCATTGGGACAGTGACAAAAAGAAAACCGCTCGAGCCACCAAGCACACCTTTGCCAAGGCGTTAGGTTTCACCAACATTATCCTTCCCAAAAAAGCTGCCTAACGATTCAACTCTGTGTATCCGTACAAGAAAGCCATAACGCTCGTTACCCTTGGCAGGGTGTCATCTTGGGCATGAGCATTAAAACCCCATCATTAATGGACTGAGCCCAAATTCGCTTCGCTCATGTCCAAGTCCGCCAGCACCTCGCGCAACACGTCATCACCAATCTGGTGATGACGGCTCAAGCTGTACAACTCCAAGCGTTGCGCGCGCAGGGCTTTGAGCCGAAGTTTGCGTTCAAGCTGGTCCATCTGCTGCGCCAACGCCTGGGCTTCGGCCGAGTCATTAAACACTTCCAATTGATGGCGATATTCCGACATCAGCCGCGCCTTGAGCTCAGCGGCCAGGGCCGCTTGGGCGGCGTCCGGGGTTTCGCTTCCTGCGGGTTCTTCCGCCTCAAGGGCATGGATGGCAGCCACGGCGGTTTTCTTCCAGGCCTCGCGCACTTCGTTATGACGCTTTTCGTCCGGACTCTTTTCGATGCCGCGCAATAGCAACGGCAAGGCGATGCAGGCGGCGATCAATGACAGCAGGATCACGCCCGCAGCGATAAAGATCAGCAGGTCTCGCTCTGGAAAGTCCTGCCCCGGCGCCAACAGCAACGGCACCGACATCACGCCCGCCAGGGTCACCGCGCCGCGCACGCCCCCGACGGTCAGCAGCCAGCAGGAACGGGCCGTCGGCACCAGAGTCAGTTCGCTTTTCCCACGCAGCCGTCGCAGCAGGCCTGACAGCCGCCAGATGCTCTGCACCCAGATAAACCGCAACACCACCAGCACCAGAAAGATCGCGATCACATCCAGGCAGCGATACAACAGGGTTGGCCACAGTGTCGTCTCATGGCTCACCACCGCCTTGATGATGTCTGGCAGTTGCAGGCCCAACAGCAAAAAGATCAAGCCATTGAACGCGAACTCCAGCAGCGACCAGACACTGCGATTGAGCAGCCGGGTGCTGGTCTGGCGCGGCAACAGGTCGAGCCAGCTTTGCATCATGCCCGCCGCGACCGCCGAGAGAATGCCCGATGCGCCCAGGCGTTCAGCCAGCACATACGCGGCAAACGGCAGCAGCAACATGAACACCACGTGGGTGGCCGGGTCGTCCCAGCCCCGTGCGATCATCCAGGCACGCAAACGCCCGACCAGCCAGCTCAGCGCCACGCCCACCGCCAGGCCACCCACGGCCACCAGCACAAAGGTCAGGCTGGCGTCCGCCAGGGAAAACACCCCGGTCAACGCCGCCGCCAGGGCGAACTTGAAGGTCACCAGGCCCGAGGCATCATTCATCAACGCTTCGCCCTGAAGCATGTGCATCAGCGGCTTGGGCAACCGATTTTGGGAAATGGCCGACACCGCCACGGCATCCGTCGGTGATAAAACAGCCGCCAGGGCGAAGGCCACCGGCAACGGGATCGTAGGCAGTAGCCAATGAATGAAGTAGCCGGCCCCGACCACGGTGAACAACACCAGGCCCACCGCCAACGTCAGGATGGGCCCGCGCAGGCGCCACAACTCACGCTTGGGCATGCGCCAGCCATCGGAGAACAGCAGCGGCGGCAGAAACAGAAACAGGAACAACTCAGGGTCCAGGGCCACGTGCAGCCCCAGCGTCGGCCACGCCAGCAAGGCGCCGGCGGCGATCTGCACCAAGGGTAACGGCAGAGGAATGATGCGCCCGACCAGGCGCGAAACGCTGACCAACATCAGCAGGATAAGAACGGTGTAGGCGGTTTGCATAACACGGGTTTCCCGGACAAGCGACTTGCAACGACACATATCAGGCAACAACTGGCCGTTGAAGTGCCATATTACCCGCCTATGTTACTCGCCTATGCTGTGCGATGGCTTTTGCACAAAAGTCGCACTGAGCCATAAGCAGGCATGACGAGCGGCACCCAAACCCGCTGGTCGTGGCATAATCCGTGACCTTTAGTTTCTATTTGTCCAAAGGGGGGCAATTCCTTGACCGCTTCAAGCAAAACGTTGCACCTTTTCGGCATCAAAGCCTGCGACACCATGAAAAAAGCCCGTACCTGGCTCGATGAGCACGGCGTGAGCTATGAATTCCACGACTACAAAACGGCCGGTATCGACCGCGAACACTTGACCCAATGGTGCAACGAGCACGGTTGGCAGGTGGTTTTGAACCGTGCGGGCACCACCTTTCGCAAACTCGAAGACGAACGCAAAGCCGATCTCGATCAGTCGAAAGCCATTGAATTGATGCTCGCACAACCCTCGATGATCAAGCGCCCCGTGCTCGATCTCGGTGACAGAACCCTGATTGGCTTCAAGCCAGATAGTTATTCGGCGGCCCTCAAGTAGGCCAGCCCTTTCCATTTTTGTAGAGGTAACAGCATGTCCAATTCCCTGTTCAGCCTGGGCTTCGGCGTCGGCACTCAGAACCGCCAAGGTGCTTGGCTGGAAGTGTTTTACGCACAACCCTTGCTCAACCCGTCGGCTGAAATCATTGCCGCCATTGCACCGATCCTCGGTTACACCGAAGGCAACCAGGCCATCACCTTCACCGTCTCCCAGGCCCTACAACTGGCTGACGCGCTCAAAGGCGTCGACGCAACCCAAGCCGCCCTGCTGAGCCGCCTGGCTGAAAGCCACACCCCGCTGGTCGCCACCCTGCTGGCCGAAGACGCTGCACTGACCTCCACGCCTGAGGCCTACCTCAAGCTGCACCTGCTGTCCCATCGCCTGGTTAAGCCGCATGGCCTGAGCCTGGCCGGTGTGTTCCCACAGCTGCCGAACGTGGCCTGGACCAGCCAGGGCGCGATCGACATCAGCGAACTGGCTGAACGCCAACTGGAAGCGCGCCTGCGTGGCGATCTGCTGGAAGTGTTCTCGGTGGACAAGTTCCCGAAAATGACCGACTACGTGGTCCCAGCCGGCGTGCGCATCGCGGACGCCGCGCGTATCCGCCTGGGCGCCTACGTGGGCGAAGGCACCACCGTGATGCACGAAGGTTTCATCAACTTCAACGCCGGCACTGAAGGTCCGGGCATGATCGAAGGCCGCGTGTCGGCTGGCGTGTTCGTGGGCAAGAATTCGGACCTGGGCGGCGGTTGCTCCACCATGGGCACCCTGTCGGGCGGCGGCAACATCGTGATCAAAGTCGGCGAAGAGTGCCTGATCGGCGCCAACGCCGGTATCGGCATCCCGTTGGGCGACCGTAACAAGGTGGAATCGGGCCTGTACGTCACCGCTGGGACCAAGGTTGCGCTGCTCGACGAGCAGAACCAACTGGTCAAAGTGGTCAAGGCGCGCGAGCTGGCCGGCCAGCCGGACCTGCTGTTCCGCCGTAACTCCGAGACCGGTGCCGTGGAGTGCAAAACCCACAAATCGGCCATCGAACTGAACGAAGCGCTGCACGCTCACAACTAAGCAGCCACTCGATGCCACTAGCGGGCCCCGCTCCTGGGGCTCGCTTATACGAGTCTTGAACACCATGCTTGTGCCCTCTCCCTGGCGCGCCGATTTCCCGGCCATCGCCACCCTGCAACGGCAAGACCAGACCTACCTGGACAACGCCGCCACCACGCAAAAACCCCAAGCCCTGTTGGATGCCATCAGCCATTACTACGCCAATGGCGCAGCCAATGTGCACCGTGCCCAGCATTTGCCGGGCGCCCATGCGACCCAGGCCTTTGAAGACAGTCGCAGCAAGGTCGCGCAGTGGTTGAACGCGGGGGACAGCGGGCAAATCATCTTTACCCACGGCGCAACCTCTGCGCTGAACCTCCTGGCCTATGGCCTGGAGCACTTATTCAATGCGGGCGATGAGATTGTCATCAGCGCCCTGGAACACCACGCCAACCTGCTGCCTTGGCAGCAACTGGCCAAGCGTCGCGCGCTCACGCTGGTGGTAGTGCCGCTGAACGATGACGGCGTGATTGACCTGCACGCCGCCGCCGAACTGATCGGGCCACGCACACGCCTGCTGGCGGTGAGCCAGTTGTCCAACGTGCTCGGCGCCTGGCAGCCGCTGGAGGCCTTACTGGCGATGGCCAAGGCTCACGGCGCGCTGACCGTGGTCGATGGCGCCCAGGGCATCGTGCATGGCCGCCACGACGTGCAGGCGCTGGGTTGCGACTTTTACGTATTTTCCAGCCACAAACTCTACGGCCCGGATGGCGTTGGCGTGCTGTATGGCCGCAACGAAGCCCTGCATCACCTGCGTCACTGGCAGTTTGGTGGCGAGATGGTGCAACTGGCGGACTACCACAGCGCCAGCTTTCGCCCCGCGCCATTGGGTTTTGAAGCGGGCACACCGCCGATTGCCAGCGTGATCGGCCTGGGCGCCAGCCTGGATTACCTCAGCTCGCTGGATCAAACCGCCGTGGTCGCCCATGAAGCGGCGCTGCATGACTACCTGCTACGCGGGCTGACCGCGCGCAAAGGCGTTCGCGTATTGGGCTCGCCGCAGGTGGCGCTGGCAAGCTTTGTGGTGGAAGGCGTGCACAACGCCGACCTTGCGCACCTGCTGACCGAGCAAGGCATCGCCGTGCGTGCCGGCCATCACTGTGCAATGCCATTGCTCAAGGCGATGCATTTGACCGGGGCGATCCGTGTGTCCCTGGCGCTGTACAACGACTCCGATGACCTGGAACGCTTCTTTGAAGCGCTGGACCAGGCGTTGGATATGTTGCGATGAGCCTGCCGGTGGAAGCAGTGGCCGCGCTGGAGGCTTTTCAGGCGGTAGGCAGCTGGGAGCAACGTGCGCGCATGCTGATGCAATGGGGCGAGCGGCTGCCGGCTTTGGCGGATGAGGACAAGGTTGAAGCCAACCTGGTGCAGGGCTGCGAAAGCCTGGTGTGGTTGGTGGGCCGTTTGCAGGACGGCCATTGGCAGTTCGCAGCGAGCAGCGATGCGCGCATGATTCGAGGGCTGGTGGCGTTGTTGCTGGCGCGGGTTAATGGGCTGTCGGCGGCCGAGTTGCAGGCGGTCGATTTGCCGGGTTGGTTCACTCAGTTGGGGCTTTCCCGCCAGTTGTCACCTTCGCGCAGCAATGGCCTCAATGCAGTCCTGCTGCGCATGCGCGAATTAAGCCTCATATAAAACTAAATGTGGGAGCTGGCTTGCCTGCTCCCACATTTAAGTGAAATTCAGGCGGGCTTGACCCGCTCTGAAGGCCTGCGTACCCCCGCCACGATCTTGTCCACCGCCTTCGTCGCCGCCACCATGCCGAAGGTGGCTGTCACCATCATCACCGCGCCAAACCCACCGGCGCAGTCCAGCTTCACCCCATCGCCGACAAAACTCTTCTGCAAACAGATGCTGCCGTCCGGCTTCGGGTAGCGCAGCTGCTCGGTGGAAAACACACACGGCACGCTGTAATGGCGGGTCACGGTGCGCGAGAAGCCATAGTCACGGCGCAGCGTAGAACGCACTTTCGAGGCCAATGGGTCGTTGAAGGTGCGGTTCAGGTCGCAGACCTGGATCAGCGTCGGGTCGATCTGCCCGCCCGCGCCGCCGGTGGTGATGATCTGGATCTTGCGGCGCTTGCACCAGGCAATCAGCGCGGCCTTGGCGTTGACGGCGTCGATGCAGTCGATCACGCAATCAATGTTCGGGGTGATGTACTCGGCCATGGTGTCTCGCGTGACGAAGTCCGCCACCGCATGCACGGTGCAATCCGGGTTGATGCTGCGCAGGCGTTCGGCCATAACTTCGACCTTGGGCTTGCCCACCGTGCTGTCCAGGGCGTGCAACTGGCGGTTGCTGTTGCTGACGCACACATCGTCCAGGTCAAACAGCGAAATTTCGCCCACCCCGCAACGGGCCATGGCTTCCGCCGCCCACGAGCCCACGCCGCCGACGCCGACGATCGCCACATGGGCCGCCTTCAAGCGTTCCAGGCCTTCAATGCCATATAAGCGGGCGACGCCTGCAAACCGCGGATCTTCTGTGCTCATGACCATTACCCCAAAAACCGGCGCGCATTATGGACTACACGGCGACAAGATCGAAGCGACAAGCTACAAGTAAAGAACTTCGATGGTCTTTCGCTGACTAACGTCCGGCTTTTCTCTGTCTGCTGTACGCTCAGGGAACGGCCGGTGTAGGATGCGCGCCGTTCGGTGTAGGCCGACACCTCTTTTCGTTCCACACCTTTTGGAACCCGAAATAGCCATGTCATCGCGTAAATTTGGACTCAACCTGGTAGTGGTGCTGGCAATTGCCGCGCTGTTCACCGGCTTCTGGGCGCTGATCAACCGCCCGGTCACTGCCCCCAACTGGCCTGAACAAATCTCCGGGTTCTCCTACTCGCCGTTCCAGCAAGGCCAGTTCCCGCAGAAAGACCAGTACCCAAGCGACGAAGAAATGCGTCGCGACCTCGAAATCATGAGCAAGATGACGGACAACATCCGTACCTACTCGGTCGACGGCACCCTGGGGGACATCCCTAAGCTGGCGGAAGAGTTCGGCCTGCGCGTGACCCTCGGTATCTGGATCAGCCCGGACCTGGAACGTAACGAGCGCGAGATCCAACGCGCCATCGAACTGGCCAACAGCTCGCGCAGCGTGGTGCGGGTGGTGGTCGGTAACGAAGCCTTGTTCCGTGAAGAAATCACCCCTGAAGCGCTGATTGTGCTGCTGGACCGCGTGCGCGGCGCCGTGAAAGTGCCGGTGACGACGTCCGAGCAATGGCACATCTGGGAAAAGAACCCACAGCTGGCCAAGCACGTCGACCTGATCGCCGCGCACATCCTGCCGTTCTGGGAATTTATTCCGATGGACAAGGCCGGCCAGTACGTACTCGACCGCGCCCGGGACCTGAAGAAATTGTTCCCGAAAAAGCCGCTGCTGCTGTCGGAAGTTGGCTGGCCGAGTAACGGCCGTATGCGCGGGGGTAATGAAACGTCCCCGGCAGACCAGGCGATTTACCTGCGTACGCTGGTCAACAAGCTGAACCGCCAAGGCTATAACTACTTCGTGATCGAGGCGTTCGACCAGCCGTGGAAAGTCAGCGACGAAGGCTCGGCGGGCGCTTATTGGGGCGTGTACAACGCAGCGCGCCAGCAGAAATTCAACTTTGAAGGCCCAGTAGTCGCGATCCCGCAGTGGCGGGTGCTGGCCATCGGCTCGGTGGTGCTTGCGCTGCTGTCGCTGACCCTGCTGATGATCGACGGCTCGTCGCTGCGCCAGCGTGGCCGTACGTTCCTGACTTTTATCGCGTTCCTGTGTGGATCGGTACTGGTGTGGATCGGCTACGACTACAGCCAGCAATACAGCACCTGGTTCAGCGTGACCGTCGGTATCTTGCTGGCACTCGGCGCCCTCGGCGTGTTTATCGTGTTGCTGACCGAGGCCCACGAACTGGCAGAAGCCGTGTGGACCCACAAACGCCGGCGTGAATTTCTGCCGGTGGAAGGCGATTCGGACTACCGCCCGAAAGTGTCGATCCATGTGCCGTGCTACAACGAGCCGCCGGAGATGGTCAAACAGACCCTCGACGCCCTGGCTGCCCTTGATTACCCGGACTACGAAGTCCTGATCATCGACAACAACACCAAGGACCCTGCGGTGTGGGAACCGGTGCGCGACTACTGCGAAACCCTCGGCCCGCGCTTCAAGTTCTTCCACGTCTCGCCCCTGGCCGGTTTCAAGGGCGGCGCACTGAACTACCTGATCCCGCACACCGCCAAGGATGCCGAAGTGATCGCGGTGATCGACTCGGACTACTGCGTGTCGCCAAACTGGCTCAAGCACATGGTGCCGCACTTCGCCGACCCGAAAATCGCCGTGGTGCAGTCGCCGCAGGATTACCGCGACCAGAACGAAAGTACCTTCAAGAAGCTCTGCTACGCGGAATACAAAGGCTTCTTCCATATCGGCATGGTCACCCGTAACGACCGCGACGCGATCATCCAGCACGGCACCATGACCATGACCCGGCGCTCGGTGCTCGAAGAACTCGGCTGGGCCGACTGGTGCATCTGTGAAGACGCCGAACTGGGCCTGCGTGTGTTCGAGAAAGGCCTGTCGGCGGCGTATTACCACGACAGCTACGGCAAAGGCTTGATGCCGGATACCTTTATCGACTTCAAGAAGCAGCGTTTCCGCTGGGCCTACGGTGCGATACAGATCATCAAGCGCCACACCGCCAGCCTGTTGCGCGGCAAAGACACCGAGCTGACCCGTGGCCAGCGCTACCACTTCCTCGCGGGCTGGTTGCCGTGGGTCGCAGACGGCATGAACATCTTCTTCACCGTCGGCGCGCTGTTGTGGTCGGCGGCGATGATCATCGTGCCGACCCGTGTCGACCCGCCGTTGCTGATTTTCGCGATCCCGCCATTGGCGCTGTTCGTGTTCAAGGTTGGCAAGATCGTTTTCCTCTACCGCCGTGCGGTGGGTGTGAACTTGAAAGATGCGTTCTGCGCGGCGCTGGCCGGTTTGGCGTTGTCCCACACCATCGCCAAGGCGGTGCTGTATGGCTTCTTCACCACCAGTATTCCGTTCTTTCGTACACCGAAAAACGCGGATAACCACGGCTTCTGGGTAGCGATCTCCGAAGCTCGCGAAGAAATGTTCATCATGCTGCTGTTGTGGGGCGCGGCGCTGGGGATCTACCTGGTGCAGGGCCTGCCGAGCAATGACATACGCTTCTGGGTGGTGATGCTGCTGGTGCAATCGCTGCCGTACGTAGCTGCGCTGATCATGGCGTTCCTGTCGTCGTTGCCAAAACCTGCGCCAGCGGTTGAGCCGGCAACGGCTGAGTAAAAACTTGCGCAATGCACTAAACGGCGGCCTCTGGCCGCCGTTTTGCTATAAGATAACGGCCGTTTTGTGAGACTTGGCCTAGCCCTGCTTTCTACGGGAACTGGCTTGCCTGCGATGCAGACGCCGCGGTCTGGCAGGTACGCCGCGGCGATGCTATCGCAGGCAAGCCAGCTCCCACATTGAACCTGCGCCGATTCAGGTTCTGTATTCCACATTCGTCCAGCGCCCATTACACGCTTCCCGGAGTTTTCCCATGACGGCCCACGCCGACCTTTCGCCGACCCTTCAACTCGCTATCGACCTGATCCGTCGCCCCTCGGTGACGCCGATCGACGCCGACTGCCAGAAGCTGATGATGCAGCGCCTGGGCGACGCCGGCTTTGCGCTGGAGCCGATGCGCATCGAAGATGTGGACAACTTCTGGGCCACCCATGGCAAGCATGACGGCCCGGTGCTGTGCTTTGCCGGCCACACCGACGTGGTGCCGACCGGCCCGGTGCAGGCCTGGCAAAACGACCCGTTCGACGCGTTGATCGATGAAAACGGCATGCTCTGCGGCCGTGGCGCGGCGGACATGAAAGGCAGCCTGGCCGCCATGCTGGTGGCGGCCGAGCGTTTCGTCAGCGACTACCCGGACCACAAAGGCTCGGTGGCCTTTTTGATCACCAGCGATGAAGAAGGCCCGGCGCACCACGGCACCAAAGCCGTGATCGAGCGCCTGGCCACCCGCAAGGAGCGCCTGGACTGGTGCATCGTCGGCGAGCCGTCGAGCACCACGCTGGTGGGCGATGTGGTCAAGAACGGCCGTCGCGGCTCCCTCGGCGCGACCCTGACCGTTCGCGGCGTGCAAGGCCATGTGGCCTACCCACATCTGGCGAAGAATCCGATCCACCTGGCCGCCCCGGCCTTGGCGGAACTCGCCGCCGAGCATTGGGATGACGGCAACACCTTCTTCCCGCCGACCAGCTTCCAGATTTCCAACCTCAATTCCGGCACCGGCGCCACCAACGTGATCCCCGGTGACCTGACGGCGGTGTTCAACTTCCGCTTCTCCACCGAATCCACCGTCGAAGGCCTGCAACAGCGCGTTGCGGCGATTCTCGACAAACATGGCCTGGACTGGCACGTGGAGTGGGCGCTGTCGGGCCTGCCGTTCCTCACCGAACCGGGCGCTCTGCTGGATGCGGTTTCCGCCAGCATCAAGGCGATTACCGGTCGTGAGACCAAGGCATCCACCAGCGGCGGCACGTCCGATGGGCGCTTCATTGCCACCCTCGGCACTCAGGTCGTTGAACTGGGCCCGGTCAACGCGACGATTCACCAGGTCAACGAACGTATCCTGGCCAGTGACCTTGATGTGCTGACCGAAATCTACTACCAGACCCTGATCAAGTTGCTCGCCTGATGCTCGCTTGCCCCATTTGCAGCGCACCGCTCAACGCGGTGGACAATGGCGTGGCCTGCCCGGTCGGGCACCGTTTCGACCGTGCGCGCCAGGGTTACCTGAACCTGTTGCCGGTGCAGCACAAGAACAGCCGCGACCCCGGCGATAACCTGGCCATGGTCGAGGCGCGCCGCGACTTCCTCAACGCCGGGCACTACGCGCCGGTGGCCAAGCGCCTTGCGGAACTGGCCGCCGAACGCGCGCCGCAGCGCTGGGTCGACATCGGTTGTGGCGAGGGTTACTACACCGCGCAGATCGCCGAGGCCCTGCCCCATGCCGACGGCTATGCGCTGGATATCTCCAAGGAAGCGGTCAAACGTGCCTGCAAGCGCAACCCGGCGCTGACCTGGTTGATCGCCAGCATGGCGCGTGTGCCACTGGCCTCGGGCAGTTGCCAATTTCTCGCCAGCGTTTTCAGCCCCCTGGATTGGGAAGAGGCCAAGCGCCTGCTCAGCCCCGGCGGCGGCCTGATGAAGGTCGGCCCGACCGCCGGCCACCTGATGGAGTTGCGCGAGCGTTTGTACGACGAGGTACGCGAATACACCGACGACAAGCATTTGGCCCTGGTGCCGGACGGCATGAGCCTGGCGCATAGCGAAACCCTTGAGTTCACCCTGAGCCTGGCCGAACCCAAGGACCGCGCCAACCTGCTGGCGATGACGCCCCACGGCTGGCGCGCAAGTGCCGAGCGCCGCACCGAAGTGATCGAGGCTGCCGAGCCGCTGCAGGTCACGGTGTCGATGCGCTACGATTATTTCGTGCTTCAATAACCCACTTTTAAGTATCCGCGAATGGATTTTCGAATCCCGCAACGAGGAACATCCATGCGCCAACCTGATATCGAGATTTACCTGAAGGACGCCGACGTCGACCACAAGGCCATCGCCGCCTGGCTGGGCGCCGCCCTGGGCCCGTGCACCGACTGGGTCCAGAAAGGCCAAACCTACAAGTGTATAGCCGGCAGCGTGCCGGTTACCTGGCTGCCTAAGGCAGTAGGCAAGTGGAACAGCCTGTACCTGGAAAGCGACCAGACCCCGTGGGACGACGACATCGCCTGCGCCCGCGCTGCGTTTGCCGCGCTGAACGTAGAAGTGCGCTGCGCGCCGGGTACGTGGGTTGAGGAAGAAGGTGAAGAAAGCGCCGATCGCTGGATGCGTATCAGCGTGGACGGTGAAGAAGAGATCACCTGGAAAACCGCCTGATCTAAACCTGCAAACCCAATCAATGTGGGAGCTGGCAAGCCAGCTCCCACCGTTGATTGGGTTATCAAGGCAGGATGTGGTCTGCCTTACAGCCCCACTACATCCTCCGCCTGCAACCCCTTCTCGCCGGTCACCACGGCGTATTCCACCTGCTGGCCTTCGGCCAACGAGCGGTGGCCGTCACCGCGAATGGCGCGGTAGTGTACAAACACATCCTTGCCGTCCTCACGCTGAATAAAGCCGTAGCCTTTTGCATCGTTGAACCACTTCACATTGCCGGTTTCGCGCGTTGCCATCTGTTTTACTCCCACATGCTTTTATTGTTGAGTCGCTCGCATTGAACTGCCGAGTATAAGACAGGCTCAAAAACGATCAACTCAAGTTTACATCGCTGCTTTTTTGCCGATTTTCGGCGAATACGGCACACTACCCGCCCGAGCACCTGCTCGGTTTTTTCCACTTGAAGCAGCACGCCTATGACCCGCTCCCCGTTCCGCCGTCTAGTGTTTGGCACCTTGCGCCGACTGTTGTACCTCTGGGTTCGCTCCGAGACGATCAACCAGTCGTCCCTAACCCTTAACCTGGACCGCAGCCGGCCGGTGTTCTACGTCCTGCAATCGCCCTCCCTCACCGAATTGGCCGTGGTCGATACCGAGTGCACCAAGGCCGGCCTGCCGCGCCCGGTGCTGCCGGTATCGGTAGGCCCGCTGATCGAACCGACGGCGTTCTTCTACCTCACGCCGGAGCCCGACTGGCTCGGCCGTCAGGACAAGCGCGGCGCGCCGCCGACCCTGAACCGGCTGGTCAACACCCTGAGCGAACACGCCGAAGAGAATGCACAAATCATTCCCGTCAGCGTGTTCTGGGGGCAGTCGCCCGAGAGCGAGTCCAGCCCGTGGAAACTGCTGTTTGCCGACAGCTGGGCCGTCACCGGGCGCCTGCGCCGGTTGTTGAGCATCCTGATCCTGGGGCGCAAGACTCGTGTGCAATTCTCCGCGCCTATCAACCTGCGTGAATTGATCGAGCACAATAAAGGTCACGAACGCACCGTGCGGATGGCCCAACGCATCCTGCGGGTGCACTTTCGTAACCTGAAAACTGCGGTAATCGGCCCGGACCTGTCGCACCGCCGCAATCTGGTGAAAGGCCTGGTGAACATGCCACTGGTGCGCCAAGCCATCCTGGATGAAGCCGAACGCGAAAAGATTTCCCCGGAAAAAGCCAAGGCCCTGGCACTGCGATACGGCAACGAGATCGCCTCGGACTACACCTACACCGCGATTCGCTTCCTCGAAGTGGTGCTGAGCTGGTTCTGGAACAAGATCTACGACGGCATCAAGGTTAATAACAGCGAAGGTGTGCAAAAGGTTGCCCAAGGTTATGAGGTGATCTACGTGCCTTGCCACCGCAGCCATATCGACTACCTGCTGCTCTCCTACCTGCTGTTCAAAAACGGTTTGACCCCGCCGCACATCGCCGCGGGTATCAACTTGAACATGCCGGTGATCGGCAGCCTGCTGCGTCGTGGCGGCGCGTTTTTCATGCGCCGCACCTTCAAGGGCAACCCGCTGTACACCTCGGTGTTCAACGAATACCTGCACACCCTGTTCACCAAGGGGTTCCCGGTGGAGTACTTCGTCGAAGGCGGGCGCTCGCGCACCGGGCGCATGCTGCAACCGAAAACCGGGATGCTGGCGATCACCCTGCGCAGTTTCTTGCGCTCCTCGCGCATGCCGATCGTGTTTGTGCCGGTGTATATCGGTTATGAACGTGTGCTGGAAGGCCGCACCTACCTTGGCGAGCTGCGCGGCGCGAGCAAGAAGAAAGAGTCGATCTTCGATATTTTCAAGGTGGTCGGCGCGCTCAAGCAGCGCTTTGGCCAGGTCGCGGTCAACTTCGGCGAGCCGATCAAACTGGCCGAGTTCCTCGACGCCGAGCAACCCGACTGGCGCGCCCAGGAGCTGGGCCCGAACTACAAACCGGCATGGCTCAACGAAACCACCAACCGCCTCGGCGAACAGGTGGCCCGCCACTTGAACGAAGCCGCTGCGGTGAACCCGGTGAACCTGGTGGCCTTGGCGCTGCTCTCCACCACGCGCCTGGCCTTGGATGAACAGGCCATGGCGCGCCAGTTGGACCTGTACCTGGCGCTGCTGCGCCGCGTGCCCTATTCGCCCCATACCACCTTGCCGGAAGGCGATGGCTTGGCCCTGATCAAGCACGTCAAGGACATGGACCTGCTGTCGGAACAGAGCGACGCACTGGGTAAGATTTTGTACTTGGACGAGCAGAACGCCGTCCTGATGACCTATTACCGCAACAATGTGCTGCACATCTTCGCCCTGCCGGCGTTGCTGGCGAGCTTCTTCCAGAGCAGCTCGCGCATGAGCCGCGAACAGATCCTGCGCTACACCCGCGCGCTCTACCCGTACCTGCAATCGGAGCTGTTTATCCGCTGGTCACTGGACGAGTTGGACGCGGTGGTCGACCAATGGCTTGAGGCATTCGTTGAACAAGGCCTGCTGCGCTTCGAGAATGACGTGTACCTTCGCCCAGCCCCGAGCTCACGGCATTTTGTGCTGCTGACGCTGCTGTCCAAGAGCATCGCCCAAACGCTGCAACGCTTCTACATGGCGATCTCGCTGCTGCTCAACAGCGGCCAGAACAGCATCAGCGCCGAAGAGCTGGAAGACCTGTGCACGATCATGGCCCAGCGCCTGTCGATCCTGCACGGTCTCAACGCCCCAGAGTTCTTCGACAAGAGCCTTTTCCGACATTTTATCCAGACGTTGCTGGAGCAAGATGTGTTGCGCCGCGATGAGGCGGGCAAGTTGAGCTACCACGACCTGCTCGGTGAATTGGCCGAAGGTGCGGCCAAACGCGTGCTGCCGGCCGATATTCGCCTGTCGATCCGCCAAGTGGCCTTGCATCGCGTGGATGGCGCAGCCGAGGCGCCAGCCGAAGCTCAAGCTGTCAAACCTGAAGAAAGCCGCTAGATTGAATGAGGCGTCGGGCGGTTTCCGGCGCCGTTGAAAAGGAGCTGTACCATGAAAAAGATCATCCTCCTGGGCCTGACCGCCCTGCTCGGAGCCTGCCAATCTATGACCCCAGCCCCAAAGGCCAGCCTCGACGGCGAAGTGTTTTACCTGCAACGCATCGCGCTGCCGCCCGCCGCCACCCTGAGCGTCAGCCTGCAAGACGTGTCCTTGATGGACGCCCCGGCCGTGACCCTCGCCGAACAGAAAGGCCCGGTCAAAGGCCAAGTGCCGCTGGCGTTTCACCTGAGCTACGACCCGGCCCAGATCAAGCCCGGCCACACTTACTCGGTGAGCGCTCGCATCGAGCTGGATGGCAAGCTACTGTTTATCACCACCGAACGGCACGCGGTGCAGCTCAACGGCCAAGACCCACAACCGCTGCGCCTGCGGGTTGATGCGGTCGCACACTGATCAGTCCATTTTTAAAGGAAGCGCTCATGCTCCGTAACTCCCTTCGCCTCACTGCCCTGTGCGCCGGCCTGTTGTTCGGTGCCAACGCCATGGCCCTGGACCTTGGCAGCCTGTCCCAAGGTGACGCCAGCGGCGGCCTCAAGGATGCACTGACCCAAGGCGCACAGATCGCCGTGAAACAACTGGGCAAACCCGGTGGATTCAGCAGCAACCCCGAAGTGAAGATCGGCCTGCCCGGCAAGCTGGGCAAAGTCGCCGACAAACTGAAAATGTTCGGCATGGGTGATCAGGTCACGCAACTGGAAACCAGCATGAACAAAGCGGCAGAAACCGCCGTGACCCAGGCTCAACCGATCCTGGTCAATGCTGTGAAGAACATGAGCGTGACCGACGCCAAGGGCATTCTCACTGGAGGCCAGGACTCGGCCACGCAATACCTGAACAAAAGCAGCCGTGAAGAGATCCGGGCCAAGTTCCTGCCGATCGTCAAGGCCGCCACCGACAAGGTCGGCGTCGCCCAGCAGTACAACGCTTTGGCCGGCAAGGCGGCAGCGTTTGGCGCAGTTGATGCCAAAAGTGCCAACGTCGAAAGCTACGTGACCGAACAGGCGCTGGACGGCTTGTTCAAGATGATCGCGCAGCAGGAAGAAACCATTCGCAAGAACCCGGCGGCGGCGGCCACCAGCCTGGCGAAGAAGGTGTTTGGCGCGCTGTAAACCTCAACACTGTGCATCAATCACTGCGCCAAGGCCGCTTATCACGGGCCTTGGCGCAGTTGTTTCAGGCTAAGCCTCTTAGCGGTTCAGCGAAAAAAGCGGGGACAAAGGCTGGTAGGGCAACTGATGCTCACTGACCGCAAACGGGTGCAGGTGCGGCGTGTGGTGATGCGGTTTGGCAGGGTGGGTATGACCGACGGCTGGCTGGGATGGATGAGTGTGGCCAATGTTGGGTTGCCCAGACACTGGCGTGCGCGGCCTTGCCGGCTCAGACCCTCGAGGGGACACAGTATTGCCCAACAAAGCCCCAAGAAACGCACCTTTGAAAGCAGCAATCGCATTAAAAAAAGACATGTAACACTCCATTAACTCATTGAAATAGCCTCGACCGCCAACAGGCAAAGTCGAAACCTGTGCCTGTCCATCAGGCATTTCTGAGTGGAGTAAAAAAGGTGAGCGTTCCACATGACTCGATGCCGCTTTGCATCGGCATGTAAATCAATGAATAACCGAGTCCGCCAACCGCCCCATCATGAGCGTGGCAAAACAGCCGATCGCCACGGACGTCGCGCGGTTGATCTTCAACGGCGTCAACCACGCCTGCTGCCCCCCTTCGAAGCGACTGCCCAGCACGATCCAGGCAGACCCTACAGGTATCACCACCAGCGCGAGCGTGGCCATGAACCCGACATAGCCTTGCAACGAGGTAAAGGCGCTGAGCGGTGCGATAAACGAAACGATCAGCAAGCCTTTTGGGTTCATCACGGTGAGCCAGAAGAAGTACAGGCCGGAGAAACGGTCACGGCTCGAATCGACGGCGCTGTTGTGACGTTGCCACAACGTGTAAGAAAGCTTGAGCAAGTAGCAGACAGCCACTAATTGCGTGGCTTTTACGGCCCATGGAGACCAGGCCGAAAGGTAGAACAACGCCGCCCCCCAGGCAGAGACCTGAAGCAGATAAGCCAGGCATTCGATAAATGCCATGCGCCACGACGCGGCAAACCCAAACAGCAACCCCGCACGCATCAACAGGGTGTTCGTCGGCCCCGGCACGACCAGCAGTAACAGCAATGCAGAAACGGTCCCAAACATGGGGATTATCCTCGGCCGCAAATGACTCTGCGTCAGTGCGACTACGTCAATGTGAATGACCAGGCGACCGTCGCTACCATCAGAATTGCGAAGCTTACGTTAAGTCGTCGACTCCACGTGGGATGGATAAATAACCTACGCATCTTGCTGCCCGCTAAGAGCCACAAAAAGTCGAATACCACGCACACCAATAGACAGATAAACGCTTTTACAGCCTGTTCCCAGGCGGGTGTCGCGCCCAAGGTAAAACTGCCCAACAACGCCGCAAACGCGGCATACGCTTTTATGTTCGCAGCCCCCAACACAAATCCGGCACCCCATCCCGGCGTGATGACGGAC
This sequence comes from Pseudomonas sp. D47, assembly GCF_045447305.1. NCBI lineage: Bacteria > Pseudomonadati > Pseudomonadota > Gammaproteobacteria > Pseudomonadales > Pseudomonadaceae > Pseudomonas > Pseudomonas sp. D47. The sequence continues at coordinate 8,165 of NZ_JBJGXU010000005.1, read as the reverse complement.
TGTTCGTCGTTTATGGGCGGCGCAGTACCAATGCGATAGGCCAGCCAAAAAATATAAACAATGGAAATAACCGCCAGTGCCGTGGCCAGTACCGGGAAGCTGTGCAAGACCACATACAGGCCCGTGGCAACCCATGCCATGGCAATGACTAACCCCAGCGTGATGCCGAGGAAAAACCGCATCGAGCGCTTCATCCCATAGGCTGCCCCACTCGCCGCCAACGCCAGGGTAGCGGGGCCAGGGCTTGCGAGTAAGGCGATGGCTGCGACGGTAAAGGTGAATGTCGCCTGGTACATGGAAAGCGGGGAATCGGGCATCGATGAATCCTCCACAACAGCGCTCGCGACGACTTAGCGGGGCAGTCCATTTTCGTGACAGTAATAGACGGTCCTATGGTTTTTCATGAAGTCGATCACACCATTGGCAACCGCCATCGGGTCCTCTTTGTGCAGCAGTACCTTGGCTATCTGCTCGGCGATCCAGGCCATCTCGGGCTCTTTCATGCCTAGACGTGTGGCTTCAACGGTGCCCAGTCGAATGCCCGTTTCTCTGTAAGGGTCGGTGTCCCAGGGCAGCGGCATCTCGTTGGCGATGATATTGGCCGCCTCCAGGCACTGCACAGCTTCGCGACCGCTGGCAAAGGGTTTGGAATCAATCACGATCTGATGGGTTCGGGTGTATCCCTGCTCTCGATAGAAGGCGGTCACGCCTCTACGGTCCAGCTCCAGCGCCAACACCTGTGCGTTGCTCACCACTTGCTTCATATAAACCTGCCCGAACGCCAACATCTCGGTGGCAGCCACCGCCAATGCAGCCACGCGGTTGATCTGGTGGCTGCCGGTCAGGGTGGGGAAAATGGCGTCGTGCAGAGGCGCGGTCAATGCTGCATCGTTCCATGCGATGACTCCGCCCTGGGGGCCACTGAATGTCTTACCAGAAGAGCCTGTCATAAGGTCGGCGCCCTCTGCCAACGGGTCCTGAAACAAACCGGCGCTGATCAGGCCCAGTTGGTGGGCCGCGTCGAAATAGACCTTTCCATCCCAGGGTGAAACGATCCCTTTGATATCGGCCAGGGGCAGCGGAAACAAGGTCAGCGTCATACCCAACCCAATCACCGCAGGCTTCAGGGCCTGGGCGACTTCGCTGAAACGTGTGAGGTCGATGTCCGCAGTTTTGTGCACAAAGGGAATGTCCCACACCTTGAGCCCACGCACACCGGGCGGCCCATTGGTGCGATTGCTGGTATCACCGCCCCTGATCACCGGGACGGTCATAACATTGTCCTCGGGCCGCGCCAGTGCCGTGTAGGCGGCCATGACAGCCGCCATTCCGCCCATCAATCGATGATCGGCGTGCTCGACGCGCAACGTCATTTTCAGCAGTTCCACGCACAGCGATTCCAGCTCGTCGATATTCTTCATGCCGGAGAAAAACCGGTTGTCACGTCCGATATTCCCGCCCGATGCACGCGTGCCGACTTCACTGGACAGCAGCGCGCGCACGGACGGGCTGGTAGGTGACTCAGCAGCCACGAGATTGATGCACTGCTGAGCGCGCCACTGTTCATTTCGAACGACTGCCGCCCGGACCAGATCGGCCATGGCTGAGTGTGATTGCGCCTGTTTGAGCAAGGCATTAGCGCGCCGGAGACAGTGAATGTCATGCATGATCATGATCCCGTGGGTTTATGTAACAACCAGACAGCCGCGTTTTACGTCAGGTTTTTAGCGGCCTCTGCATGCTGGTCTTCCCACCAGCGATCATTGCCGTGCAGATTTCGGACAAGGTCTTTTTCAGCCGCCCACGTCATGTTGAGGATGATCCGGGTGGCATCTTCATTGAGTGGAATGGTGCGATGCAGCGTGGTGTCGGTGCGCAGGAAATAAATATCCCCAGTCTTAAAGCCGTACGTCGCAATCGGGTTACTGCACAGCAACTCGTGAATCCTCGGGTTGGCTTTGTCCCACGAGGTATGAGGCACGCATTGCAGCATTCCTCCCTTGGCAATCGGCGGTGTTTCGATAATCCATATCAGCGCGAAGCTGTAATCGCCCCAGTGCCAGCCGTGGGTATCACCTTTGCGTTCCTGCTTGGTGATCAAATACTCCTCGTCCCTGGAGACGGAGGGGACAACACGGGTACCTGCGATCACGGATAAGGTATCGAGCAGCACTTCGGACTTCGACAGCGTGTTGATCAGCGGGCTGTTCTCAGCGATAAATTCACTGCGTACCACACTCATGTAGCGCGGCGTGTTATCGGTCGTTGCCAAATGCAAGTCACGACGTTCAAGTGGGTGCTCGATCAAACTATTGACGGCAGCCGTTATCTTTTCGCGCACACCGTCATCGACAATATCGCGCAACTGTATAAACCCATTGCGCGCAAACTCATGACGCAGTGAAAACATTCGCTCTTCGGGAAAGTTATTATCATGGTGTTTTTTCAGGCGAGCCTCATCAAGTACATCGTTCATTTCAATCCCTCGACAAATAGATCAAGTTGAAATAGCAGCACAGTACTGCGTATGACTGCAGGCAAAACAATAGGTAGGGATTTCCTAAAAATCCATTTTTTTTTGATGGATCTGTGGTATGTAAGATTTTCACGCTATTTCATCAATGTTCGTAAGGTCCATCTAATGAAAAGGCTTACAAAAAACGATCAGACACTCGACCCCGTTGATCGCGCGCTGATTGTTGCCCTGCACCAGAACGCCCGCGCGTCTATCCGTGCGCTTAGTCGGCAGGTGGGGCTTTCCGCCCCAGGATGCAGCGAGCGCCTCAAGCGCCTGGAGGTCGCGGGCGTTATAACGGGGTTCAGCGTGGAGTTGGACGCGCAGGCCCTGGGGTTTGCGCTACAGGCACTTGTACGGATAAAACCGCTCACTGGAAAGTTTCAAGAAGTGGAACAACTACTGTCAGAAATGGCCGAGTGTATTCTTTGTTACAAAATTACCGGAGAGGACAGTTTTGTCTGTCATCTGTATACCGAATCCGTCAACCACCTTGACCACACACTGCAACGCATTACACCGTTAGCCGATACCAACACATCGATTATTAAAACCGTTGATAAAAAACTGCCCTTTTTTAAATAAACACCTGGGAGACATTCAGGCATTAACGGCAGCTATCGGATTTCAGGCTTTTCCCACGCCCCCTCCTCCTCAACCGAAAAGCCTTCACGCCTCCCCCCAGGAAACTAGTGTGCGTCCTTCTTGACGCGGAACCATGCCGCGTAAAGTGCCGGCAGGAACAAAAGCGTCAACGCCGTCGCCACAATCAACCCGCCCATGATCGCCACGGCCATTGGCCCGAAGAACACGCTGCGTGACAGTGGAATCATCGCCAGCACCGCCGCCAGGGCCGTCAGCACAATCGGGCGAAAGCGTCGCACGGTGGCTTCGATGATCGCTTGCCACGGCGCCAGGCCAGCCTTGATGTCTTGTTCGATCTGGTCGACCAGGATCACCGAGTTACGCATGATCATCCCCGACAACGCGATGGTCCCGAGCATGGCGACAAAGCCGAAGGGTTGGCGGAATACCAGCAGGAACAACGTCACGCCGATCAAGCCCAGCGGCGCCGTCAGAAACACCATGGCGGTGCGTGAGAAACTGCGCAGCTGCAGCATCAGCAACGTCAGTACCACCACGATAAACAGCGGCACCCCGGCCTTGACCGAGTTCTGGCCACGGGCAGAGTCTTCGACGGTACCGCCGACTTGCAGCAGATAGCCATCCGGCAGTTCGGCGCGCACACCTTCGAGGGTCGGCAGGATTTGCTGGACCAGGGTTGCCGGTTGCTCCTTGCCATAGATATCGGCGCGCACGGTCACCGTCGGCAGGCGATTGCGGTGCCAGATAACGCCTTCTTCGAAGCCATATTCGAGGGTGGCGATCTGCGACAGCGCCACGCTTTTGCCGTTGTCGGTCGGCACGGCCAGGCTCGGCAACAACGACAGCTCGGTGCGCTCGTGCACGGTGCCGCGCAGGAGGATCTCGATCAACTCGTTGTCCTCGCGGTACTGGCTAACGCTGGAACCGGTGAGTGAACTCTGCAGGAATTTCGACAGGTTGGCGGTGCTCACACCCAGTGCCCGCGCACGGTCCTGGTCGATATTGAGGTAGACGATCTTGCTCGGTTCTTCCCAATCCAGGTGCACGTTGACCACGTGGGTATTTTCGCGAACTTTGGCCGCGACTTTGCGCGCCAGGGCGCGGACTTCTTCAATGTGTTCGCCGGTCACACGGAACTGCACCGGGTAGCCCACGGGTGGGCCGTTCTCCAGGCGTGTGACCCGCGAACGCAGCTCGGGGAATTGTTCGTTGAGGGTTTCGATCAACCAGGTGCGCAGGCTTTCGCGCTCCTCGATGGTCTTCGCCAGCACCACAAATTGCGCGAAGCTGGCGGCTGGCAGCTGCTGGTCCAATGGCAGGTAAAAGCGCGGTGAACCAGTGCCGACATAGGCCACATAGTTGTCGATGCCGGCGTGTTCCTTGAGCAAGGCTTCCAAGCGTTTGACCTGGTCAGCGGTGTTGCTCAGGGAAGCGCCTTCAGCCAGTTTGAGGTCGACCATCAACTCCAGGCGACCAGAGGCGGGGAAGAACTGTTGCGGCACAAAACGGAACAGCGCGACCGAGCCGATAAACAGCAGCAGGGTCAGCACGATCACGGTTTTGCGCCGACGCACACACCATTTAACCAGACGTCTTACACGCTGATAGAACGGTGTGCCGTAGGGATCTGGCCCATCGGTGCCGTGTTTGGCGGCATGAATTTTCGCCAAATCCGGTAAGAGCTTTTCTCCGAGGTAGGGCACAAACACCACGGCGGCAACCCATGAAGCCAGCAACGCAATGGTCACCACTTGGAAGATCGAGTGTGTGTATTCACCGGTGCTCGATTGCGCAGTGGCAATCGGCAGGAAGCCCGCCGCGGTGATCAACGTACCGGTGAGCATCGGGAACGCGGTGCTGGTCCAGGCGAAGCTCGCGGCCTTGAGCCGGTCGTAACCCTGTTCCATTTTGATCGCCATCATTTCAACGGCGATGATCGCGTCGTCGACCAGCAAGCCCAGGGCCAATACCAATGCGCCAAGGGAGATCTTGTGCAAGCCGATGCCGAAATAATACATGCTCGCAAAGGTCATCGCCAGCACCAGCGGAATCGCCAGAGCCACGACCATGCCGGTGCGCACGCCAAGGGAGAAGAAGCTCACCAGCAAGACGATGGCCAATGCTTCAGCCAGCACTTGGACGAACTCGCCGACGCTGGTTTTCACCGCTGCCGGTTGGTCCGACACCTTGCGCAGCTCCATACCTGCCGGAAGGTTCTTTTGCAGGCGTGCGAATTCGCCTTCGAGGGCTTTGCCCAATACCAGGATGTCGCCGCCGTCACGCATGGCCACGGCCAGGCCGATGGCGTCCGCGCCCATGTAGCGCATGCGCGGTGCCGGTGGGTCGTTGAAGCCACGGTGGATGTCGGCCACGTCGCCGATACGGAAGGTGCGGTCACCCACACGAATCGGGAAATTGCGAATCTCCTCCACTGTCTTGAAGTTGCCCGACACGCGCAGTTGCACGCGCTCGGTCGGGGTTTCGAAGAAGCCGGCGGTCGAGACCGCGTTCTGCTCCTGCAGGGCCTGCTGCACGGCGGCCAACGGCAGGCCGAGGGTGGCGAGCTTGAGGTTGGACAGCTCGATCCAGATCTTCTCATCCTGCAGGCCAAGCAACTCGACCTTGCCCACATCCGGCACGCGTTGCAGTTGAATCTGGATGCGGTCGGCGTAGTCCTTGAGCACGGCGTAGTCGAAGCCGTCGCCGGTCAACGCGTAGATATTGCCGAAGGTAGTGCCGAATTCATCGTTGAAAAACGGCCCTTGGATGTCCGGCGGCAAGGTCTGGCGAATGTCGCTGATCTTCTTGCGCACCTGGTACCACAAGTCGGGAATCTGCGCCGAGTGCATCGAGTCGCGGGCGATAAAGGTGACCTGGGATTCACCGGGCCGCGAGAAGGAGACGATGCGCTCATATTCGCCGGTCTCCATGAGTTTTTTCTCGATGCGCTCGGTAACCTGGCGCGAGACTTCCTGAGCCGTGGCCCCGGGCCAGTTGGTCTTGATCACCATGGCCTTGAAGGTGAACGGCGGGTCTTCGCTTTGCCCAAGCTTGGTGTAGGACAGCGTGCCGACCACCGCCAGCAGGATCATCAGGAACAGTACGATCTGGCGATTACGCAACGCCCATTCGGAAAGATTGAAACCCATCGGGGACTACTCCTTGTTGGCCGCCAGATTCACCACACGGTTGGAGCGATCCACCGGGCGCACTTGCTGGCCCTCATGGAGCACATGCACGCCCGCTGCGATCACCCAATCAGTGGCGGTCAGGCCTTCCAATACCGGCACAGTTTTTTCACCGAAAGCACCGATGCGCACCGGGGTGCGTTTGAGCGTGTTGTCCGGTTGCACCAACCAGACGTAGGACGCGCCGTTCTCCGCACTCAGGGCCGACAGCGGCACCGACAGCGCAATCACGCCATCGGCCTGTATGAATACGCGGGCACTCTGGCCCAGTTCGGCCGGGACTTTACCGCCGGTGAACGCGACGCGGGCGGCAAAGGTGCGCGATTTCGGATCGGCAGCGGGTGACAGCTCACGAATGCGCCCGGCAAAACGTTGGTCGGGCTGGCTCCACAATTCCACCGACACCGGCTGGCCGATCTTGAACCGGCCAAAGCCTTGTTCCGGCAGGCTGATCAGGACTTCACGCTCGCCATCGGTGGCCAGGGTGAACACGGTCTGGCCGGCCGCTACCACTTGGCCGACTTCCACCGCGCGCTTGGCAACCACGCCGTCCTGGGGCGCACGCAACACAGCGTAACCGGCCTGGTTGCTGGACACGTCGAACTCGGCCTTGATCTGCTTCAGGCGTGCTTCGCCTGCCCGGTAGAGGTTTTCGGAATTGTCGTACTGGGAACGGCTGACCATCTGACGGTCCATCAGGGTCTTGTAGCGATCGCGCTCGGCGCGCACCAGGCTCAGGTTGGCCTCGGCGGCAGCGACCTGGGCACGGGTGGCTTCCAGTTGCAGGCGCACGTCCTGTGGGTCGAGTTCGGCCAGCGGTTGGTTGGCCTTGACCCGCTCACCCTCCTCCACCAGGCGTTTGCTGACTTTGCCGCCAATGCGAAAGGCCAGGTCCGGCTCATAACGGGCACGCACCTCGCCAGGGAAACTGTCCATCGCCTGCGCCGAGGGCTGCGGCTGCACCACCATAGCGGGGCGGATGGTGGTTTGGGCCGCTTCTTCATGGCCGCAAGCGGCCAACAGGAAGACCAGGCTGACAGGCAACGCAAGGGGCAGGAAAGTGCTGCGCATGCTGAAGGACCTTTCGCAAATGGAGCTAGGAATAATTATACTTGCCGGCATGTTATTAATACCAAACTCGCCAGTCCAGTATTAAAGGTGAAAATGTCCGACAATCCTGTAAACACCAATAGCCCCGGGCGTCCCAAGGACATGGCAAAACGCCAGGCAATTCTCGAAGCAGCGAAAATCCTGTTTTTGAGCAATGGCTACGCCAGCACCAGCATGGATGCCGTGGCCCTTGAGGCCGGCGTGTCAAAACTGACCGTCTACAGCCACTTCACCGACAAAGAGACCTTGTTCACCGCCGCCGTTGTGGCGAAATGCGAGGAACAGTTGCCGGTGATGTATTTCGAGCTGCCCGCAGGCATGCCCGTGGACACCGTGCTGCTGAACATCGCACGCGGCTTTCATCGGCTGATCAACAGCGAGGAGTCGGTAAACCTGCACCGCCTGATGATGACCACCGGCAATCAGGACGTGAAACTCTCACAGATCTTCTTTGAAGCCGGCCCCATGCGCATGCTGCAAGGCATGGAGCGCCTGCTCAGCCGCATCGACCAGAGCGGCGCCCTGAGCATCGATAAACCGTTTACGGCGGCCGAGCACTTCTTTTGCCTGCTCAAGGGCACGGCAAATTTCTGTTTGCTGTATGGCTGTGGCGGGCAACTGAGTGAAGAAGCCGCCGAAGCGCATGTGCAGGAGGTGGTGGGGTTGTTTATGCGGGCCTATAGGGCCTGACGCCGGGTTGTTGAGGGGCTGCTGGGTGAATATCCGTTATTTCGATAACGGCTGAT